>CAYPWB010000034.1:0-26499 GCA_964414315.1 uncultured Planctomycetaceae bacterium | reverse complement strand
TGGCGGACGGCACGGCGGAGCGTGCGGGTGGCTACTATGGCGGACGGCACGACGGAGCGTGCCTGCTACTATGGCCGGGGTTCGCACCTGGAAATCTACGATTCGGGGAAGAGCATCGCGTCGGCGAAGGCGGTGTGGAAAGCGGGGTCGGTGGAAAGGTCGACGTGCTCGGCCATCCGGGCGATTTCCTCGGCGCGGCGGCGGACGGTGCGCGAAAGGGCGACCGCCGCCGCGCCGGCCAGCGACGTGTTGCCCTGGTAGCGAATACGGTGCCGCTCGACGCGGTGCGGCATGAGCCCGATGCGCTGGGCGTTGCTGCGCCGGATGAAGTTGCCGAACCCGCCGGCGATGAGCACGGCGTCGAGGTCTTCCGGCCCGAGGCCCGCCTGGCCGAGCAGGATGCCGATGCCCGCACGAATCGCCCCGGTGGCAAGCTGCAATTCCCGCAGGTCGCGCTGGGTGAGCAGGATGGGTTTGCCGGTGCCCGTCTCGTCGGCCGGGGCCAGCACGACGGCGGGCTTTCCGTCGTGGAGGGTAAGGCGCGCGGCCAGGTCGGGCGGTAAGCCGGGCGGCAATTCGTCGGGCCCGAGCAGGCGGCCCTGGGGGGTCAGAAGCCCGTGGCGGAGCAGCTCGGCGGCCGTATCGATCAGGGCCGAGCCGCACAGGCCGACCGGGGGCACGTTGCCGATGACGTTCACGCGCAGCCGGCCGTCGACGACGACCTTTTCGATGGCGCCCGTGCTGCCGCGCATGCCGTGCATGATTCGGGCGCCCTCGAAGGCCGGCCCGGCCGCGGTGGAAGCGGCGGTCAGGCGGCCGCCGGCCCAAAGGACGATCTCGCCGTTGGTGCCGATATCGACCAGCAGCGTGGGCCCTGCACCTTCGGTCATGGCCGTGGCCAGGACGCCCGCCACCGTATCGCCGCCCACGAAGCCGCCGATGACGGGCATCACGTAAGCCCGACCTCGCGGGTGGATCGCCAGCCCGAGGTGGCGCGCCTCGCAGGCGAGGCCGGGGCCCATGGCCGGCACGAAGGGGACCGCGCCGAGCGAGCGGGGATCGATGCCGCAGAAAAGCTGCTGCATGGTCGTGTTGCCCGAGAAGGTCGCCTCGTAAATGCGGTCGCGCCCGATGCCGGCGGCGGCCGCCAATTCGCCAAGGAGTTCGTCGATTGCGGCGGCGACCGACCCGCCAAGTTGCGCGAGGCCTTCGCTATCGCTGGTGGCGTGGACGATTCGCGAGAGGACGTCGTCGCCGAAGCGGGTTTGCGGGTTCAGCCGGGAGGCGACCGCCAGCTCGTCGCCCGTGCGGGCATTGAACAGGGCCGCCACCAGGGTGGTCGTGCCCAGGTCGACGGCCACGGCAAAGTGCTCGGCCTCGGTGTTGCCGGGCTCGAAGTCGAGGAGGCGCGCATCGGCCACGACGGCCGTTCCGCGGAAGTTTGCCTCGCGCAGCCGGCCGGGCAGGGCTCGGACGGCGTGCAGGTCGAGTTCGAGCGGCCCGATCGCCTGCGCCAGGCGGACGGCGTCGGGCGCATCGTCGCCGCGTGCGGGCGGGGAAAGCTCGACGTACCGCTTCTCAACGCCCGGGTCGAGCGCAGCGGCGGCGGCGGTCGTCGATCGGTCGAGGATCTGGTGGCCCACCGCCAGCAGCGAGGTCGGCGGCACGTCGACGGTGAGGGGACCGCACACGGTCGTCTGGCAGGCCAGTCGGAAGCCGTCGGCCAACTCGGCTTCCGAGAAGCAGCGTACTTCGGCGGGGGTGGGCGAACCGCCGTCGCCCGCGATGCGCACGCGGCACTTGCCGCACACGCCCGCCCCGCCGCAGGGCTGGTCCAGCACGATGCCCGCCCCGGCCGCGGCCTCCAGCAGGCGCGTGCCGGGCAATACGTACACGGTGCGTCCGGAGGGCTGGAATACGACGCCGACTTCCGTTTCACGCATGGCCACTCTCCTCCGGGTGCTCGGTCGTTTCGTGCAGTAGCTCGACGAACTTCGTGACCGTGGGCGTGAACACCTTCCGCTGGCGGTGGATGATGCCCAGGGGCCGCCACAGTTCGGGGGCCATCAGCGGGACCGCCCGCAGAAGCCCCGCCTGCACCTCCATTTGCACGGTCGGTTCCGGCAGGATGCTTACGCCCACGCCAATCGCCACCGCCTGCTTGATCGTTTCGATGTTGTCGAACTCCATGGCCACCGAAACGGTCACCGATCGCTGGCGAAAATGGCGGTCGATTTCCTTGCGGATGCTCAGGTCGCGGTCGAACGCAATGAAGGGTTCCCCGGCGAGGTGCTCCACGGTAATCGCCTGGTGCTGTGCCAAGGGATGGTCGGGATTGCAGGCCAGCACCATGCGTTCGCTTCGCCACGGGGCCACCGACAGATCGGCCGAGGCGGTCGGGTAGGAAACGATGCCTAAATCGACTTCGGCGCCGAGCACCTGGTCGTACACCTTGTTCGGACGCTGGTACTCCAGGCGAACCTTCGCCTTGGGGTATCGCTGCATGAACTGCTGCATGCAGCGGGTCATGTGGTGCAGCCCGACGGAGTAAATGGCCGCCACGCGCACCACACCGGCAATTTCCATGCGGAGGGACCGAACCCGGGCCTCGACCGAGTCGTACAATTCGAGCACCTCGCGGAACCCCTCGTAGCACACCTGCCCCTCGGGGGTGACCACGAACGGCCGCTTCCCCCGGTCGATGAGTTGGACGCCGAAATGGCGCTCCAACCGGTGGACCGACTGGGTCGCCGCCGATTGGCTCACCTCGTTCAGCGCGGCCCCGCGCGAGAAGCTCTGGTGCTGGACGACGTCGCAGTAGACCCTGAGCGTTTCGATGTTCATGGCGGAAGTCTAGCATAAGCCTGACTTATGGCCAAGTAGCGGCGAATCGGGAACCGTCGCGATGAAGGGCTTTCGCAGAAACAGGCGCCGCACGGCCTCGCCCGCCATTCGGTTGGCGCCCTGTGCATGAAGCAGAAACAGGGGCCTCAGGGCCCCCGCTCGCCTTTGGTTTGGGCAGAAAGCGAGCGCCGCCCCGTCGATCGGATGACCGGCGGAGCATGGGCTCGGCGAATCAGAGGACGCCGAACGCCAAATACCAGCCGACGAGAAACGTCAGCACCAGCAGTATCCATTGGGTTGTTCTCATAGGTCAATCCTAGCACATCGTTCAGGAACCGTGCCCGCGAGAGGCTTGATTTTTTGGAGTGCAAAGCGCCGTTGGACCAAACGGCCGACCTTTCCTTTGCAAAGCCGGCAAGGTTCCTCCGTTCCCGGGCGGGTCTACCGCGGTCGGAGCGGAGGCAGCCCGCGTTCCGCCCGCCATTCATTCAATTGGTTCAACGCGCGCGGCTCTCGGCCGACAAACCGGACGAGTTGGGAACTCGTGGTATGCAATCGGGCGGCGGCGCGGCGCGGGTCGGCCTCGCAGGCCGCCAAGGTGTCGAGCGATTCGGCGAGCAAACTGGGAAAATCGTCATGGGAAGCCGACACCTCGATCCTGCGTCCTCGCAGCCGCGACTGCCAAAGTGCGCTCGGTTCCGACGCCTCGTCGGCGGCGCGCCGAACGGTCAGGGCCAGGTTCACTCGCAGCCGGAAGACGGCAACGCGGCGGTTTTCCGCCTGGCTGCGCCGTTCGTTGGCCTCGGCCGTCACCCCGGAGGGTCGATGGATAAGCTGTACGGCCGTTTCGACCTTATTCCGGTGCTGCCCACCCGGCCCGGAACGCCGCAGGCGCCGCATCTCGCATTGGTCGAGAAGCGTTGCCGCAGGCAATCCGGCGGGATGATCGTGACCCGCGGCATGCATGCGACTCTCAGTTTCCGGTTGGGTTCCGGACGAAGTCGGCCATGAAGCTTCCGTTGTCGGCCACGCCGAAGAGCGGTCGATAAGGGCTCTTCAAGGCACAAGCGGCGGGTTGGCCGAGGTACCAGACCAACTGGATGTTCACGGCCCACGATTCCCGCTCCGATCCTTCGTCGGTATGACCGCTTTTCGGCGCGATGTAATTGATGCTGTTCTCCAGGGCCCAGCCGTGGCCGATGGGCACGCGGATATCGGCCCCGAACATCCCGTCGCCATGGCCGCTGAAACCGCCCCAGATGCGGCCGTCGCCACCTCGTTGGAAATGCCTGCGGTAGTAGAAGGCAAACAGATCGGTCGGATCGAGCCGTCCGTCGATGGCGCGGTCGTTGCCGACACCGTAGGCACCCCAGTAGCCCAATTCGCCACCGGTGGGGAAGCGCCAGGAGGTTTCGCTGCGAATCTGCTTCAGATTGACGTTGGCATAGTAGCTGTCGTCGAGGTAGTCGAACACAACGCCCCAGTTCAGACCGATGCACTGCCGGCGGAAGAGGCCGGCGGTGAAGAACACCTGGTTGCGGTCCTGGCCGGCGAACTGGTTGTCGCCACTCCCGGTGAAGTTGCTATGGACCACGGCGGTGCCAAGCTGGTAGCCGAGTCCCCAGGGGCCGCCGAGGGGCGCCCCGAAGTTCACGCCTTCGTGGAAGCCGAAGTTGCCGTTTCGTCCCTGGTCCAGCGGCCCCTTGAACCCGTGGACACCTCCAAACACCGACAGGTCGCGCAAGAGCCCACGGAACCGCGGATGCCCCACCCACCACAGCGGCCCGACGGCATAGGTGGCGCAGTCTGGGTGGACGCCGCATCCGGCCGGATCGCACGCGCCCTGGTGCTCGAAGGTCACATCGCAGCCGCCCCAACCACCCTGGCAATCCGTGCAGCCGTCCATGCCTTGGGCGAACGCGCCCGGCTGCATCCGTGCGCCGGGAACAGCGCCGTTGGGGAGCGGTTCGAGGTACACGTCCTGGGCGGCGGCCCGAGCCGCCTCGGCCGGAGTCAACTCGTATTCTTCGAACGCTGCGGCCTGCCGCACTCGGCCCATCGAAGGCCCGGAGGCAACGGCCGACCGGTGCGTCGGCGCGACCGGGCGCACCCCGACGCCCGCTTCGGGCCGAACGGCCGGCGTGTGCCGAGGCCGCACCCGGCCGACCATGCGTTGCTCCCATTGCCGTCGCGCCATCGGCACGCCGGTAACCGCCTCTTGCAGGTCGATTTGTGCCGGCGCCTCGACGACGGCCACACCGGCCAAACCACACACCGCTAGCAGTGAACTCAGGACAAACCGTAATCTCGATGCCAT
The DNA here is from genome assembly GCA_964414315.1 of uncultured Planctomycetaceae bacterium. Taxonomy (GTDB): domain Bacteria; phylum Planctomycetota; class Planctomycetia; order Pirellulales; family Thermoguttaceae; genus PWXP01. The sequence goes on along the minus strand of CAYPWB010000034.1, from coordinate 21,338 downwards.
GGGGGAAGCCTCCGAATTGGGGGGAGCCGGGCAAGGCCCAGCGTCCGACACGTGGACGTAACCCCATATCGGAAGCTTCCCAACCGGAACTTCCGTCAAACTCGCAAAAATCCGAAAAGTCGATTCATTTTACCCATACTCACTTTCTTCGACGAGGAGAATGGCCCGGCTTGGCAAGTACTGCGGACCCGAATCAGGCCACCATGCGTACTTCGACTACCGCGGCTCCGCTCACTCCGGCGATAAACTCTTCGAAGATTCGCAAGTCGAGGGCGGAAGCGGAATCGCTTTGCGGATGGAACTGTGTGCCCAGGGCAAGCCAATCGTCCGCGGTGCTCTCGATGGCTTCGATCACCCCGTCCGGGCACCGGGCCGTGGCGGCAAAGCCGGGGGCCAGGTCGTCAATGGCCATGTGGTGCATGCTGTTGACACGGATTTCCCCTTCGCCGTATACCCGCTCCATGATCGTTCCCATTTCCACTTCCAACGCATGGCGGTGCGCGGGGTCGATGTTGTCGCGATGGGGCAGGGCCCGGGGAAGGTCCTCGGGAATGTGGAGGTGGAGTGTGCCGCCCAGCATGACGTTGATCAGTTGCATGCCGCATCCGATGCCGAAGACGGGCATTTTCCGTTGGGCGACCGACCGCATGAGCATGCGGTCGAAATCTTCGCGGCGCCCGTCCATCAGCCGTACCGACGGGTGCAGCATGTAGCCGTCGCGGCGCGGGTCCAGATCGGCGCCGCCAACCATGACCACGCCGTCGAGCAGATCGAGCAGGCGTTCCAGATCGTCCTGCTCGTCCAACGGCGGCAGCATCATCGGGATGCCGCCGGCCTTCTGGATGGAATCGATATAACCCGCTGCGAGAAAACTGAAGGCGGGTACGTCCTTGCGTGCCGCTCGATAGTCGGCATTTACCCCGATGACCGGTTTTCGGCTCATCACTTGCAATCCTCCTGGGCGCGTCCTGTGCCCGGTTTGAATGACCGCGGGGAGTCGGGCGGAGGCATCCTTCCGGACCGAGCCTGGAGAGCAGACCGGACGGCGGCGAACAAGAAAGCCCGATCCGCGCAATCGTTCCGAATGGAACGAAGGCACAAGAGTCGCGGGGCGGGCGAGGCCGGCGTTCCCTGCCGTCCCGACCGCAGACCTTCCTGCCGTTGTCGTGTCTTCACTGCTCAGGCACAAACCCCGGAGGCGATGTCCCTATCGTTGGCCTCGATGCTCCTGCGTAGGTTGGCGTCCTCGCGCCGGTTGGAGTGCAAGTCGCCGGTGAGTTTATGACGGTCAGGAAAGTCTGGCAAGGACTTTCCGTATTTTGGGCCTGTGAGAAAGTGCACCTACCATATATTGTACTGAAATCACTGCTAGCATTGTGGAGAACCACATCTGCGGCGGAAGCGTTTTCTTGCGGCGTTTAACGAAAGCGAGCCGGGCCCAAGAACGGACCCGGCTCGAATCAGCACGGACAAGAGAGTCGCGACAACAGGGCAATCGCAACTCTGAGGACGGACCGCAACAGCGGCTCGCGGAGCGGAGCGGTTGGCAGCTCCGTCCACATCCGGGGGTGGGTTTACGTGGTAGGGGGAGCCGGAGCCTCAGGAGCCTCGGGAGCCGGGGCTTCTTCGTCGGCCGGAGCCTCGGGGGCGGGCGCCGGGGCCTCTTCGGCCTCGGCATCCTCAACGGCCTCAACCGCGTCGCACGCGGCCGGGACGCAAGCGGCCGGGCAGCAGCCCCGAACGCGCTTCGGACGACAGGTCCGCGGAACGCGCACCGGACGGCAGGTCTTCGGACGGCAGGTCCGGGGAACACGCTTCGGACGGCAGGTCTTCGGAGCGCAGGTGGCGGGCTCAACCGCGACCGGCTCGCAAGCGGCCGGCTCACACGTGGCCGGGGCGCAACACGTCTTCGGAGCGCAACGCTTCGCACGCAGTTCCGCAAGGCGGCAAGCCAAGCGGTCGCGCAGCGGCGTGCACGTCTTCGGAGCACACGTGGCCGGAGCACAAGTCTCCACCGCGGGTGCGCAGGCGACCGGCGCACATGCGTCGTCGGCCATGGCCTGCTTCTCCGCGCCCATCAGGGCGATTCCCAGCGCGGCAAGCAGAACCACCGCACTCATCAAGCAGATGCGTTTCATTGCTGAAACCTCCAGTTAAACAGGTACCGTAACGTTGAGAAACTCAAACACACGCCGTCGGTCACTCCGTTCCCCCCGATCCCAACGGCAGCAATCGGGGTTCCTCTTCGATGCGTTTGCTCTACACACGGCGAGGAGAACCCGCCCGATCAGTGCCCTGTTGAACCAATCGGGTCGAGCTTTCCGTCGTTGCCGACTGCACAGCATAAGATGATAAGCTAGCATAGATCACCCGGATGTCAACAGGGGGAGTGTTGAATTTTTTGCCTCAGGGCAAATCGGGGGTTTGGGCGATATACGGCGAACACTTACCGAAGGGTAGCTCACCGCAGCGATCCGGGACGCTTCTCGACCCAAACAGTGCCCGGCCGAAACGCTGCCTCAAGCCGCGCAAACGGCCTAAACCCTTTATACAGGAAGGCTTGCGCCGCAGCGCCACACGTCCCGGCGGGTCGATTTCGCGCCGATCCTAGAGAAGGGACCGCGCACCACCCTCAATAAAGCGAAGGAAACCCAAAGAAAAAACTTCCATACAAACCGCCGGACATCCTGAAAGAAATTGTCCCGGTTCGCCCGGAAAGGCAGGGCTCTAGCGACGGACCTCCTCGCCCTCGGCCCCCGGCCGCTGCGCTTCCAGCGGTACGCCTTCCGTGTCTTGCATCACCTCGGCCTGCGCGCGGCGCAGCGCCTCTTGCTGCACCCACTCGAGTTTCTCAAACATCTCTTCGGGATCCTCAAAGTTCAGCAGCAAGGGCGGTTCACCCGGAAAGATGGTCGGCGCCATTCCCGCGATGCGCCAACCTTCCGGCTCGCGTCGGAGAACCCAGAGGATTTGTTCCTCAGTGCGTTCGCCTTCTTCATCCAAATCGCTCCAGGTGCATGCGACCCGTGCGCCGTCTTCGCCAACCAACTCCACTTCGCCAATTCGGAACTGGGCCGTATCGCTGCCGGGCGGGGCCACTTCGAGGTCCATTTCGGCCGTCTTTCTCCGGGCAATATCGGTAAGCATGCTGCCGGCGTGTTCATCGTTGCCTGCACAGACGGCGCTAAGGAAGATGCTGACAGCGCCCTGCGGCGTCTCGTCAGTCGACGCATCCGTCTGGCCGCCGCTGGGACCGGGGTTCAAGTCCACATCGGGCGTTTCCGGTTTCCCGCATCCGGCCAGACTGATCAGTACGCTCAAGCCGATTCCGGCTGCCGTAATTCGCCACATGGAATGCACTCCTTTGCGCGTCGTGATATTCCGCTTTTCTTCCCGGGACCGGCATCTCCCTGAAGCAGTCCGCCGCCCCGGCGACAAGGAACCTCCGCCAGGAAACCGCCGTGGATGGCCGGTGGTAGAGAAGTTTGGCGAAAAGGCCGGGTTGCGTCAAGAGCGAAATCGGCTAGCCCGCCCCAACCCCCCGGTCAAAAGCGTCCTGCTCGCGCTGGTAGAGCGCGAGCACCGATTGGAACGTTTCGCCGGAGATTCGCCACACCGGGCTCTCGTCGGTGTGGGCGTTGCAATGAGTGGTGATGAGGCGGTACATGAACTTGAACAGGTTGCGGGGAACCCGGAGGGCCGCGAACGCGTCCATCAGACGGCGCTGGTCGACGGTCGGCTCGAACAGGCCGGTCAGTGTCGGCGAGGCCCCGTCGGCGGCGCACGCCTGCACGCGCGCGGCGGCCACGTCGTACAGCGATTGGCCGGTCCAGTCGAGCGAGCGAATCAGGTTTTGCTTGTCCAAACGCGCCCGCTGATGGAACTCGCGGTCTTCGCGATCGAGCAGCCGCTCCAGATCGGCCGGCAACAGCAGTTTCAACCCGATTCCCGGGTGCTTCAGCAGTTTGTTGTCGAGTATGGGCCACACCAAGGCGCGCATCAGCGGCGTCGAGCCGTTGATCAGATACGGTTCGTCCACGCGGTCGACCAGCACCACGATCCCCCCGAATCGTAGTGCCCGCAGTAGCGATTGCAGCTTTGCCAGCGCTTCGTACCGGTCGTCGCTCCGCTGCTCGGAGGGGACCGGCTGACCGACCAACTGCCCGGCGGTGAACTGGATGAGCAGCTTGCGCAAGAAGCTCGTATTGTGGTTCAGCACGCGGGTATTGCGTACGATCTTCCACGCCAGCCAGTGCGATTTCACCAGGCGCCAAAGCCGGGGGGCCCAGCCGGCGAGAATGGCCAAGTACGGCCAAACCGTGCCAAGCCAACTCCAGCCGCCGGTGCCGATGATCAGCGCCAGCACCGCCACAGTCGCCAGCCCGCCTACGCCCAAGTCCCATTTCGCCCGCCAAACGGGAAAAGCAAGCCGTTTGCGCAAGTGGTGCCATCGCTCGACCGGGTTCTCCGAGGTCGACTGATCGTAGCAGGCGGCCAGCAGGAGGACGTCGCGCCGCTGGCCGGAATCGAGCGGGTCGGTCGGAAGCGGTTCGTCGCGGGCGGCCGGATGCCTCGCCCGCTTCACTTCCAACAGCCGGTCGACCAACTGGGTGACGGCCAGCGAAAGGACGGCGTCCATGTGGTCCCACAGCCGCCACTGCTCCAGCAACCGTTCCACCCGCCGTCGTCGGCGGCCCGAGAACCGCTCGCGGAACCGGTCCAAGTATGGATTGAAGTCGTCGTAAGCGACGACGAAAACCTGGCCTTCGGGATGATCGGCGTTATGGTCGGCCAGATGACGGACGATTTGCAGGCCCAGGGCGGTCTTGCCCGAGCCTTTTTCGCCGAAAACAACCGTGGTGGCGGGCTCGGCGGGGTCGCCGTATACCTTGTCCCAGGTCGGATGGTGAGTACTGCGAATACACCCGGCCTTGAACACCTGGTCGGTCTGGGCGTCCTCGTCGGCAAAGGGGTTTGCGGCAATTCCGTGGTGTTCCAGAAACTGCTGAACCTTCATGAATACCCCTTGCGACCGCTAGGCCGGATAGAAGAACACCACCCACACGAACACCCCCACGAGCGCGCACACGGCGAGAATCAGCAGTGTAATGATGCTGGCCTGCTGAACGGTTTCCTGGCGGCGCGATCTTGGGGCGCGGGCACGGCCCAGGGCCGTGTGCGCGGTCGGTGCTGCTCCGCCCAGCACGTCGATGCCGAACTCGTCCTTGCGTGAACCGAGCTGCGGAAACACACCGCCGGCCTCCTGCCAGTCCGACCAGCCTTCGCGCCAAACGAGCGAATCGGCACTGACCCGTCCCTCGGTAATCCAGGTGCGCATGACGTCGCTCGTGGCGGGCCCGAACTGCCCGCCCGACGGCGGACGCACGTACCACACCACGTTTCCCGCTTCCGCCAAGGGATCCGCCGGCTCGTCGGGCGTACCGGTCCCCGGCGGCGAGGGCGACGCCGGAGGGGCTGGGGCCGCGGGCTCGGCAACCGGCTGAACAGCAGCGGGCTGCGCCGACGCAACTTGACTTCCGCCCTGAGGGCCGGGCGCCGAGGGACTCGCGACCGGAGGAGTTGCCTCGAACGCCTTCGGCGTTGGAGTGGCAGCCGTCGAGGCCGGCGCCGACAGCGGCTGCGCCGTCACCGGCGCGGCAGCCGCGGTCGGAGCGAGGGGCGCAGCCCCATCCGATGGCGTCGGCCCTCCCCCCGGCTTGTCCTGCGGCAATGGAGCCGCCTGCCTCACCGCGGGACCGGCCCCCGACTCCGGCTGCAAGACAACCTCGTGTTCGGCCTCGGGGGCGCCGCCGGCAGCGCGTTCGGCCTTGCTGCTCTTTCGGGTGCTCTGCGTGGGAATGATGATCTTTGCGCCACAGAACGGGCAGATTCCTCGGCGACCGGCCTGGAACGACTTGACGTTGAGTTTGTGTCCGTTCGGACAGTAGAAACGAATTCCCATCAGCTCGCTCGTTGGGTTCGACTTTGCCCCTTACCGGTGGTTCGGTCTCCCCTCCTGCACAAAACAGAGCTCCAAACGCCGAACAACAGCAAAATCATCTTATCGTGCAGATTAATCCCCCTCAAAGAGACCGTTCCAGGCCCACATGACCCCGAAACCCCTCTCTGGAGGTCCAGCCCGTTTGTTCCGAGAACGCTAACTCCATTATAGCTTGGCGGAACGTGCTGTGAAGTTGACGCGGTCGAACCGGCCGCCTGGGCGGAATCCGGAAAAATTGACGTGGGGGCGTTGGGCAGCTTCTGATAAATTTGGCGCGAAACGCGTGAAGACTTCGGCCCCCAAGCAGCGCGGTGCCTCGTTCGCCCGCCGGGGCGCTGGGTCCGGGTCGATTCGCGAAACCGGTCTGATGAGATAACTACGGAGAAGTCCCATGAAAAACGCACATCGCAACCGGCTGGGTTGGGTGGTTGTCCTCCTGTTGCTTGGCGGGTGCATGGCGGAAAAGCAAGAGGATTCCGCGGCCCATCGGCCGCCCGACGCGATCGACCCCGCAGACTCCGAGGGGGAGGGGAGGCAGCACGTCGAACCGGCGGAGGTCGAACCGGAAACCTTCGGCGAGCCGGCCCCCCCGGTCGCCGACTCCGTTCCGCCGGCGACTCCGGACGTCTCGCCCCTGGAGGTACCGGCCCTGCTGTCGCCCGACGCAGTCGACCGGCAACCGGTGCGACTCCGAACCTTCAATCCGGTTCGCGATATCGAGCCCTCGCGGATGCCCCAGCTTCAGCCGCACGAGATGGAGGCCGAACCGGAGGTCTTTCATGAGCCGCTTTCGCCGACCCTTCCGCTAACGATCGATGCGGAAGCGATTCCGAGAATTGCGTGGGCTCCCGATTCGTCAAGCGGCCCTGCGCTTGCCCCCGGTCTCTCACCCTCCGTCCCATCGATTCCGGCACCGGACGCGATTCTCTTCCACCAACCCGAGTCGTCGGCGCCGCCGAGTGATGTCCCGCCGACGCCCGAGGCTGCCACGGCAGACCCGCCCGAGTTCCCGCTCGATGACTCGCAAGAAGCAACCTCTCCGGTATCGGAGCCCGTCGTCGACCCGGTATCCGCGGAAGGCGGCGAGTCCGCTGCCGAAGACCGCTACACCGTCGTGCGGGTATTTTACGGCACCGATCGCAACGCCCTGACGGTTCCGCTTGTCGAAGGCGGACAGGTTTTCGCGTGGGGCATAATCACAGTTGGTGCGGCAGTGGTGGCAGTGCTGCTGGGAATGGCGGCGCTGCGTTTCCGCGCCCATCCCGTGCTGCGATGGGGGGCGGTAACGGCCGGCGTCGTCGCGGTGCTGCTGGGTGGGCTGATGCTGCTGGCCAACCGTGAAGGGCGAGTACGCGTCTCGGCCGCTTCGGAGGGCGAACCGGGCGCCATCGCCGGCATGGCCTACGGAAATGACCGAGGCACCGTACAATACGGAATCTGCGAGGTAAGCATTCCCAAGAGCCACAAGGTAGGCCGGCTCGAAGCCCCCTCGGTCTTTCGCCTCGACTTCTACGAAACGCCCGAACGGCACGTTGTGCTGACGGGCGTCGAGCCGCTCGAATCGGAAATGTTCTTCGAGAGCCTGCAGGCCCGCGTCGCGCAGTCCGATTCCCGCTCGGCCTTCGTATTCGTGCACGGGTTCAACGTGACGTTCGAAGACGCCGCGCGGCGGACGGCGCAAATTGCCTACGACCTGAAGTTCGACGGGGCGCCGATCCTTTTCAGTTGGCCCTCGCAAGGAGGGCTGTTCAAGTACACCATCGACGAAACGAACGTCATGTGGACCGTACCTCACCTGCGCAAGTTTCTCACCGAGGTTGCCGAACGAACCGACGCCCGGCGCATCCACCTGGTGGCTCACAGCATGGGCAACCGCGCCTTGACCGCGGCGCTGCGCGACCTCTCGTTCCTGCCGGAAGAAAAGCGCCCGCGATTCAACGAAGTGGTGCTCACCGCGCCCGACATCGACGCCGAGGTGTTCCGCAAGGATATTGCCCCGTACATTGTGCAAACTGCGGAGCGCGTAACGCTGTACGCGTCGTCGAACGATACGGCACTCGCCTACTCGAAAACGGTACACGGCTACCCGCGAGCCGGCGACTCCGGCCGGGAACTGCTCGTACTGCCCAGCATGGAAACAGTCGACGTTTCCGAGGTCGATACCAGCCTGCTGGGCCACAACTACTACGGAAACAACGAGACCGTCCTGGCCGACCTGGTCGAAGTGCTGCACAAGTCGCTGCCTGCGCAACAGCGCCGGTGGCTACGCTCCGAACGCCTCGGCGCACTCGAATACTGGGTATTCCAACGTTAGGTCATGCCGTCCCGCCTTCCCCCCATTCCCGACCTCACGGCGATGCTGCGCGGGCTGGTTCGCCAGATCCCCGGGGGTCGGGTGGCGACGTTCGGCGACCTGGCCGAAGCGCTCGGCAACCCGATCGCCGCGCGATGGGTGGGACAGACGGCGGCCGATCACCTGCTGACCGACGCCGCGCCCTGGCATCGGCTCGTTCGCGCCGACGGATCGCTCAGCCCGGCTGCTCAGCGCACCGCCCAAGCACGCCGTCGCCTCGCGGCCGAACACGTCGTAGTCGACCGCGGGCGGGTCGACCTGTCGCGGCTCCGCTTCCGCGATTTCCGGTCCGAACGCCCGCTGGCGCGGTTGCGGGCGTTCCAGGAGCAACTCGCCCGCCGGGTTCGATGCACGCCAAGGAAACGCGTGCCGGCGCTGGTGGCCGGAGTCGACGTTTCGTACCCGAAACCGGGGTGGGGCCAGGCGGCGTATGCGCTGGTTGCCACGCAGTCGGGCGAGTTGGTGTGGTCGGCGACCATCGGCCGTCCCATCGAGTTTCCGTACATCACCAGCTACCTGAGCTTCCGTGAACTGCCTATCCTGCTTGCACTGCTCGACTCGGTCGTTGAAGCCGGAAAGCTGGCCGAGTTGATGTTGGTCGACGGGAGTGGAATCCTGCATCCGAGCGGGGCCGGAATCGCCGCGCACCTTGGGGTCGTCGCGTCGGTGCCAACCATCGGGGTGACGAAAAAGCTCCTGTGCGGCAACGTGGAAGTGGAAGGGATGCAACCGGGAGAATCGCGTCCGGTGCTCGTGGGGGAACGGCCTGCAGGAGTCGCATTGCGGCCGACCTCGGGAACCCGGCGTCCGATTTTCGTTTCCCCGGGCCATCGGGTCGATTGGGCTTACAGCGAAAGCGTGGTGCGCTCACAAATGTTCGGCCGAAGGCTTCCCGCCCCCATCTATTGGGCCGATCGGCTCAGCCGCGCAAGTTAAGGCGGCGAAGAAGACCGGATGCCTTCCTGCATGTCGACTGGAGGCCGGGGAACGGTTTTGTAGTGCATTCCGAGGCAGCAGATTCGTGTCCTCGTAGCTCTTTCCGCCTTCGCGCCTGTGCGTGAGACCTTCCCGCTCCAAAACAGTACGCCGCGCCGCCAACTTGGGAAGACGGTTCCCTCGGGGCGCCCTCGCGAGGCACATCGAGCCACGGTATACTGGCAGCATGAACCGTCGCTTTTCCAACCTGGTTATTCGCGCATCGGCTGGTACGGGGAAGACATTCCGGTTGAGCAACCGGTTCATCGGGTTGGCCGCGGCGGGCGAGCCGCTCGACGCCATTTTGGCCAGCACATTCACGCGCAAGGCGGCGGGCGAGATCCTCGACCGCGTACTCACCCGGCTGGCCGCCGCCGCGCTCGACGCCGACGAGTTGGCCGAACTCAACAAGCACGTCGAGGGCGGCAAGCTCGCCCGCGAGCAGTGCCTCCGACTCGTGGCCGCCATGGTCCGCCGGCTGCACCGGCTGCGCGTGGGCACGCTCGACAGTTTTTTCGTGCAAATCGCCCAGACTTTCGGACTGGAACTCGGGCTGCCGCCCGGCTGGCAAATCGTCGACGAAATGGACGACGCCGCCATGCAGGCCGAGGCCGTCCGGCGCATCGTCGCGCAGGAGTCGATTTCCGATGCCCTGGAACTCATGCACCTGCTGCACAAGGGCGAAGCCGCCCGGTCGGTGGCCGAGGAGATCGCCGGGTTGGTTTCCGGCCTGTACGGGGCCTTCGTCGACGCGCCGGAAGCCGCTTGGGACGCGCTGCCCCGGCTGAAACCGCTCGCGCCCCATGAGCTTCAGGAGGCCATCGACGCGGTAGCGGCTTTCGACCTGAGGGAAAACGACCGTCTGGCCGGCGCGCGCGACAAGGACCTCGACCGGGCGGGCGTCGAGGATTGGGACGCCTTCCTCGGCACCGGCCTGCCGCCGAAGATCCTCGACGGCGCCGCAACCTACTACCGCAAGCCGATTCCCGACGGACTCATCGCCCTGTATCGGCCGTTGATGGACCATGCGCGGGCCGAGGTGCTCGGCCGCATTGCGAACCAGACCGAAGGCACGCGCCGGCTGCTGGACCATTTCGACGGTGTGTACCGGCGGCTGAAGCTGGCCCGACAAGCCGTGCGATTCGAAGACGTTACCCGCATGCTGGCCAACTCGGACCTGGCCGGCCGGCTCGACGAGGTGGTGTACCGGCTCGACGCGCCGGTGGCGCACCTGCTGTTGGACGAATTCCAGGACACCTCGCCGCAGCAGTGGCGCGTGCTGCGCCCCTTCGCGCAGGCGAGCGTTCGCGGGCCGCGGCGGTCGTTCTTCTGCGTGGGCGACGTGAAGCAGGCCATTTACGGCTGGCGGGGCGGCGTGGCCGAAATCTTCGATACGCTCAACAATGAATTGCCCGAGCTGGAAACCGGCGAACTGACGCGCAGCTTCCGCTCGTCGCCGGTGGTAATCGACGTAGTCAACCGGGTGTTCCGGAACATCGGCGCCAACGAGGCGATGCGGAACTACCCGGAGGCGGCCGCGGCCTGGGGCGGCCGGTTCACCGAGCATTCGACCGCCCGCGAGGGCCTGCCCGGCCACTGTCGCATGGTCGGGGCCCCGCGCGCGGCGGAGGGGCAGTCGCAAAGCGATGTAACGCTCGACTACGCGGCCAATTTGGTCAAGGAGCTGCACGAGAAGTCGCCCGGCTGCACCATCGGCGTGCTGGTGCGGCGGAATGCGTCGGTGGCCCGGCTCATCTACCGCCTGCGCCAGGCCGAGGTCGACGCCAGCGAGGAAGGGGGCAATCCGTTGACCGACTCGCCCGCCGTACAGCTCGTGTTGTCGCTGTTGCGTTTGGTCGATCACCCGGGCGATACGGTGGCCCGCTTCCACGTGGCCACCTCGCCGCTGGGCCCGGCCCTGGAGTTCACCGACCATGCCAACGATCTGGGGGCCCTGCGCCTGGCAGGCACAGTGCGCCGCAGCCTGATGGACGACGGCTACGGGCCGACCGTGTACGGCTGGGCCGAGCGGCTTGCCCCGCACAGCGACGCCCGCGACCTCAGCCGGCTGATGCAGCTTGTCGAGCTGGCCTACGCTTACGAGCCGACCGCCACGACGCGTGCCGACCGGTTCGTGGCGATGGTCGAACAGCGGCGGGTCGAGTCGCCTACCGCCGCGCCCGTGCGCGTGATGAACTACCATCAGGTGAAGGGGCTCCAGTTCGATATCGCCGTGCTGCCGGAACTCGATTTCCAAATGCGCCCGCAAACGTCCACGCTCGTGGTGGGCCGGGCTGGCCCGGCCGAGCCGATCGAGCAGGTGTGCCGCTACGTGCCGAAGGGGCTGCGCGGCCTGCTGCCGAAACGCTTGGCCGACGCGTTCGAGGCCGACGACCGCGTGCGGGTCGAGGAGGCGCTGTGCATCCTGTACGTGGCGCTCACGCGCCCGAAGCACGCGCTGTGGTGCGTCATCGCCCCGTCGTCGGAGAAGGAAAGAAGCCTTCCCGGCACGGCGACGGGCGTGCTGCGCGCGGCACTCACCGGCGGCGCCCGCATCGAGCCGGAGAAGACCGCCTTCGAGCACGGGAACCCCGACTGGTACGCCGAGGCTTCGGCGGCGGGCATCGTGCGGAAGCCGGCCGCCTCTGCGGCTGCGGCGGCCGAGCCGCTTACCATCGAACTGGCGGCGCCGCCGGACGAGCCGCGCCGGGGGCTGGAGCGGGTGAGCCCCTCCGGGTTGGAGGGCGGACATCACGTGCAGCTTGCCACCACGATGAACGTCGAGGCCGGGGGAGCCCTGGAGCGGGGCAGCCTCATGCACGCCTGGTTCGAGCAGATCGAATGGCTCGACGACGGCCCGCCCGACGACGCGCTGCTCGACCACCTTGCCCGGCGCTCGACGCTCGACGCCGCGGCGCTCGAGCGGCTCAAGCACGACTTTCGCGCCGCGCTCGCCCGGCCCGCCGTGGCTGCCGCACTGAGCCGTGCGTTCTACAAGCAGCCGGGCGACGGCACGTGCGCCGCGTGCGCGGGTCCGGGCCTCGCCTCGTCACATTGGCGCGTCGAGCGTGAACGGACCTTCGCTCTGCGAGAGGATGGCGCCATTCTCAACGGCTCGATCGACCGGCTGACCCTGCTGTACGACGGGCCGCGACTGGTCGGGGCCGACGTGCTCGACTTCAAGACCGACCATCTTCCCGCGGGCGACCCCGCCGCCCTGGCCGCCCGCGCCGACCACTACCGCCCCCAACTCGACGCCTACCGCCGCGCCGTCGCCCGCCAATTCCGCCTCGACCCCACCAAGGTTTCCGCGCGGCTGGCGTTCGTGGGGCTGGGCGTGGTGGTAAGGGTGTGAGGATTCTCTGGAGGCATTCAGCCGCAGCCGGTTCGTTAACCGCTCATGAGCCGGCCGGGGACTGATCCACGTTTCTGCATATTTCATCGAGGCTGATACGGCCGACCCATGGATGCCGCTCCTTGATGTAGTCTACGCGGCCAATTTCGAATTGCTGCAAGAAGCGGATCATGTATGCTCTGGCAAGATGTTGGCGCAAAACCTTGAACCTGTCGCGACGCACCTCATCGAGAGTTCGTTGCATTGCCTCGCTCCTGAACCGGAATACTCACGAGTCTTGCATTCTTTGCCGGCGCGCTTCGTAGAACAGCACGGCGGCGGCGGTGGAGACGTTGAGGCTGTCGGCCGTGCCGAGCATGGGGAGGCGCACGGCGGCGACGTCGTCGGCGTGCCACAAGGGGCTGAGGCCCTCAGCCTCGCTGCCCAGCACGAGGGCCGTCGGACGCCGGTAGTCGACCTCGATGTAAGGCACGCTGCCGTCGACCCGCGCCGCCACGATGTGCAAGCCGTGCGCCCGAAGCCAGGCGAGCGTCTCGTCTGCGGTGGCCATCCCAACCGGAAGCGAAAAGATGGTGCCCAGGCTGGCGCGGATAGCGTTCGGGTTGAACAGGTCGGTTCGCGGGTCGGCCACGACGACCGCGTCGAGCCCCGCGCCGTCGGCGCTGCGCAGCACGGCGCCCACGTTGCCCGGCTTCTCGACCCCTTCGAGCACGGCCACGAGCGGGTTTTCGGGCAGGCGGAGCGCGGCCAGGGTGGCGGCGGGCGGTTCGGCCACGGCCAGCACCCCCTCGGCACGCTGCCCAAAGGCCAACTTCAGGAATACGCTTTCGGTCACTTCGAGCCGTTCGGGTCCGGAGGGCGGCAGGCGCTGGAGCAGCGCGGCCGCCTCGGCCGTGCAAAGGCCGGGGCAGAAAAACACCTCGCTGAGCGCCACCCCCGCGGCCGTCGCCCGCTCGATTTCCCGGACCCCGTCAATCAAAATGCGCCCCTGCAAACGTCGCTGGCGCCCGTCGCGCAGCCGCACGGCGTTCTTCACTCGCGGGTTCTGGACGCTGGTGATTTGAGTCATGGCTTAGGCGTTGACAACGCGGGGGATAGGCGGAAAGGAGAACAGAAACAAGGGCCCAACAGCCTCCGCTCGCCTGTCGGTCGGCAACGCTAGAGTGAACGGTTACTTGGTAGGAGTCTGGTTCGAGGCGGCGTCGGCCATGGCGAGACGTTCGGCGATGGGCGGATGGCTGTGGAACAGGGCCGCTTCGAGCCAGTGAGGCTCGGGATCGTCTTTGTTCAGCCGCGCCAGTTTCAGGAACGCGGAGCGATAAGCGGCCGGTTGGCCCGTGGTGCGTAGGGCGTAGCGGTCGGCCTCGCGCTCGAAGCGGCGGCTTATGGCGTTTTGCAGCGGTTCGAGCAGCAGCCCGAACACCGAAAGGCTCAGCATGACAAGCGGCAACGCAGCGACGGGCAAGGTTGCGTACTCCAGCGGGCCGTCGACCCACCAGGCCAGTACCCGATCGACCAGCCAGAAGCCGGCCGCGCCGGCCGCCAGCCCGACGGCGAGCAGCTTGGGCAGGTGCCGATGGGCGTGGTGGCCGATCTCGTGCGCGAACACCACGGCCGTTTCATCGACCGTGAACTCGTCCAGCAGCGTATCGCCCAGCAACACGCGGCGCGTGCGTCCCAGGCCGGCCAGCATCGCGTTCGCCTTGACCGTTTCGGCACTCAGCCCGAGCCGGTACACGCCCTCGATGGAAAGTCCGGCGGGCCGGGCCAACTCGCCAATGCGTTCGGCCAGATCGGGCCGGTCGAGCTTTTCGACTTTGTAGAACAGCGGCAGGATGAGCACGGGAAACAGCCGGCCCAGCACCATGCTCACCAGAAAGAACGCCCCGGTGGCCACGAGCCACCAGTACGGGCCGCACAGCCAGATGACCCAGAACAGCCCCACGAACAACGCCAGCGCGAACGCGCCGCCCAGGGCCATCCGTTTCGCGTACCGCAGGAGCCATCGGCCCAACGATTGCGTGCTCATTTTGTAGCGATGTTCCAGCACGTGGCCCGCGTAGAAGGAAAGCGGAAACGACACGACCACGTGCAGCCCGAACACCGCCAGGTACAGCGCGGCCAATCGGAGCGTGTCGAACCAGGCCAGCGGCACCGCGTGGGCAAGCCAGCGGTCAAGCGGCCGTGCCAGAATGAACGCAGCCACGGCCAGGTAGGCCAGGTCGAGCCCCTTGTCGGCCAGATCGCAATAGAGCTGCGCGCGCCCGTAGCGCTTCGCCTCGGCAAGCTGCTCAGGCGTCATCTTTTCGGCCCCGGCCGGAGGCGAGCCGTCCGCTACTCGACATTCGTCATTCGACATTCGTCATTCTCTTCGCGCGGCCCACGTCCAGTGGCGGTCGCTGGTGGCGCGAACCGTTTCGGGCGCGGCGCCCAGTTCGCCGACGAGGGCGCGAACCTCGTCGACGGTCAGGGCGGCGTGCAGCGAGTCGGCGAACAGCTTGCGCTGATGGTCGTTCGCGTCGGCCGCGTAGGTGTCGACGAGTTGGTGCAGCATGGTTTGACTGGCCGGACGGAACAGGTCGCGCAGGAACAACAGCCCACCGGAAGCCGTCACGCGCCACGCTTCGCGCAGCACGCGGCGGGGCTCGGGAATGTGGTGCACAATGCTGTTCGACATGACGGTGCGGAACCGGCCGTCGGCGTAGGGCAGCCCCTTCGCGTCGACCAACTCGACGCATACCTGCCCCTCGAAGCCTGCCCCGACCACGTTCTTGCGGGCCAGTTCGACCATATGTCGCGCGGCGTCGACCGCCAGCACGCGAGCGTCCGGCGACCGGCGGCACAACTCGATGGGAATCTGCGCCGTACCCGTGCCCAGGTCGAGCGTTTCGCTCAGGTCGGGTTGTTCGGCCAGCAGGTCGGTCACGAACGCCGCGTTCACCTCGCGGTGGTCCATCGAGTCGTAATCGACGGCCTCGTCGAGGGTGTCCATCGCTTCAACTTCGAGGACGCGCGACAGCATGGCATTCTCCAAGGTCTTGGGGGTCATGGGAACATGGCGTTCCGCACCGCGTCGAGGGGCACGCCGAGGGCCTTGCGGGCGACGGCGTCGAGCGCCGCCGGCTCGGCTTCGACGTGGATGGTTCGGTGGCTGTGCTCGAGCCATTCGCCCGGGCTCAGTTCCTCGGCGGGCGAAAGCGACTCGATTTCGTAAAATGTCCCAAGCTGCTCGCCCGACTCGTTCGGCCCGTCGTTGTACGCGTTGACCACGTCGCCGGCGTAGGGAGCGGCCTGCTCCACGCCCCACTGGTTGTTCATGTAGAAGCACTCAGCGGGCCGGTCGGGCATGCTGAAGTGAACGAGCGTGAGCACGCCGGCGTCGAAGTCGATCGAACCCAGCACGTTCTTGGCCCGTTGCTGGGAAGCGCCGATCTTCGATCGACAGTTCCCATCGGCCAGGAACATCACGGCCTCCGGGCCGGCGCGCAGCCGCTCGGACGGAACCGTGCCGAAGTAATCGCTCTTGACCACCGGCCCGAGTTCGCCCTCGGCACCCGGCCGATAGGGCATCACCACGACCGTATGCCGGCCGGCGTTCATCATGCCGAGGATCCAGATGGACACAAGCCCCGACGGCCGCGTCATGGCGTCGCCGCGGTTGGTAATGCGGTTGCGGGTTTCGTAGCCGACCGAGCGGACGCCGGGGCCCGTCATCGCGTCGGCGGCCGGGCTGCCGAACAGGCTTGCGTACCGCTCGGCGGTCAGCAGGCCCACCTCGCGCTCGACGTCGAGCGAGAACCGCCGGCCCGCGGCGTTGCGAAACGTCATGCCGGCCTTCATGCGGCAGTGGGTTCCGTCGCCGCCGGACGATGTCTCGGCGGCGTCGTCTCGCCCAACCACCTGCCAAGCGCCCTCGTTGAGCATCGGCTGCGTATACCAGGTGTCGAACACCTGCGGGACGCCGGGGGCAAACCAGAGGCTGAACGGGCCTCCCTCGGGCGACAGCCACAAGCGTTCCTCGCCGCCGTAGTTGTTCAGCTTCGGGTCGTGCTCACCGCGTTCGATGAACGGCCGGTTGATGAACCCGAAGCTCGCTCCGCCAAGCCCGCCGCACGTCGAGGTCATCACCCGCCCCTGCCACCCCGGCGCCACGGCCACGCGGGCATCGCCGTCGGCAAGCTCGACGAGGTCGGTGTGTTCCGCCAGAAACTTGGTAGCGTCGTGGTAGTTCATGTGGGAGATAGGTGTCAGGTGTCAGGTGTGAGAGGTCGGAGCTCGGGGGTCAGGTGTCGGAGGTCGGGGGTTCTTCTTGGGGTTTGTGCCAATGGCCCGTCTTCGTAACACCTGACACCTCGCATCTACTCGGGAATCGATTCGCCCTGGATGAGTTCTTCAAACGACTGGCGGCGGCGAATGAGGTGGGGGCCGTCATCGCGCAGGAGGACCTCGGCGGCCAGCGGCTTCGAGTTGTAGTTCGAGCCCATCACGAACCCGTACGCGCCGGCGTTCTCGATCACGAGCAGGTCGCCCACGCGGGCGTCGGGCAAGCGTCGGGTGGCGACGAACCCGCCCTCCTCCTGCGTGAAAATATCGCCCGACTCGCACAGCGGCCCGCCGACGATCACGTCGCGCTCGGGGCGTGCGGTATCGCCGTCGGCCGGGGCGATGGCCATCGGGTGGTAGGCGCCGTACAGGATGGGGCGTGCCAAGTTGTTGAAGCCTGCGTCAACCAGGTAAAACGTGTTGTCGGCCTGCCGTTTGACCGCGCACACTTCGGCAATCAGGTAGCCCGCCTCGGCTGTCAGGTATCGGCCCGGCTCGATCTCCAGCCGAACCGCGTGGCCGAAGCGGTCCTGGAGATTGCGCCGCGTGGCGTCCCAAAGCTGGAAATAGGCGTCGAGGTCGACGTACTGCTCGCCGTTGCGGTAGGGGACCGGCAGCCCGCCGCCGGCGCTGATCGAATTTACTTGCGGCCCGGCCACGAGCGCGGCGCTTTCCATGGCCGCGCACACCCGGCCGAGGTGCTCCAGGTCGGTGCCCGAGCCGATGTGCATGTGCAGGCCGCTGACGGTCAGGTCGTACTGCTTCGCCCGGGCCAGGCACGCGCCGAGCCGCTCGTGCCAGATGCCGTGCTTCGACTGGTCGCCGCCCGTGTTGGTCTTGCGGCTGTGGCCGTGGCCGAAGCCGGGGTTCAGCCGCAAAGTGATTTCCCCACCTGGCGCCCGGCGGCCCCACTGGTCGATCATGTCGGGCGAGCCGCAGTTCACATGCAGACCAAGCTGAACGCACAGATCGATCGACTCGGCGTCGAAAATATCGGCCGTATAGACGATGGGCGGAGGCGTGCCCTCGGGCGAGTACCCCGCCCGCAACGCCCGGCGCACCTCGCCGGCGCTCACCGCGTCGACCAACACGCCGTGCCGTCGCATTAGATCAAGGACGGCCAGGTTCGAGCACGCCTTTTGGGCGTAGCGCACGTGGTCGAACATCGCCAAATCGGCAATACGCTCGCCGATTCTGGCCTGTTCGTAAACGAACACGGGCGTTCCGAACCGGCGTGCCAACTCGGCAACGGCCGCGCCGGCAATCTCAGTTCGCGTGGTGGCAAAGGGAACGGGCATCGCGTCTCGGGCAGGAACGAGAAAGGCGAGTGAGCCCGGCTGCCAAAGCAACCGGACTCACTCCTTGGCTACGGGGAACGATCAAGGCATGCTGAAGCGTAAACTCCAACGATGCCGCCGTCTTGCCGGACTAGAAGTCGTCGAAGCCGCCGGGACCGCCAGGGCCCCCGTTGAAGTCCATCATCATCTGTTGCGCCATCAGAACGCCGGAACCGATGAGCCGGAGCACGCCTTCCTCCAGGGTGACGCGCGTCATCGAGCCGTTGGGAATCGGGCGCGTTTCGATCTTCACGCGGTCCTTATCGGGCGACTGGCTCAACGTCAGTTCCAACATGCCGGCCATTTGCTTGGCCGACTCGTCGTCGGCCAGTTCAGCCACCATTTTGACGATCGGGCCGAGGGCCACGGTGACCTTGGCGGGCGAAACGGTCTTGTCCGGCGCCGCGGCCGAAGCATCGATCACCTGCTTCAGCTCGCTGGCGGCGTCGCGCCCGGCAGCCAGGTACAGGCTCTTAGGGCCGATACCCACAATCAAATCGAGCGTGTTGCCGACCAGCTTCTGCATCGGCTCGGCCCCTTCCTCCATTTCGACGGTAGGAATCGACACCACATGCATGTTCACGCCGCTGTGTGTCTCGGCGTCGAGATTGATGTGGTCTGCGGCCTGGGGCTGGTCTTTGACGAGTTGCTCGACGAGCTGTTTTACGAGCTGTTCAATTTTTGGGCCGTCGGCCACTTGCATGCCGGCCACCAAGGTCATGCGATCGGGTCCCAGCTTGGCGATCATGCCGCCGTCGGTCACCTTGTTCTCGACGTTCTCTTCGAGCACGTCGAACAAATCGTCCATGAGCTTCTTGGCGACGGCCATTTCCTCCTCGCCCAACTCCTGCTTGTCAAGCTCCTCCTCCGCCGAGGCCTTCACGCCGTTGAGCACCACCTTCAACTGTGCGACGTCCTCGTCGGTCATTTCCGACGACACGAGCGCCGAAACTGCAGCGTCGGACTGGTCGAAGCCGGCGAAGTTGGTTGTGGTATCCTTGAGCTGCGCGAATTGGTCGGCCGTTTTGGTTCCGGCCTTCGCGCTGACGGCCACGTCGACCACGGCCTCGCTCTTTTCGGCGTCGACGCTGATGCCGAGCAGGAAGCGGTCCAACTCGTTGACCATCGTGGTGAGCTGCTCAATCGAACGCTCGGTCATGGCCTTGCGCAGCGCGTACTGCTCGTCCGACTCGTCGAACTGCTGCTGCATGCCCATCTCGGCCCCCATGCCGATTTGGGCGATGATCATTTGCCGCATATCCTCCGGAAGATTGGCCACGTGGGCCGTCATGCCAAGGTCGTACTTTCCGGCCAGCGGACCGAGAAGCGTGGCGGGATCGTCGGGAACTGCGGAGAGGGTCTCGGCACTATCGGCCAGGAGGGCCCAGCCGTTGTGCTCTTTCATTACCATCGGTTGCATGGGCGTGACGACCTGATAGGTGCCGTCGCCCTGGTCGGTCGCCTCGACATTCAATGCCCCGAGCGTGCCGACCAGCGCTTTCATGTCGGTGGTGGGCAGGAATACGGCCACGGGGAATTCAGCGCCCTTGCTATACACAACCGCGCCCCAGGGCCGCTTCGGGTCGAGGCCTTGCAACCCCTTGCCCTGCGTGCCAAGCGCGACCACGCCCTCCAACGCCTCGACCAATTCCGCCCGGCCCAAAAGCTGCCCCACGTAGCCGACATCGGTCTGCAGGGCGTCGTAGCCGGAAAACAAAACCGTCACGACCGGTTTGGCCTCCTGCGCCGGGCATAAACTACTGCTGACCACCAAGAGGGCCAGGACCAGCAACGACAATAGTCTTCTGTTCACAACTCGGTCTCCTTCTTCGAAAGTGGGAACAAGACGGGCGGGGGAACAACCACCCTCAACACAGCTCAGCTTACTTCATTGCCCCGCAACTGAATAGGGGTGACCGCTCACGGGGGGAGGCCCGGGAAATTCCACCCCACCGGCCCCGACCGGGATGAAACGGCCTTTCCTGGCAATTGAAAAGGTTCCCAAGATGGTTCGCCAGCGAGTGAGAAATCTTGAAAAGTGGGATACGCCTCCAGCGTGCCGTCCTCCCGGGCCCACGCTAGGCTGAAGATGGCACTCCCCCGCGGTAAAGGCGGGGGCTTCGGCGTGGGGTACAGTTGCAGCGTGTTTTTTCCGGACACGTGTTCCCGGCGAGCCGTCGCTTGACTTTGGCGGCCTGTCGGCAGTAAGATGGTATTTGCATTGTTAATTCTGTTCATCAACAGTATTTGATTCGATTATCGCATGTTCTCCTGGCCTTATTCGCAAAGCCAGGGTATACTATCCCCCGAATGACAGTATTTTCTGACGCCCGTCCACCGCGTGAGGCACGACTGATGACCGGCCGAAATGACTCCGAAATACCTGGCCAGCATGGACTGTACGACCCCCGAATGGAGCATGATAGCTGCGGCGTCGGGTTCGTTGCCCACATCAAGGGGGAACGCAGCCACCAGGTCGTCCGCGATGCCGAAACGGTACTAAAGAACATGGACCACCGCGGGGCCTGCGGCTGCGAGGCCAATACGGGGGACGGGGCCGGCATGCTCACGGCACTACCGCACGAGTTCCTGCGAAAGGTGGCCCGCGACGAGTTGAAGGCCGACCTGCCCGAGCCCGGCCGATTTGCCGCCGGAGTGGTGTTCTTCCCCAAGTTGGCCGCCGAGCGCGTTCCCTGCAAGAGAGCCGTCGAGCGGATCGTCGCCGAGCAGGGCCAGCGACTGGTCGGATGGCGGAAGGTGTTCACCTGCCCGAACCACGCCAACATCGGCGAGACGGCTCGGGCCGGCGAGCCCTGGATCGAGCAACTCTTTGTGGCCGCGGCCGATGGCGTGGGGGCCGACGAGTTCGAGCGGCAACTCTACCTGATTCGCAAGCGGGCAAGCCACGAGATTCGCAGCAATGCCGAGCTCCGTCGCGCGAAGGACTTCTACATCTGCAGCCTGTCCACCCGGGTGATCGTGTACAAGGGGATG
>CAYPWB010000033.1:0-26568 GCA_964414315.1 uncultured Planctomycetaceae bacterium | reverse complement strand
TGGTGGAATACGTCGACGTGGTGCCCACGTTCCTGGAGGCGGCCGGCCTGCCGCGGCCCGACGTGCTCGACGGCCGAAGCTTCCTGCCCGTGCTCACCGGGGCAGCAGCGACGCATAAGGCCCACGTGTTCGGCCTGCAAACCAGCCGGGGGATTAACCAGGGGCCGGAGCACTACGGCATCCGCAGTGCTCGCAACGAGCGGTATCTTTACGTCCGGAACCTGACTCCAAACGCCACGTTCCAAAACGTGGCCACCCACGATCCGATCTTCCAGACCTGGCGGCGAATGGCCGCTGCGGGCGACGCGCATGCCCGGCGTTTGGTCCACGACTATCAGCACCGGCCTGCCGAGGAGTTGTACGATTGCGAGGCCGACCCATGGAACCGGAACAACCTGATTGACGACGCCGGCTTGAGCGCCGCGCGCGACGAGCTACGCGCCAAGCTCGACGCCTGGATGGAGCAGCAGGGCGACCGCGGCCAGGCCACGGAAATGGAGGCTTTCGAACGGATGCCGCGCCGCTCCGCTGAAACCGGCACCAGGCGTTTTCGGCCCCAGAGCAGGAGAGAACCATGAAGACGTTATCGGCGATTTGCGTCTACGTTGGCGTGCTGGCGTACGCCGCGGTTGCGGCCGCTGCCCCACCCAACCTGATCGTCATCATGGCCGACGACATGGGCTATTCCGATCTCGGCTGCTACGGCGGCGACATCGAGACCCCGCATCTCGACGCACTGGGCGAAGGCGGTGTGAGGTTCACGCAGTTCTACAACACGGCGCGCTGCTGCCCTACCCGAGCCTCGCTGCTGACGGGACTCTACCCCCACCAGGCAGGCATTGGGCAGATGACCGGCGACCACGGTATTCCGTCTTACCAAGGTTACCTGAACGACCGCTGCGCAACGTTGGCCGAGGTGCTGGGGGCGGCCGGGTACGCCACGCTGATTACGGGCAAGTGGCACGTGGGCTCGGCGCCGGGCCGGTGGCCGCTGGACCGCGGGTTCGACCGCTACTGGGGCCCTCCGTCGGGCGGCGGGGTGTATTTCAAAGATGCGCTGCAAATCCGCACCAACGTCTTCTTCGTCCATGGCGAGGAGCAAGTCAAGCCGCCTGACGACCTGTACGTGACCGACACGTTCACCGATTGGGCGCTCAAGTTCATCGACGAGGCGGTGACCCGACGACACAAACCGTTCTTCCTGTACCTGGCGCATATTGCCCCACACTGGCCGTTGCAGGCGAAGCCGGCCGACATTGCAAAGTACGCCGGGCGCTACGACGTCGGCTGGGACGCCGTACGCGAGCGGCGGTTTGCCCGGCAAAAGGAGATGGGCATCGTCCCGCCGGGCGCCGTGCTCAGCCCGCGGCATCCGCAGGCAAAGCCGTGGCTCGCGGTGCCCGAGGTGCAGCGGCGCGAGCTGGCGCACCGCATGGCCGTCTACGCGGCGCAAGTCGACTCGATCGATCAGAACGTCGGGCGGCTCGTGACAAAACTGAAGGAACTGGACCAGTTCGAGAACACGCTTATCCTGTTCCTTTCCGACAACGGCTGTTCGGCCGAGGGCGGTCCCGGCGGCTTCAGCCGCGGCAAGCCGGGCGCCGCGATCGGCAGCGGGTTGTCGTACGCAAGCGTGGGCCTGGAGTGGGCCAACGCCTCCGACACCCCCTTCCGCAAGTTCAAGATGCACACGTTCGAGGGCGGCATTGCCACGCCGCTGGTCGCCCACTGGCCTGCCGGGATGAAGGCAAACGGGACACCGGCGGGACGACTGGTGCACGAGCCTGCGCACGTGATCGATTTGATGCCGACGCTCGCCGAACTGGGCGGCGCGACGTATCCAGACGAGGTCGGCGGCAGGACGATCCTTCGCCTGGAGGGCCGCAGCCTGGCGGCGCTCATTACCGGAGAAGCGGAACGCCTGCCTGCCGACGAGGTCCCCCGCCCGCTCTTCTGGGAACACCAGGGAAACCGGGCGGTGCGTTTGGGCCGTTGGAAAGCCGTTGCGGAACACCGTGGCCGATGGGAACTGTACGACCTCGAAAACGACCGGACCGAACGCAATGACCTTGGATCGCAGCGGCCCGAAAAGGTGGCCGAGTTGGTCGCTTTGTGGAAAGCCTGGGCCGAACGATGTGAAGTTTGGGAGTGGGGCGCGTTGCAGCGGCACCGACAGCGCCGCCGGCAGGGAGAGTAGGTGCGGCGATGCTCCGCCTTACGGGTGCATACGCAGGTCGGCGAGCGGGGGTCGTAAGGCCCTTGTTTGTGAACGCACTTGAACACCAATGCGAGCAGCCGGCGGGAATACAATGAAATGAATTGACAGGCTGGAAGCTTATCCCACGTGTTGGAAGCGATTTCCCGAGCCTGCTGACCTTGCACGGAGAACTCCACGATGCTGATTCCTGACCCACGGCGTTATGTACTCGCTGTCCTCTTGACCGTTGCGCCGCTTTCGCTGCTTTGGGCAGCCGAAGCGGTGGTGGAGATGTCGTCGCTGCAGAGCGCAGTCGACGGCGAAGCGCTGATGGAGTACATGGCGGTCCTATCCGATGATGCAATGGAAGGGCGTAGCGCGGGCACGCCCGGCGGCCGGAAGGCGGGCGACTACATCGCCGAGCAGTTGAAGCAGATGGGCCTGGAGCCGGCCGGGGTCGACGGCACCTACTTCCAGCCGTTCTCCCGCCCGCGGCGCGGGGCAAGCCCCGACAGCACGGTCGAACTGACCGTGACCGCGGAAGGCCAGGCATGTACGAAAACGCTCAAACTGGGGAAGCTGTCGTTCGAGCCGTTCGGTTTCTCGGGCGAGGGGGAGGCCGCCGGCGAGGTGGTGTTCGCCGGGTACGGCATCACGGCGCCGGAGCACGAGTACGACGACTACGAGGGCCTCGACGTGGAGGGCAAAATCGTTGTGCTCATGCGGTACGCACCGGCCGAAGGCGCGGCCGACAGCCCGTTTCGCCCGGTGGCCCGGAATCGCCATGCCTTCTTCACCGAGAAGTTCGAAAACGCCCGGCGCCGCGGCGCGGCGGGCATTATCCTTTTCACCGGCGCGCACTACCACGCCGAAACGGCCGACGAGTTGTCGGCCAGCCGCGCCCAAGGGGTGCCGCAATCGAGCATCCCGTTCGTACACATCGCCCATTCGGCAGCCGAAGCGTTTTTTGAACGCGCGGGCGTCGATATCGATGAGGTACAGAAGGAGATCGACACCAAGTTGACGCCGAACTCGTTCGCTGTCGAAGGAGCGAGGGTCAAACTGCGAGTGGCCTTTGAGCGATTGCCCGTCACCATGCGCAACGTCATCGCCATGCTGCCGGGCACCGACCCGAAGCTTGAAAGCGAGGTAGTCGTTCTCGGAGCCCACTACGATCATATCGACATGCGGCGCCGGAGGCCGAACGATCCGCCGGACGCCGACCTCGTGTACAACGGCGCCGACGACAACGCCAGCGGCACGGCGGGCGTGCTGGCCGTGGCGAAGGCGATGGCGGCGACGAACTATCGGCCACGACGCACCATTCTGTTTATTCTCTTCGATGCGGAGGAGATCGGACTGGTCGGGTCGGGCCGTTTCGTTGCGAATCCGACCGTGCCGCGCGAGAGCATCGCGGCGATGGTTAACCTCGACATGATCGGCCGCAGCCGCAACCGGTCGATCTCGGTCGGGGGCGTGGGCTCGGCCGACGGCCTCAGGGACATGGTGGCCGAGGCCAATCGGCCGGTCGGAAAGAATATCGGCTACGGCGAGAGCGCGTTCGGGCCGAGCGATCACTTGAACTTCGCCCGGCAGGGCATTCCCGTGCTGTTCTTCAACACGGGCATGCACGCCGATCTGCACCAGGTGACCGACGAGATGGAGAAGATCAACGCGGAGGGCGCGCTCGACGCGGCCCGCGTGGTGTGCGGCACGGTGGCCGCGTTGGCCGACGCCGATACCCGGCTTGAATTCTCCGGCATGGGGCGGCCGGGAATCCAAGTGCGACGCGGCAACGCGCGGCTGGGTATGGCGGGAATCGATGCCTCGCCGGGCGCTGAGGTGACGCACGTCGTCGCCGGTTCACCCGCCGCCGAGGCCGGGCTCAAGACAGGTGACGTCATCGTGAAATTCGACGGCGAGGAGGTGGCCTCTTTCGCCGAATTGGCCGAGCAGGTCCGCGTCCGCAAGCCGGGCGACGAGGTCGTGTTGACGGTCGCGCGAGACAACGAGACGCTGGAACTCCCGGTGACGCTCGGCGGGCTGCCGTAAACCGAATCGTTACCGCTCGCGGTCCTGTATCGCAAGCCGGCGGAGGATGGCGTCGACATCGAAAACACAGCCGCCCCACGTGCCGCCGCCAAACTGCTGCAGGGCCGCCCAAAGGCGGGTTTCGTCGGGCAGATTTGGATCCGGCGCCAGTTCGGGATGCTGCGGGCGGTCGGCCAGAACCTGCGCGGCTTCCTCGGGCGTGAACTCGCGGTGCGCGTCGCCCGCCAGATCGACGGTTCCCTCAAGCCGGTTGCGGTCGATGCAGATGCGGATCCGATCGTCCTCACGGACCTTTCCGAGCGGACCGCCCGCCAACGCTTCCGGCCCGACCAGGCCGATGCACGCGCCGGTACTTACGCCCGAGAAGCGGGCGTCGGTCACCACGGCCACCTCGTGCCCCCAGGAAAGGTGTCGCAGCGCGGCGGTAATCTGGTAGATTTCCTCCATGCCGGAGCCGAGCGGGCCGCGGCCCATCAGTACGAGCACGTCGCCCGGGCTGAGCTTTCGCTCCCCCTGGCCCTTCACCGCCGCGATGGCGTCGGTTTCGCGCACGAACACGCGTGCCGGGCCGGTCATGCGGTACACGCCGGCAGCGTCGACCACGCGCGGGTCGATGGCCGTGCTCTTGATGGCCGAGCCCTCCGGGGCCAGGTTCCCGCGAGGGAAGCACAGCGTGCTGGCAATGCCTCGCTGCCGCGCCCGCTCGGGCGAGAAGATCACGTCGTCCGGGTCGACGTCGTCCTGCGTGCGGAGCCGCTCGCGCAAGGCGTTGCGCCGCGGCGACGTTTCCCACCAATCGAGCACCTCACCAAGCCGCAGGCCGCTGACGGTCATCGCATCGAGGTCGAGCGCGGCCATCGCACGCAGGTGCAGCATAACCTCGGGCACGCCCCCGGCGAGGTACACCTGCACGGTCGGATAGTTGTTCGGGCCGTTCGGCAGCACGTCGACCAACCGGGGCACGCGGCGGTTGATATCGGTCCAGTCGTTGACCGTGGGCCGCGGAAGCCCTGCCGCGTGGGCGATAGCCGGCAGGTGCAGCAGCAGGTTCGTCGACCCGCCGAACGCGGCGAACACGGCCATCGCGTTGCGCACCGCAGCCTCGGTAACGATCTCACGCATGGCGATGCCGCGCCGGCCGAGTTCCATGAGGGCCCGCGCACTGCGGCGGGCCAAATCGCGCCAAATCGGCTGGCCCGAGGGCGCCAGGGCCGAGTGCGGCAGGGCGAGGCCCAAGGCCTCGCCCACCACCTGCGACGTGGCCGCCGTGCCCAGGAAATGGCAGCCGCCGCCCTGCGATGCGCACACGCGGCAGCCCAAGGCGCGCGCGTCTTGAAGCGACAGTTCACCTCGGGCGAAACGGGCCCCGATCGACTGAATCTTCCCGGTATCCTCGCCGTCGTTCGGCGGCAGCGTCACGCCGCCGGGCATCAGCACGCCGGGCAAATTCCGGAAGCCGGCCAGGGCCATCATCATGGCCGGAAGCGACTTGTCGCACGTGGCCACGCCGAGGATTCCCCGGGCGGTTGGGATGGACCGAACCAGCCGCCGGAAGATCGACGCGGCGTCGTTCCGATACGCCAGGCTGTCGAACATACCGGGCGTGCCCTGCGTCCGGCCGTCGCACGGGTCGGTGCAGTAGCCGGCGTAAGGCACGGCCCCGGCACGGGCCAGTTCATCGGCCGCCTCGGCCATGGCAACGCCCAGTTCGTAATGCCCGGTGTGCCAGCCCAAGGCGACGGGCCGGCCGTCGGGCGCGCGGATTCCGCCCAGATGGCTGAGCATCACGTACTGCGGCCCGGCCAACTTCTCCGGCGGCCAGCCCATCCCGGCATCTTCGGTCATGCCGAAGGCGTCGCCGCTGGGCCGGTGCCGAAGCATGTCGGCCGAAAGCGGCAGTTCGCCGGGCGGGCCCGGCCCGCGTGTGGCCACTTCGTACAGGGCCGGGTCGCCCGAATCGAGGATGTTCATGGCTCGTTGGATGTCAGACGATGCCCTGCTGGAGCATGGCGTCGGCCACCTTGACGAACCCGGCGACGTTAGCCCCTCGCACGTAGTTGACAAAGTCGCCCGTGCGGCCGTACTGCTCGCAATTGGCGTGGATCGACTTCATGATTTGCTGCAACCGCTGGTCGACCTCTTCACGAGGCCACCGCATGACGCCGGAGTTTTGGGTCATTTCCAGGCCGGAAACGGCCACGCCGCCGGCGTTGGCGGCCTTGCCCGGTCCGTACAGGATCTTCGCGTCGAGGAACACGTCGACCCCTTCCGGGCTGGTGGGCATGTTGGCGCCTTCGGAAACGCACATGCATCCGCCCGCCACCAGGGCTCGGGCGTCGTCCACGTCGATCTCGTTCTGCGTAGCGCTGGGGAAGGCCAGATCGCACTTGACGTTCCACGGCCGTTGGTTGGCGTGGTAGGCGGCGCTCTTGAACTGGTCGGCGTACTCGCTGATCCGCCCGCGGCGGACGTTCTTCAGGTCCATAACCCAAGCCAGCTTCTCGGCGTCGATGCCGTCGGGATCGACAATGGTACCGCCGGAGTCGGACAGGGTAATCGGCTTCGCGCCGAACTCGAGGAGTTTCTCGACGGTGTACTGGGCCACGTTGCCCGAGCCCGACACGGTAGCAACCTTCTTTTCCAGCGAGTCGCCGCGGGTGGCGAGCATTTCCTGGGCGAAGTAGACGGCGCCGTATCCAGTGGCCTCGGGCCGGATAAGCGATCCGCCGTAGGAGAGACCCTTGCCGGTCAGCACGCCGCAGAACCGGTTTGAAATGCGTTTGTACTGGCCGAACATGAACCCGATTTCGCGGCCGCCGACGCCGATGTCGCCGGCGGGCACATCGGTATCGGGTCCGATGTGGCGGTACAGTTCCGTCATGAACGACTGGCAGAACCGCATCACCTCATTATCCGACTTTCCCTTGGGATTGAAGTCGGAGCCGCCCTTGCCGCCGCCCATCGCCAGGGTGGTAAGGCTGTTCTTGAATACCTGCTCGAAGGCGAGAAACTTCAGGACGCTCAGGGTGACCGTCGGGTGGAATCGAAGCCCCCCTTTGTACGGCCCGATCGCGCTGTTCATTTCCACGCGGAAACCCCGATTGATTTGCACCTGTCCGCTGTCGTCGACCCACGGCACGCGAAACATGATGACCCGTTCGGGCTCGACCAACCGGTCGAGAATGCGGGCATCGCGGTACACGGGTGTCTTCTCGACAACCGGCATGACGCATTCGATCACCTCGCGTACTGCCTGGTGGAACTCCTGCTCGCCGGGATTGCGAGCCACGATGCCGTTCATGAACTCCTCGACCCGACGATGCCCCTCTGCCGACAGGCCGCCCACTACATCATTTGTGCTGTTTGGCATGAAAAACCCCTTCTGGAAAGGTATGACAGGGCGGCTGCCGCATTAGACGCACACCGGACGACTATCAGTAAACCTTAAGCAACCGACCGCCAGCATTGTACAATCGCATCGTGGGTCCAACAACCGGTCCTTCTTCAGATTCAGCCGATGCCCAACGCTCGCGGCAGCCAGAGGCTCACCGCCGGCACGAACGTGACCAGCAGAAGCGCAAGCAGCAGCACGACGAGGAACGGCACCACTCCGCGTACCACCCGTGAGAAGGGCGATCCCGAAACCGCCCCCAGCACATACAGCACCAGCCCGACGGGGGGTGTAAGCAGGCCGATCACCAAGTTGAGGATCATCACCACGCCCAGGTGCAACGGGCTGATCTCGAAGTGGGCGGCCGCCGGCAGCAACACCGGCACGGTAATCAGCAAGGCCGACACCGGCTCCAGCAACATGCCCACCAGCAGCAGGAACACATTGACCAGCAACAGAAACACGTACGGATTGTCGGTCCACCCGAGGATGGCCTCCGCGACAATCTGCGGCGCCTGCTCGCGGGCGGTGATCCAACCGAACAGAGAGGCGGCCGCCACAATGATCATAATCGAGCCGGTCGTGCGCGCCGTGCCCAGTAGCACCTGGTAGCAGCCGCTGAAAGAAATCGACCGGTAGGCCGCGCCCAGGAGGAAGGTGTACAGCACGGCGGCTGCCGCCGCCTCGGTTGGGGTGAACACGCCCCCGAGGATTCCGCCGAGCACGATCACAGGCGCCCCGAGCACCGGGAGGGCTGCGAGGGTGGCCCGGGCGAAATCGCTGCGGGAACCCGCGGCGTCTGCCAGGTCGGGCCGGCGTCGCACATGGAACCACACGCACGCACACAGGACGGCGGCCAGCAGCAGCGCCGGCACGACGCCCGCGGCAAACAACGCGCCGATCGACACACCGGCGGTCACTGCGTAAACAATCGCCGGAATGCTCGGCGGCATGATGGGCCCGATCATCGACGAAGCGCCGGTCAGGCCGAGGGCGAACGACTCGGAATAGCCCCGCCTGCGCATGGCGGGCACGAGCACGGCGCCCAGTCCGGCGGCGTCGGCAATGGCGGCGCCGCTCATCCACGAGAAGATCACGCTGGCCGCCACATTCACATACCCCAGGCTCCCGCGCACAGGACCGAAGAGACTGGTCAGGAAGCGGAACAGCCGTTCGGCAATGCCGGTGACGTTCGCCAGATAACCGGTCATGATGAACAGCGGGATCGCCAGCAGGTGCGGCGACGACACGCCCGCCGTCGAACGTTGGGTGGCGATGGCGAGCGAAATATCTTCCGACACGATCACGTAGGCCAGCGAGGGGAGCAGTAGGGCAAACGCCACGGGCATCCGCAGCAGGAGCAGGACGACGACCGCGGCCACCAGGAAGGCAAGGGTCATAGCAAGACGTCCCCTCCGTCGAGTTCCTCCGGAACACCGGCCTGGTCGGTCCAATCGACCGTACCCCGCCGCATCGCGGCGATGGTATTGGCCGCCGTGTGCAGGGCGATCAGGGAAAGCCCCACCACCGACGCCAGGTACCACCAACTTCGCGGGATACCGGCCGCCGGCGACGCGATTCCGCTCAACCGCCGTACGAAAGGCACCCCGCCCACGACCATCAACACGCAGCATGCCACCACGCCCACGGTAGAAAGGCACTCAACACCCAACCGCCCTCGCCGGCCCAGCCACGGCGAAACGACGTCGACCGACAGCAGCTTCCCCTCCCCGGCTACCAGCGCGCCCCCCAGAAACGCAAGCCAAACGAAGGCGAAGCATGCGACCTCTTCGCTCCAGGGAATCGGCATGCGGAACACGTAGCGGGCTACGACCTGAACTGCCATGAGGA
This sequence comes from uncultured Planctomycetaceae bacterium, assembly GCA_964414315.1. Taxonomy (GTDB): domain Bacteria; phylum Planctomycetota; class Planctomycetia; order Pirellulales; family Thermoguttaceae; genus PWXP01. The sequence continues at coordinate 17,077 of CAYPWB010000033.1, read as the reverse complement.
GTAGGATGGCGGCTACCAGCCCGGAGGCCGTCCAACGCTCGATTCGCCTCAGCCAAGCCAAGGGCCGGGGCGATTCATTCTCGGCGGATTTCATTCCAACCGCTCCTCCTCGCGCAAGCCGACGACGCGCCGGTACAGGTCGCTGAAACTCCACCCTTGCTCGAAGCGGCGGCGCGCATGGCGGCGGAAAGCGTCGACATCGACGTCGGCCACCACCTCCATTGCCCCGCTTTCCTCCCATTGGGCCAGGATGCGCTGTTCGTCGGCATCGATGCCCGCACGAACCTCGGCGGCCGTTTCTCGCACAGCGTCGCGCAGAGCGGCCCGCTGTTCGGGGCTGAGCTGTTCCCACACCAGTTCCGCAACAAGCACCTGGGTGGACGACTGGATGTGCCCGGTCAGGTTCAGGTATCGCTGCACCTCATGGAAGCCCATGGCCTGGATGGTCGGCACGGGGTTCTCCTGGCCGTCGGCCATGCCTTGTTGCAGGGCCAAGTACACCTCGCCGAAGCTGATGGGCACCGGGCTGGCCCCCAGGGCCCTGCCGCTGGCCTGCCACACTTTCGCCCCGGGCATGCGGAGGCGAAAATCCTTCAGATCGTCGGGACGCCGGATGGGTCGGTTCGACGTAATGTGCCGGACGCCGTAAAACCACGTGCCGAGCACGCGAATGCCCTGCTGCCGGCGCAGACCTTCCCAAAGCTCCTCGCCGATTGGACCGTCGGCCACCTCGGTCAGGTGCTCGACGTCGTCGAAGGCGTACGCGGCGTCGAACGCGCCGATGGGCTCGTGCCACATGGCCAGGAACGAGGGGCCGGCAATGGCCATTTCCAACTGACCGGTGGCCAACTGTTCGAGCAGTTCGTCCTCGTTGCCCAACTGGGCCGAGGGAAAGACGCGAATTTCCAGTCCCACGTCGGCCGCGGCCACCCGCTCGGCAAATCGGGCGGCCCCGTACTTGTGTGTTGGCGAGCCGGGCTCGTACACATGCGCGAAACGAAGCACCCGCGGCCCGCCGGGTTCCCGACGCTCGCAGCCGACAGCCGCGGCCAGTACGCTTGCCGCGGCCAAGACGCAGAAGATGGATCGGCTCATTGCCATCTTAGAGGCTATCTGAAAACTCCCCTCTACCTTCGGGAGAGGGGTTGGAGGTGAGGGCTAGTGGAATTGGGCAAGATACAGGCAAAGCTCATGATTCATGCTCCCTCACCCGAGCCCTCTTCCGGAGGGAGAGGGGACGTGCATCCAAGCCCGTCTCGATAGCCTCTCACTTGGGAGTGGTGAGCATGAGCGTACGCACTTTTTCGAGGCTCTGGTCGCGCAGGTCCCGGTCGGGAACACTCTCGGCGGCACGTTCGGCCTCGGCGAGCAGTTTATGGGCTCCACCCCGATAACCGGCCTCGGCCAGTTCCGTGGCGACGTCGCACATGGCGTGAGCCTTGCGATGCGGGTCCTCGACGGCGCGCGCGGCCGCCACGGCTTCGTTCAGGGCATCGCGGGCGGCTTCACGCTCGCCCAGATCCTGCAAGTGGGAAGCGACCATCGCGATGCAACTTGCGCGAACCCGGTCGTCGTCGATCGCACGAACCCGCTCGATGGCTGCATCGGTCACTCGCTTGACTTCGTCGGGCTGTCCCATCTTATCCAGGGCTTGAACAATGCCACCCTCGACGAGCGTTCGGCCGTAGGGGTCGTCAATCTGGTCGAGCAGGCGCTCGGCCTCGGCCAAGGTCGCCTTGGCCGCGCGGAGATCGTCGTTGCCGGCCTGGGCACGGGCGATAGCGGCCAGGGCCCCGGCACGGATTTCGGGGCTCTCGAGTTCCGCGACGGCTTTCCTGGCCGGTTCCAACACCCGGTCGGCATCCAGTTTTCGCCCTGCCGAGGCGAGTTGTTCGGAAAGGTAAACGGCTGCCCGAATTCGAGAGTCGGCGTCGTCGATTTCCAGACACGCCTGGTGCGCCAACTCGAAGGTCGCCTCGGCGCCGAACGCATCGCCCGCTTCGGCTTGCTGCGCTGCGATCTTGGCCAGTTGCCGTGTTCGCACCTCGGGCGAGTTTTCGCGCTGAGCCCGGGCGACCATCTCTTTGTACGATAATTCCGCTCGCGGCGAGGTGCGGTCGCCGCAACCGGCGGTCGAAAGGAGGAACGCGAACAGGACGAACCCGAAGACGCAGTGTGGCGCCACTCGAAACGGCATCGTAACCTCACAACGTTAGGAAAACTGCAATCGAATACTGTCGAGCCGCCTTCTGGTTTCCGCCATGAGGGCGTCTTCGGCGGCTTCGTTGTCGGCTTCGTACGTGACCGAAAACCGCAAATACGGCCCGGCGTCGTCCCAGGGCACCGTGCAAATGGAGTGCTGGGTGATGAGGTATTGCGAGGCGGCTTCCGCCGTATCGAATACCGGCCCTCCCTCGACGGCCTTCGGCGCGGGCGTGTATAGAAAGTAGGTGCCGCCGGGCATCCGGCAGGTGAATCCGCACGCCCGCAAAGCCGCAACAAGTTTCTGCAGCCGACGCTGGTACTTCCGGCGCGCGTTGCGGGGAATATCGGGATCGTCGAGCGCGGCCACGCCGGCCTTCTGAATGGCGATGAACTGCCCGGAGTCGGAATTGTCCTTCACGTCGGCCAGCGCGCTGACGAGCCGCTCGTGCCCGCATACCCAGCCAAGCCGCCAGCCAATCATATGCCAGCCCTTGCTAAGCGAGTGGATTTCGACGCCCACTTCTCGGGCACCGGGCACCTGAAGGAAACTGAGCGGCGGCTGATCGTAGCTGAGCATCATGTGCGCCGCGTCCTGCACGACGACCAACGCGTTCCGCCGCGCAAACTCGACCACGTGCTCGTAGAACTCGCGAGTGGCCACGCGGCCGGTCGGGCTGTTGGGATAGTTGAGCACCAGCAGCTTCGCGCGGCGAAGCACGTCGGCCGGCACGGCGTCCAAATCAGGCAGGAATCCGTGTTCGGCACGCAACGGCAGCTTATACACCTCGCCCCCGTAGTAGCGGGTGTGCGTGCCGGCGACCGGGTAGCCCGGCGCTGTCATCAACGTTACATCGCCCGGGTCGATCAAGGTGGCCGGAAGCATGGCCAGGGCCGTCTTGGAACCGATGCAGTGGTTCACCTCGCGCACCGGGTCCAACTCGACCCGGAACTCGCGCTGCATGAACCGGGCAACCGCCTCCTTGAACGCGGCGATGCCGTTGTCGGCGTAGCCCCGGTTCTCCGGGCGGTTGATCTCGCTCGCCATCACACGACGGACCGCCTCGGGGGCCATCTCATCGTTTTCGCCAATGCCGAAATCGATCAGCGGCCGCTCCGGATGCTCCGAAATGGCCCGCCGCTTGGCACGTTTGATTTTCTCGAATTTATAAATGTCCGAGCCTTTACCGTATTCCGAACCACCGATTCGGCGGGCAAAAAGCTTCTGGAAATATGGGTCGCTCATCGGGGCAAAGGACATTGCAAGGAGAGTTCTGGAGCGAAAAACGGGCATTCTACCGCATTTGTCGGCGGGTCGGAACGGGGGGCCGCCACAGCCGAGCGACCAGGAAGACGCCACGGAAGCCCGCAGAAACGCGACGAGTTCAGCTAGGTCCGTCGCCGCAGGATGTCCCAGTACGCGCCCCGGGCACCGCCGGCGATGGCCTCGACCAGTTCGCGATTCTCGTTGTAGTTGTAGCCGGTAAACGACTCGGCGGTCGGTACGGCGTCGTCGCCCGGCGCGAAGAATCGGGCATCTCCGGCAATGAAGTTGCGAATCGCCTCGGCCGGCCGCTCGCCCAGCCCGGGTGAAACGTAGAAAGTGGGTTTCAACAGATCGACCGGGCCTTCGTATCGTCGATGGATACCCGGGTTGGCCGCCAGGGGGCCGTCGGCCGAAAGCTGCGCCGTCACCGCCGTTGCGGGATAGAGCCGGATGCCGAGGGCGGCGCCGACGCAATCGGGATCGATCTGCTTGAAAAAGGCGATCGATTCCGCGGCCGTCTCGGGCGTTTCACCCGGCCCCCCCAGCAGCAGGTCGGTCATTACGGCGATTCCGTATTGCCGACACCAACGCACGGCTGCGGCAAGGTCGTCGGGCCGGTGCGGCTGCCGGTAGGCGTTCAGCATGGTCAGGCTGGCCGCGTCGCTCGTGAAATTGATGCCCGCGCAACCTGCCCGATGCATCCGCCCGGCCAGGTCGGCGTCGAACGGGATGACGGCCAGGTACGCGTACCAACGCATGCGCTCGCCCAGCCCGTCGCGGATCAGCGCATCGCACACGGCCCGAGCATGGTCCGGCGGCAGGTTGAACTCGGCGTCGCACAGGTGGAACACGTCAATTCCCCGGTCGAGCAGCGACCGGAACTCGGCGGCCACCTCGTCCGGATCGCGCAGGCGCAAAACGCTTCCCTTGGCCAGGGGGTCGGCACAGTACGTGCAATGCCGGTTGCAGCCTCGCTTGGTCTCGACGCCCATTTGACCGCCCAAACGGAAGTAGGCGGCGTTGTCGACCGCATCGCGTTCGGTGGGCACCGACAGGCGATCGGGCCAGGCGGGCGCGTTGGCGCGGAGTACACCATCTTGCCGCCAGAGCAGGCCGGCGACCTGCTCAAACCGACGCCGGCCGTTCAACTCGCCCAGCAGTGCCGGAAGCGACCGCTCGCCGTCGCCCCGGATGCCGAAGTCGGCGCCGCAAACGTCGAGTATTTGCCGGGCAAAGATGGAATAGCCCACGCCGCCCAGTACGACCGGCGCATCGGTCAATTCGCGTACGGTGCAAACCGTCGCGGCCAATTCCGGCACGAACCACGCAACACCGGGCCAGAAGCAATCGTCCACGTTGCGGAGCGACAGCCCAACCAACTGCGGGCTGTGCCTGGCGAAGTAATCGCGCAGCGTTCGCTCGGGACCGGGGGCGAGCCCCAAATCCACCACGTCGACCGTCGCACCGGCCCGGCGGACCGCACCGGCAACATAGTCGAGCCCCACCGGCGCAATGGGCGGCCGCATGCGATTCGTGTTGATCAGCGTCAGAAGCATCACCGATGCCACTTCTACCACAAAGACTGCTCAACGGCAATCGGGCGTAAGATGTGAGGCCGGGGGCGTTGTTCCCTTAGGGCTCGCGAAGGAATAAATGGCCGATTTAGGCGCGGCGAGGACAAGGCTGCGAAGGAAGGCGAAGCAGACATATTGCCTATACGTCGATGCAGCCTGACGGCGCGCAGCCGTAGCCGCAGCCCGTCCAAATCGGCCGGTTATTTATTCGCGGGCCCTTATGCCAACAGAAGCGAGTTGAACACGACCCAGCGCGCCGCCAGCAGCGTGAGGCCGAGGCACAGCCACCAGGAGGCAAGTTGCGCGCCCCGGTAGAATCGGAGGCTCCACAAGACGCCAACACAAGCCAGCGTGCCGAGCAGTTTCACCACCGTCAGGGCCACGGGCTGTGCCACCAGCGGCGCCCCGAACGGGTTGATCTCCCAGAAGTGCATGGTACGGGCCGCCGTCAACGTGCACACAAGGTCGAATACGCACAGCACACCCACCATCACGGCGCAACCGATTACCAGACGCACGTCGCTTGGAATGCGGTTCACTTCCGACCAGCGGCAGAAGTGCTGCGGCCGGTGGCTCAGCACGATGCCGAACGACGCAACCGTGAGCATCATGCCTACGACGGTAAGCAGGTAGAGTCCGTATTCGGGCGGCTGGTGCACGGGCTGCGAGTGGGCCGTTCGGGCTTCGCGGATGGCGGCCAATCGCCGGCGCAAACCATCATCCGGCTCGAAGGCATCGACCAACTCCGTCCACTGGGCGAGCGTGATCGACTGACGGCTTTCTGACATCAGAATGCGTAGCCTCTCGGTGCGGTCCAGGTCGGAAACAAGGCTGTGCAGAACCGCCTCGCCGTGGGGAAATACCCCGATCGTTCCATCGGTGAAGCGGATCACAAGACTTCCGTGGAGAAACAGGCGCTCGGCCTGGGCGAGCACTGCTCTCGCAGCATCTTCCCGCCGCAACCACGGCGACCTGCGGCCGAAGGAGTGCCGGCCGCGAAACCCAGGACCGGCTCCGAAATCGCCCCTTCCCGGAAACCGAGCGGCCGAAGCTGGCAATTCGACGGCAACCCCGTTGATGCGCAGATGCTCGCCGTCATGCTCGATCCGGTACGGGGGCGGAATGTACCGGTTGTCGACGATCAGGAATCCGCTGTCGACCGCCGGCGGCATTCCCCCCTCGGAAGTCCTCGTTCCGCGGTCAACCGGCGCAACGCCGTCGCCGGCCAAGTCGCGTTCCGCTGAGACGGCCGTACGCTCGTGGCCAGAAATCATCGTCGCCAGCAGTGCAACGCCCAGAAACCGAATGTAGCCGGTAGTCATTCTCCCGTTCCTCCATGGAGAATAAACACCGACCGGGCTGTTGGGTTCCGAGCGACGGGCCGATTTGCGTCAGGCAGTTGGGTAGCAGGCCGCTTCCGCGATTCGGCCACCGTCCGGTCAGGGACCAAAAAAGCCGTGGTCGCGCAAGTTGCCTTCGATTCCTCCCCACAATCCGCCGGCTTGGGCACCCACCGATCCGATGGCTCCGATGACCGACATCAGGATCAGTGCGAGCATCACCGCGTACTCAACGGATGTGGCTGCCTGCTCGTCACGCAAGAAAAATAGGATGGTTCGAGCCATGGGAATGCCTCCCGGGCGATATCTTCGCTTGCCGGACCGCACCGCGCACACGCCGGGCCGCCCCCCCGGGGAAACCCGACTGCCCGCGAGCCGATCCGGTCTTCGGCAAGGATTGGTAGCACCCTCGAAAGGGAATAGACTGTCCAGCGGGCCGGAGAAGCATGCGCCCGCTACTGAAAGCCTACCTTGCAGCCGCCGATTGTCAAATGAGCGTACCCCTCACCGCAACAACGCCTCGACTGCCTGGCGACGTTGCTCCGCGTCGCCGTCGAGTAATTCGGCGGCGTCTTGCGGTCCCAGAATGGCCTTGTAGTGCTCGCGAAGCGCCGTTTCGTCGAGCAAACCCTTGCCGGCGTAGTACCGCAACTCGACCAGTGCAGGCAACGGGTCGGCGTGCTTCCGGGCGGCGAGGGCCTTCGCCCGCCGCGCAACGACCGCAGCATCGAGCCCCGGCATTTCTTCCAAGTGGAGATTCTGATCGACGAATCGCAGCAAATCTTCAACGAACTCCTTCGCAGGATTCTCTCCCGCTCGGACACCGGCAAGTGCGGCCTCCACGCGACGACTGTTCAGGGGCCGTGAACTCCACAGTTCCTGGTTCCGTGCGACATCGTGGACTTTTATGACAAGATTGGTTTGTGGCGGTCCCCGGAAGCTCCCGGTGTGAAGCGTTACCGAAACCGTCAGCAGAACGTCAAGCCCTTGCTGTTCCGCCCAGCGTTTTGCGTCGTCGAGCGTCGCAACCTGTGTCGCAAGCATGCCTCGAACGAGTGAGCCCGCGTTTGCGGGCATACGTTCGGGCACATGCTCGGGGGCCATTGCTTCGAAGTGCTCCTGCCCGTGCAACGGAGGCTCGCCCGCCGGGCTCATAGCGGCTTGAGGCTGCAGATCGCTGCTGAGCCAGTGGCCGAAGGCGCCTTCGGCCGCCCGTGCCTCCAGAGCTTGCACCAGAGGCGATCCGACGGCATGGTGCCAGAACGCGACAGGCCCGCCGCCCGCTCCAGCACCGGCGCCCATTCCGCCCGGTTGCTCATGTTGAAATCCCGCGCCCCCGGCTGCCGGTTGCCCGCCACCACGGTGAAAACCACCGTGCCCCTCTTGCTGAGGGTTCTGGCCGCCGTGCATCCGATTGCCCGGCTGCCTTCCCACCGGGATACCACCCGGCACACCGCCGGTCAGCAGGGCAACGCCCCATCGAGTGACCAGCATGGGGCGCTTCAATGCCGGCGACCAGCTCAAGGTATCGAGCACTTCGGCTGCGTTTTCGCCCTCGGCAACCGCCGCGGCCTGCAGCAGGGCGATTCCGTCAGCGAGGCGTTCTTCACCCAGCGATTGCAGGGCTCGCGCCAATAGAGTTGGCGGCTCGACCGATTCGTTCGGTTGCCGGGGGCCCTCGACCACGCCGTTCATGAACTCGAGTTCCCCGCCGGCTTCCGGAGGCAGTGCCTCGCCAGGAAGCAGCTCCTCCCCGGAAGGGTCTTTCTCCTCCAGTTCGGCGACTTCGTCCACTTCGGACGGTTCGGTCGCCGGGGCAGCCGCCTCCTCCGGCGGAAGGCTTGGCGCAGCCGGGGGCGGTGGTGGGGGAGGAGCCGGGGCACCCGGAGCCACCTCAGCCGATGGAGTTGAGCCGCCGTCGCGCGGCTGTGGATCGTTTCCACCACATCCGGCTGACCACAGCAACAGGGTCAGAACAATCGCAATAGGACGATAACGCATGAAAAGAGCCCTCCTTTGTCACCAACTCGATCAAGAAAACGCGAAGAGCGAAGCTGCCGGGCCTTCCAACGCCATTTGTCCAGATACAAGCCCGGCACTTACCGAGTGCCGTCCCCGCCGGAGTCGTCCTGGATTTGCACCGTACCGGCGACCATCGGCGCCCATTTGTCAAGATCGACGTGCTCGGCGATGATCTCAGGAACGCGCCAAGTCAAGGCAACGGCCCAGTCACCATCGACTCGATAGTATATTTCAATAGCACCGGGCAATTTCACAACTCGGCCTTCGCCCTCCTTGTCAACGTAGTAGAAGGGTTGCTCCCCTTCGGCGCGCAGACGCCGCCAGACCACGATGCCGCCCGTTGGGGTATCGCACTCGACATCTTCCCACGTCAGGCCATCCCCGGAGAGCCTGTCTTTGAGTTGGTTGAGCCACCGGGTGGTCGGCTCGCGATACCCGGGCGCCGTGGTCTTTTCGGCGCTTAGGTAAAGGTAGTAGGGAATCTTCCCACCCTCGGCGTCGGCGACGAACTCCTCGTAGGTGTAGGTCAGGCCGGGAAGATCAACCAGGCCCGGTTCGACACGGCCCTCGCCCGGGACGGCGCCTTCTTCGGCAATCTCTGCGCCGGCTACCAGGGGCTGACGCGCAAACATCTGCGGTACGCGAACGGAAACCGGCTTGTCGCCAAGTGGCTGAGCCGCATACAGCCCCGAGAATTCACTGGCCTTGCCCAATTCCTCGACCCGACTGGCAATGCGCGCCCGGTACTCGCCGACTCCGCATCCCGGAATGCTCAGAAGCAGCATGGGCAGCACTGCCGCAATCGTCGCCGGTCCGCGATGCCGGACCGGCCGGCAAGCTGAGTTTTCGCAAGGAAGCATGGGGGGGACGTCCTCGTAGATTGCTTTCCGGATAGAGCACATATTATAGCCCGCGCGGCCGGACCGGTCCAGCGGGGGAACGACGGGCGAAGGAAGATGCCCGGGAGCCGTGCTGCAGGGCTGGACAACGCCGAACGTCTCCTGCGCGATATGCATGCGGATCGCCCCATTTTCGCGGCATTTGCCCAATGGTCGATTCGGCAGTGCCGCATTGTGCCGGGAGAATCGGGGCGGTTTCCGGAAACGGTCACGATGCCCGCACGCGGGTCCGGCGCCGCCCAGCCGCGCCGACCTCAATCGAAGATGAGCCACCCAAATCCTTCCGGCACTACCTCGATGGCCGCCGGTTGGGTCCACGATTGGAACCCGACGCCCGGCACGGTCCGCTGAATGCCCAGGGCCCAGACGTAGCGCGAGGTGGGGTAGGTGCCGGTAAGCTGGTCGAGCGGGACGGCCGCCTCCACGGTCCAACTTTCGTCGTCGGCAGCTCGAGCGACAAACCAGGTGGGATGCCAACTGGCGTCGCCCCAGCACGAGTCGGCCACCCAGCCCCGGTGATCGACCGCGAACCGGTACCAGGTAGTGTAATCGCGGTCGAGATCGAGGTAGATTTCCAACCGGTCGTGGTCCGCCAAATCGGCATCGCGCGGCCGGGGCCCCTGCGGTTCCGGGTACTCGGTGGCCGGGGCCTTGCCGCAGTGTACGGCCAGGTAAAGAAACTGATCGTCGTAGGCGAACTTCGCTTCGGCGGGCCATGCGGCGTCTTCGCCAAGCAGGCTTTTCAGCCGGGCCGGCTTGGCCCGCTCCCAAACGTCGTCGTCCAGTTTGCCGTCCAACTTGGGTTTCGCAGGGGCGGGCGGACAGCGCACCGTGGGTTTCGGGGGTGGGCCCTCCGGTTCCGCAAGCCACAATTCGCCCCGCGCGTTCAACCACCAGGCGTCGCGCGCCGCTCCGCGACTGGCCATTAGAAAATAGCGTTCGGCGGCCTTCGGCAGCCCCCGGTTCCGATCGGCCACCGCCAGGGCAAACCGGAGCGACGGCTGAGCGAACAGCGCCGGCCGGGTCTGCTCGATTCGCGCGCCCAAAGCCGCGGCCCGTTGGGGGCCTTCCGCAACCTCCGGCGCATCGATCGCGAGGGCCGAAGCGTGCTGCACGCCGGCCCCGGGTTCCGGCACGCCCGACCGGCCGTCGGCAAGCTGCACGCTCACCCGTTGTCCGCCCTGGATTCGCCACAGGGCCTCGGAACTGGCATGGTATTGCACCAGCCAGAGGAGCGAGGTTGGAGCGAACGGATGCTCCGGATGGTTCTCAACCAGAAGTTCAAACATCTCGGCCGCCATGACCCACCGGCCCGCCTCGACAAACTTCTGTGCGAGGTGGTAGATCAGATCGCCGGCGGTGGAAGGCTCCATGCCTCGCGTCAGTTCGCCGGCGCTGGCGAGCAAGTGGGCGGCTGTTTGCACGTCGTCGCGCGAGCGACGCAAAATCCCCTCGATGTGCTGCCGTCGTTGCGCAAGCCGTCGGAGCGTGTCGATCCCGCCGGGCGCCGGCTGCAGCAATTCCCGCCGAGCCTCACCGCCGGGGTCGAGCTCGATGCCCGCGAAGAAATCGCGGCCGCCGGCATCCTGGGGCAGCCGGCTCACCAGCAGTGAGAATCCCAGGGTGGCCGGCGGGGGTACGAACCGGCCGTGAAGGACGCCGCGAGGCAGGGCGCACAGGCCTTCGAGCGAACTGCCCAACCGTACCGCAATTTGCGAGGTGGTCAGTTCGGGCATTCCTCGCTGGCCGGGTTCCAGTTTTGCGAATATCTTCCGCACGCGCCACGGTTCCAGGCCGGCCTCGGTTGCCAGGGTGGCGAAACTGGTAGGATCCGCGGCCCGCTCGACGGCGTCGAGCACGACCTGGTTGACCAGGTGCGCGCGGGGCGAGTCGCCCTGTGGACTTGCGTTGTGCGTGATGAGTACGTCCGGGCGCCATGTGCGGATTTGCCGCACCAGGTGGCGACCGAGCGCCTCGAAGCCGCGGTTGTCGTTGGCTCGGTCCCAAACCGCGGCCACCTGCCGGGCGTCGAGGCCGAGGCCCGACTGGCGCATCGGAAACCGCCATGCGTGGTTCGCGCCGCAAGCGCCCACGGCGACGGCGGCCTCATGCGTACGCTCGGCCACGTGGGTGGGGCTGCGTTGGGCCACTTCGACGTCGTCGCGACCGACGATCTCGACGACGCCGAGATAGCCTTCATCGCCACACAGTCTTGCGAGCAGTTCCAGAGGCACGTCTTCGCTGCGTGCCAGGACGGCCATCAGGGCCGCCCGCTGCCCGCCCGCTTGCCGCGTTTGCCACGTGCGCCCGCCGTCGGCGGTGGTCAGAACCGTTCCCAGGTCGCCCACGGCGACTCCGTGACGTGGGTCGGCGAAGGCGAGACCGCGGATTGGCACGCGGGAACCCGTCGGCGACATCTCCCACGACCGGCCGCCATCGGCCGAATGAAACACCCGTGTGCCGGGCGTGCCGGCCGCCCAAACACGGTCGCCCTGCACGGACAGTGCGTGAAAGTCGAAGTGGGCCGCAGCCTGGGGCAACTCGGTGGGGGAAGACTGCCAGGAAGCACCGAGATCGGGAGTTCGCAGCAACAGTCCGCCGTCGGCCGCCAGCCAGCCGCCGGTTGGCGGGGCCAGTCGAAGCTGCGCCAAACTGCGCAGCCCGAAAAGCCCGACTTCGCCGGGCCGTACCTCGCCGCGCCGGACCACGGCACTGGAACCCTTCCGGCCCGCCAACGCCCCGGTTTGCGCGTCGAGCATGTCGGCCCCCAGCCACGTCGTGGTTGCGGGTCCGGTGAGGGGTCGCCAACTCTGCCCGGAGTCGGATGTGATGAACACGCCGCTGGGATACATGGCCGAAGCGGCGCCCGCGGCCCACCCGTTCCGCCCGTCGAACAGGCCGACTCGCGTCAGGCTGGGCAGCAAGGTGCTGCGGGCCGGATGCCATTGCCGCCCGCCATTTCGGGTGAGAAGCACAACCGCCGTGCTGGAATGGGTATAGGGCTCGGTGTGTCCGCCGACCGCAATTCCGAACTCCCGGTCCAGAAACGCCACGGAACGGAGCGGAACCTCGACCCCGCTCGACTGCATGTGCCACGTTTGCCCGCCGTCGCGGGTATGCCAAATGGTCCCCCGGTCGCCGACGGCCCAACCGTATTCCGCGTCGACCAGGCACACGTCCCAAAGCCGGGCATCGCGTCGGAAACACTCGGAGGCCAACGGCGACAGGTAACGTTCTTCGGAACCGGCGGCGCGCGGCAGATTGCCGAGCCAGACCGTGGCGAAACTTACGATGACAAGTCGGGCAATCACGCTTGCACTCCTTTCGGCAAAGCGGACAGCGTTACTCGGCCACGGCCATTGCCACAAGCGCGGCCATCCAGGCCAACTCCGCGACCATCGCGGCAGCCAGCACCCACTTCTGGAGGTTCGACGGTGCTGCAATGCACGCAGAGGGCCGGCCTCGCGGCGGAACGGCTCCCGGCGAGTCTGGAGCAACCTTGCTGTTGGTTCGATGCTTTCTTCGAGCCGCCATCGGACGCCTCCCGGCCAACACGGTTCGTCTTCGGATCGGTCAATCCGGCGGGTGAATCTGGAATTCGCGGCGAAACGCTTCGTCGAAATCGTAGACGTCTTCGAAATCCTCGCGCCGATCGTGAGGTGTTTTCCGCATCTTGCCGATCCGAATCAGGTTGAACACGATTTCTCCAACATCGCCCGTGCTGTGCAGCCCCCACGTGCCGAGAACCGTCTTGGCCATGTATCCGTACTGTTCCAACGCAAACTGCCGCACGGCCTCGCACAATTGCGGACCGGTCACGTGCCGCTCCGGCTCGTCCAAATCCTCTTCCGGCTCGCTCGACTGAAGCGGTTCGCTCTCGGCCGGCTCGCCAAGACCGAGCACCTGCTGCGCGTAGCTGAGCGACTCGAAAACGAAGGCATACGCCTCGTACTTGTATCGAGGGTCCTCACTAAGCAATTCGACAAGGGATCGCGAGGAACGTGCCATGAAAGATGCTCGGGTCGAATCGGTGCTACTTGGCTTGGCGGAACTACGGCAAGCAGGCGGTTCTCGGCAACCACGCCGGCGTGCCGTCATGGTGCTAGGGGGTCTCGGGCTCTTGGGAACGTTCTCGGCGACGCGTCACGCGTTCGGCGTCACAGACATCGACCAGCACGCGACGACGATCTTCCGTGACCACCAGAAGTTGGCCGCTAAGGATTTCGTGGCCGATGACTTTGGCCTCTCCTTCGGGAGTTCGCACCATGGAGCCAAGCGACGGCATTTCCTTTTGCATCCGGTCGTACGTGGCGTACTCGTACCGGAGGCAACACTTCAGTCGTCCGCACCGGCCGGAGATCTTCGCCGGATCGAGGGTCGCCTTTTGCAGCTTGGCCATCCGCATCGAAACGGGCGGCATTTGCACCAAGTGATTGTTGCAACACACTTCCTTCCCGCAATCGCCGAAATCGGCCAGCAATTTGGCTTCGTCGCGCACGCCAATCTGCCGCATTTCCACCCGCGTCTGAAACTCCGACGCCAACTGTCGGACCAACTCGCGGAAGTCGACGCGGCTTTCCGCCAGGTAGTACACGACAATCCGTTCTCCGCCGAAAATGTGCTCCACCTTTACCAACCGCATCGTAAGCTTCAGCGCGTCGACATACCGCTGGCAAACAGCGATTTCCTCCCGGGCGCGCTCCCGAAGTCGCTGGAGTTCCAATTCGTCCTCGGCTGTCATCTCGCGGACGATCTGGCCTTCGGGCGGGTCTTCCAGCAGCGTGACGGCCTCGATGTCGGCCTCGCACAGCACGTGGCCGGCCTCCAAGCCGCGATCCGTGCGGGCAATCACGTGGGTATTTCGGCTATATTCCGCCCCCCCGGACGAGGCAAATACACCGAGGAACCGCATCGCTCCGAATCGTACTACGTAATTCGCCATCGCAACCTAACAAAGGTGAAGCCGCAAGCGTTCTCCCGATGAATCGCCAGCGTTAGCGCAGCCGATGCACTGGCAGACAACCCTACAGTATACAAGAACACGCCGCGGTCCAAAAGACGTGGTTCAGCCACCTGCAACGACTGCCAAGCAGCGCGCTCGCAGGCAGCCGCCCCCGTGCCCGCTGGCGGCGGGGTATGGAGAGCCCCGGCCTTAATCGTTCAGAAGCGGATAGGCCGTGCTGGAAACGATGACGGAATCGTCGGCGTGGGTACCGGGCGCAATCCGGCCTTCGGCGTTGGTGAAGAGGTGGTCGGGCGAGTGTGGAGCCTTGGGCGAGTCCATGAACTGCACGTGGCCGTCCTCGAACAGCACGTTCTGCCCCCGGCCGGAGTGGTTGACGGTTTGGAACTCCGGCATGTGTATGCTCGGCTGGTCGGAAAGCAGTGCGAAGTGCGCACGGTGCAGGTTCCGCGTGGGACGGTACTCGCCAGCGTCGACATAGCCCAGGCTGTAGCCGTAACTGCCGCCCATCTGCCGGCACAAATCACCGGCGCGTTCCCCGCCGGCATGTCGGACCTCGGCTAACCGTGGCACGCGGAATTCCTTGTCGTCGGCCAGCGGCGAGGCCGGGCAAACCACCTGGTTCGATTCTGCCAGAAGCCCGTGATCCAATAGCACCGGTGCATAGACACCCGCCGAGGCCAGTTCGCCTTGGGGCGGAACCACCGGGAAGTAGCCCCCATGCCGATCACTGTATTGCGTGAGCGCGATGCCGATTTGGCGCAGTTTGTCTTGGCAAGTGAGGATGTGGGCGTTGAACCGGCTGCTTTGGACCGCCGGCACCACGAGCGCCAGCGCCGCCAGCACCACGGCCGCACCGACGGCCAGATCGGCGAATCGAAAGCCTTGCGCCCACCAGGACGTGGTCGCGCACGGGTTGAGTTGCGGCAACGGCGCCGACCGGCCCCGTTGGGAAAGCATCGTACGACAAGTTCGCTCAGCAAGCCCGGAGGGTGGCTCATAGTGTCTCGGTATCGACTGGAGCGGTCGGAGGGAACGCCGGGCCGACTCCAGGCTTCCGAGCAGTTCGGGTTCTCGTTCCAGGCGTGCCGCGATGTGTCGCTGTTCGTCGTCGTCCAACGCGCCCAGCACATAGCCGAGCAACTGCTCTTGTTCGATGGAACTCATGGGGGTCATTTTGGGAGGCGGGTGCGGGAAAGTACCTCGTTCAGCTTCGCAACGGCGGCGTGCAACCGGCTCTTCACGGTGCCGACGGGAATCGACATCACTTCGGCGGCCTCGCGGTATTTCATGCCTTGGAAATAGACCAGGAGGACTGCCTGACGGGTGGTTTCGGGCAGGTCGTCGACCGCGCGGCGAATTTCCTCACTCTGTTCGGCTTCCTCGGCCAACTGGCCGGGGCCGGTGGTGTCGCTGTCCAGAAGGTCGACCAGCGAGCCGGATCCGTCCTCGGCGCCGGCTTGCAGTCGCTTGTCCAGGCTGACCATCCGGTGCCGCCGGTTGCGGCGCTGCATGTCGATGGCCTGATTGATTGCAACCGTGTATAGCCAGGGGCGGAATTTCCTGCCCGGCTCGAATCGATCGCACTTGAGGTGCACCTGGAGGAACGTCTGCTGGAAGACGTCCTCGGCCACCTGTTCGTCACCCAGGTAGTGGCGGAGATAACTGTACAACTCCCGCTCATACCGGTGGACCAGTTCATCGAAAGCGCGCCGATCACCTTCAGCCTGATAGCCCAGGATCAGGTCCTCGTCGGACCAGTTCTCGGGAAGGCCTGCTTGTGGGGCACACGGAGGCATTTGTTCAATCGTGCCGTTCATTTTTGATACGGGAGTTCGTTTCGTTCGGTTCGCCTCGGGAAGACGGATTTCTGGGATCGACAGCCGCGGGCCCCAACCAAACAGGCTTAGAACCCACTTCCATGTTAGTTGCCGGCCATCGCCAGAGTACCCACCCCCGGGTTTCCAGAAAGGTTTTGGCAGCGTGAGCTTACCACGGGTAGAACAACATTGCAACTAGTGTGCCAAAATGGGCGATCGGGATTGCGTTGCAGCAATCGCAGGACGGGGCACGTTGCCCTAAGTCGTTATCTACACTATAGTTACGCCCGGCCTGGCGTAACGCGGCCATCCGTTCGGCCTGAGCCCGACCGGCGAGGTCCAATGTAAGTTTTGCCATCGATTGCACACCGCGGCATGTGTCGGAACGAGGCGGTCCCGCTTACCTCATTACCTCCTGCGCCGTACAATTGTGGCCGACAGCCGTCTGTTGTCGGTCCAACCAGTCCAATGAGGGCGTTGCAGATCACTCTGAATGGGGGTTAGATGCTCCGTTTGAGGGCCCTCGGGTCCACTATCAAGGCTTGCATAAACCCCATCGCCGAGAGTGAAGGCAGTGCGGTTGGGATTTCGGCACAGCCTCAGCGACGGGCCTGTCGCTGTTTGGTGATTCGCTCACGCCGCCTTCGAAGTTCAGACACTCACGCCTCGCCGCCCAAAAAACCCACGCCATTGCAACGACATGAATCGCTCCAACAATGACGAAACTCGGCCCGCCGGGGTGTTGCCCCTGGCGCGTTTCCAAGATACCGACCCGGCTGAAACGGCCGACTGGCTCGATGCCCTGGAGTACGTTCTCCAGGCGGGCGGCCCGGAGCGGGCAGCGTACCTGATTCAAACGCTCAAGGAGCAGGCGTTCCGCCGCGGTGTGCGGACGGCCTACGTGGGCGCGACACCCTACGTGAACACCATCCCGCTCGACGAGCAACCCGAATACCCCGGCGACCGCGAACTCGAACGCCGCATCAAGAG
>CAYPWB010000032.1:15800-26743 GCA_964414315.1 uncultured Planctomycetaceae bacterium | reverse complement strand
CGAACGCTGGTATTCCTACATCCTGAAGTGTTGCGTATTCTGATGTTCGCCACAGCATAGCCCTGTCGCTCCTTACCGGAAACGCAACAACCCCCGCCTTCTCTGCGTACCGGCGTTGGGTATAATGGGGGTATGACTGCACCTACTCTCACGGCGCTACCTGTGTACAACGAACGCAACTACGTGGAGGCAGCCGTCGGAGGGGCCCTGTCGTACAGTGAGGAGGTGCTCGTGGTCGACGACGGCTCCACCGACGGAACGTCGCAGTTGCTGGCGGCGCGCAACGACATTCACCTCATCTCGCACCGGCACAACCGGGGGTATGGGGCGGCACTCCGTTCAGCATTCCAGTTCGCCACCCGGGGCGGCTACGAGATTCTGGTAACCATCGATTGCGACGGCCAACACCAGCCGCAGCTCATCCCCCGATTTGTGGAGACGGCCGCTTCGTTCGACGTGGTTTCGGGCAGCCGGTATCTCCGCGAGTTTCCCGGCGACAACGCCCCCCCCGAGGACCGCCGACGGGTCAACGAGCAGATCACCGCGGAATTGAACCGGCGATTGGGCCTGAACCTCACCGACGCGTTCTGCGGGTTCAAGGCGTACCGGGTCGAAGCCCTGAAGGGCGTTGAACTGACCGAAGACGGGTACGCCATGCCGCTGGAGTTCTGGGTTCGGGCTGCCGAGCGAGGGCTGCGCATCACCGAACTGCCCGTGCCTCGCATCTACCTCGATGCCGCGCGATCGTTCGGAGGTTCGCTCGACGACACGGAGCGTCGTCTGGACGTGTACCACCGGGTGCTGGAGCGGGCCCTTGCCCCCGCGACGCCCACCCCGCCCGCTTTCGCACCCACGCCCCTGTGTGAAGGCTCATGAGCGGAAACCGGCCGGGGACCACGCCATCCGCCCTCCGCGCCCCGTCGGACGACGGCGACGTACTGCTAGCGCCCGCCCCGGACGAACTCGAGTGGTTGCTTGCCGAGAATCGAGCGATTCGCGCCGACTGGCAGTACGACGTGCAGGGCCGGTCCTTGGCGAGCCTCGCGGAGCACGCCCGCGAGGAAATGCTTCAAGCGGCGCTGCGTCACACGCGCCGATACCGCGACGTGCCGGACCTTCCCGATGCCCGTTCGGCAGAGTTTCTTCTGGCCGGGCACCAACCGGAATTGTTCCACCCGGGCGTGTGGCTGAAGAACTTCGCCCTGGGCGCCATGGCGAGTTGCCGCAACGCCGTGGCCGTCAACCTGCTGATCGACAACGACACGGCCAAAGCAACGGCGCTGCGCGTGCCGACAGGCACGGTGGAGTCGCCTCGTTTGGTTTCGGTGCCGATCGACCGCGCCCACGCTCCCATGCCGTACGAGGAGCGAAGCATCCTCGACGAGGCGGCCTTTCGCAGTTTCGGCCGGCGGGCGGCCAAGGCAATCGCTCCGCTGGTGGAACGGCCCATGCTGGAAAGCTTCTGGCCCTTGGCGTGCGAGCGGGCCGAGGCGTCGGGCAACTTGGGGCTTTCGCTGGCTCAGGCCCGGCATATTGTGGAGGGCCGCTGGGGGCTTGCGACACTCGAAGTTCCGCAAAGCCGGGTTTGCGCCGCCGAGTCGTTCCGCTGGTTCGCAGCGCATCTGCTGGCGAAGCTGCCAAGGTTTCGCAACGAATACAATGCAGCCGTGACTCATTATCGCCGGCGGCACCGCGTTCGCAGTTCGGCGCATCCGTTCCCCGATCTTGCGGAAAGCGACGGGTGGCTCGAAGCGCCTTTCTGGATATGGACGACCATCGAACCGCGCCGCCGTGCGCTTTGGGTCGACCGGCGGCAAGACCGGATTGTCATTTCCGACGGCCATGCGGTTGAAGTCGAGCTTCCGCTTACGGCCGACGGCGACGGCGCAGCAGCCGTCGAACGGCTCGGAGTGCTGGAGGCCGAGGGCGTGAAGATCCGCTCGCGCGCGCTGACGACGACCCTTTGGGCCCGACTGGCCCTCGGCGACCTGTTCCTTCACGGCATTGGCGGCGCGAAGTATGACGAAGTGACCGACCGGCTGTTCGAGCGTTTTCTGGGCTTGCAACCGCCACGTCTGATGGTGGCATCGGGTACCCTGCGATTACCCGTGGCTGCGCCGCCGGTGTCGGTAGCGCAGCAACGCGAATCGAAGCAACGCCTGTGGCAGTTGCGGCACCACCCGGAATGCTTCCTCGACGAATGCTGCCCGGCGGGGCTGGAGCTTCCCGACGAGGCTCGCAAGCTGACAGCCGAGAAGCGCCGTTGGGTAGAAACACCCCAAACCGCCGAAAATGCCCGCCAACGATGCCGCACAATTCGCAGGGTTAACGCCGCGTTGCAGCCTTACGTTGCTCGGCAACGGGAACAGACGGCCGAACGGCTGGCGGCGACCGACCGGGCGTTGGAGGCCGCCCGCCTCCTCCGCGGGCGGGAATTCAGCTTCTGTCTCCATCCGGAGGACTCGTTGCGGCAATTTCTCCGCCGAGCGTTTTCCGAATCGGGCACCGCTTGCTCTGATAGACAGACCATGGTAGGGTAACGTCGTTTCGGGTCGAAAAGGAAGCGGCTACCAATGCGACGCCCTCCGCGGACCGGTCGGCAGCGCACCGCCCTTTTCCGAAATGGAGTCGTTCACAGGGGGACTGTCCCGATTTTCGCGGCATGAGAAGGCGTTCTTGCCCAATAATCCATCGTTCCGCCGCGAAAATGGGACTGTCTCCTTGGCCGGGAGCGGAGAAAACTGCCCGCGCCGCCTCGTGAACGGTTACCTGAAAAACGAGCCGTCCTTTTCCACGGAGGTGCCCATGTCGGCGGCCGGCACGTCATCATACCTTGGAAGTAGTGCGCGCCGCCCCCGCCACTTGCCGAGTGCCGCGTTGCCAATCGTTCCTGCCGAAGGGAGCGATCACGTAGGCGTCTACTGCTTTCTCAACTCCGTGTTCGACGGGCCGTGCCAGGCGGAGTTTCGCGCGTCGGTCGAGGAGCCTAACTATCTGCCGTCGGACCGGCTGATTGCCCGGGACGGGCGGCGAATCGTCGGTCATGCGCAAATATTGCGCCGCTCAATGCGTCTTGGAACGATTCCCGTGCCGGTCGCCCAAATCGACTGGCTTGCAACCGCTCCCAAGCTGCAAGGGCAAGGGCTTGGGACCCGGTTGTTACGAACGGCGGGGCGCAGCATGGCGGATAGCGGGGCGTTGGTTGGGTGGGTGTGCACTCGATCGTCGCGGCTGTTCCACCGGTTGGGTTGGGCCGACTGCGGACCACCGACGCCGAGCTGCGCCGACGCACACCGCGTACTGCGCGCCCTGATCGAACAGGGATTCCGTTTGCCTAGCCGACGCGCAAAGTTCCACATCCGCCCCTGGCTCCTTTGGGAGGTGGGCAGCCTGGCCCGCCTTTACCGCGAAAGGATCGAAGGCCTCTTCGGTGCCTTCGAGCGCTCGGAGGCCTACTGGCAGTGGCTGGTCGAGCGCCATGGATTCGAACAGCTTTACGTGGCCATCGACGGCCCCGATTTGATTGACATGGACGAACGGAAGGCACCCGTGGTCGGATATGCGGCCATCAAGGGTATGCAGATTGTCGAGCTTGTCGCCGCGCCCGCCAAGGCGAGTGTGGCTCCGACGCTACTCGCCCGCGTATGCCACGACGCGATTGAGGCGGGTCGCAGGAATGTTCTGCTCCACGCGCCGGAAACCGAACCGTTGCGCGAGGTGTTTCATCAGGCACGCGGCCCATGTGCCGAATTCGGCCCCGACACCGGCGAAACCCTGATGGCTTGCGTGCCGCGGCCGCTCGCGCTGATGCGCCTTCTCGCGAGCGTACTCGCGCAACGGGCGGTTGCAGCGGGGCTTCCGCCGGAATTCAAACTGACCTTCCAGGTCGGCGGCAAGCGTTATCGGTTATCGTTCGCCGCCGGCCGGTGTACCGTTGCAACCCGTAAGCCGGCAGAGAATGCCGTCCGGATGAACGTCCCCGATTTCGTCCGCATGCTCCTGGGCCGCCTCGATTGGGACGCCGCGTTGGCCGAGCATCGCATTGGGCCAAGCACTTCCGAGGTCGAACTCTTCGCCCGCGCCCTGTTTCCCCATGTTCCCTTTTGGAAGCCGCCTTTGGACGAACTGAAACGCGAAGGGGACAATCCGTACTGATTCGTACTCCTCACGGGCCGCGTGAGGCCGCGCGGCCGTGTAGTTCGCAAAGGCTCTCTTGCGTTACAGCACGCATGGTCGTCCGCCGGAGAGCTTCCGGCCGAAGATGACTGGCAGGCTCAAGCGTGGCTTCACGCCGAGCGTGAAGAGTACGAACGGGTGGAGCGTCGAGGGTGCGGCAGGGTCAATCGTCCGGAACGATCTCGATGGTCGTAAGCGCCGCCTCCGCGGCCTTGCGGTGGCCCGGTTCGATGGTATCGTCCGCCAGAAGGGCGCGGTAGGTAGCAAGGGCGTCTTCGCGCCGGCCTGCCGAGTGCTGCGCCGCCCCGACGGCCAACAGCATGGATCCGCGCCAGTATCCGCGCAGGTTTTCGATGTCGACCTTGCGAAGCGTCGCCAGCGCGTCGTCGTGCCGGCCGCTGCGCGTGAGCAGACGGGCAAGGTGTTGCACGGCGCTGAACTCCCGGGCGCTGCCAAGCCTGCCGGCAGACTCGACAATTTGCCGATACGCAGCCATCGCCGCCTCTTCATCGCCCAGGTGCTGTTCGCGATTGCGTCCCAGCGCCAGCCAAATTGCGGTACGCGCGCGGGCGTCGCTGGTCAGTTCCAATGCGCGCGTCAGGTCGGCCTCGGCCTCCTTCCCGAAGCCTGCCTCGGCATACGCCCGCCCGCGTGCCGCCCAGCCGTCGCCGGCTTTCCAGAAGGGCCACGCGGCGATATCTTCCTCCTCAAACTCCGCGATCAACTCCCGCCACTTGCGTTCGGCCAGCAGGTTGTGCATGCGGACCGTTTTCGCGACGACGTCGATGGGGATGCTCCGCCCCAGTTCGGCCGCGCGCTCGGTGTCGCCCGAGGCCCGAGCCATGGCCGCCGCCTGTTCCAGCGCATCTGCTCGCTGAAGGTCCGTCGCGTCACCCTCGGCCAGCGCGACCAACGCAGCCAGTGCTTCAGCGTGCTTGCGCTGCGAGGCCAACTCCATCGCAGCCCGCCGGGCGATGAGATAGTCGGTCACGGTCGAATCGGCCTCGAACTTGTGAGACCGGCCGTCGTAGAAGCGGGCGAACTTGAGCGGCTTGTGGAACGACGCGACGCCCGTCGGAGCAAAGGCCGAATACTCCTCGCCGTTCTCCCGGATGCGTTGGCGGCAGATGTTGATGTGCCACGGCAGGCTTTGCGTCGGCTTCCTGCCGAGCACCTGGTGCAGCGGGTCATTCTCGTCGTCGGTCACCGGAATGCGAATCTCGACCGTCCAATGGTCGTCGGCCAGGTCCGTGTCCACCTCGGCCTGCGAACTCCAACCGTACCAGGCCGACCGCGGCGCCCCGCGGTCGAGGTCGACGACGGCGCCCGCCGGGTTGACGGCAAGCTGGTAGTACGAGTGCGATTCGGTTTCCAACAGGATTTCGATCAGGTCGCCGTACCAGATGGACGGATCGCCGTTGCGTGTGGTGGCGATGTTCGGCTTGTCGCCCGGGCGCTCGTCGCAGCGGATGGCCAGGTACAGGCCGTCGCCGCGCCAGGCCGCTTTGATCGACGTCCCGAAGACCGGCGGACGGCCCGTCTGCAGTTCGCGGAGGCTTGCAGTAGCGGCCGCCGGGCATTGATCCCACGCGGCGTCGTCGAGCTTGCCGTCGATGACGATATCGCTCCGGGCCGTGCCGACCAGGCGCAAGGTCGGCACCGGCCCGCGCCGCTCGGCCAGTTGCTCCCGCTTCGCGCGCAGGCCCTTCAGGTAATCGTCGACCAACCCGATGCGCCTGGCATACACCGTTTCACTCGCGGCCTTCGCCTGCGCCGCGGCGAACAATTCCAGGGCGGCGTCGGCTTTCGCCAGGTCCCGGTCCATCTCCTGCCAGTGGGCCTCGCAGTATTGGAAGAACGCGAGCATCTCGTGCTCGGCGGGGCCGTAGAACAACCGGCAGTACTCGCGGAACATCGCATCGACGTCCTGATCCTTGCCGCCCCAATACATCCGCAGGGTGAAGTACACCAGGAAGTGGTTGAACCCGATCGCCGTCTCGTGGAAGTCTTGCCGAACGCTCAGCCAAATGTCCTCTCCCTGCGAGACGCCCTTGGTGGCGTTGATGCTTTCGCCCATCGCATGCGGCACGAAGGCGGGCAGGTAGAAGCCGCGATCGGTGAACGGGTAGTTCTCGAACACCATGATCGGGTTGTCGGTTTTCGCGAGCCATGCCTCGCGGAGACGGCGCACTTCGGCCTGCTGCTCGGGCCGGTTGTTGATCGGGCGGCGCCCACCGACAATGCACACCAGCACATTCGGCTCAAGCTTCTCGATAGCATGCGGCGGCAGGGTGTAGGTGCCGTAGGCGCAGTTCGAGATGAGCTTGCCCGGATGCGTTCGGCCGATCTCCTTCGCCACGCGATTGACGAACCCCCACACGTGATCGGAAAGCCGTCCCCGCTGGCCGCGTTCCGGTGTGTCCTTCCCTTCGCACAGCGGGCACTGGCACATCGCCACGTAGGCGTCGGGCGGCATCACCGAAACGGCATCGTAGCCGTAATGGTCGAACTGGGCCCGGGCGTAGCGGACCGTTTCCCGGAACAGTTCCTCGTTCGAATAGCACAACTGGTTATTCTTCAACTCGATTTGGGTATGCCGCTTGCCGCCGTACAAAGCGAACCATTCGGGATGCGATTCGAGGATCTCCGGGCGGTCGGTCATGGTGGTCATGCCGTGGGCGATTTGCAGCCCGTGCGGGTCGCGAATGCCCAGCCGCATTGCCCACATCGCCGTTTCGCGGCCGTGCACGCCGAAGCGGATATTGACGCGGCGCACGGGGAAGTCGGGCCGCACGATCTCGTCGATTTGCGGCAGCGGGATGGTCGGCATCGCCGGCACGACCTCGCCCAACTCGCCCGGCATGTACCACCGTACGCCCAACTTGCGCAGGAATCCGCACACGGCGTTCAGCGAGCCGCGTTCGTCGAACCCCCACAGCGCAAGCGGTTCACCGGTCCCCTCGGCCCCCTCGGGCCGACCGAGATCGCCAGGCAGCCGGAGGCGGTTCTTGTACATCCTGGCAGCGGGCGCGCCCCACGTGGCGCCGGTAATCGCGTTCCACTCGCGTTGCAGCTTTCCACTGACAATCTCGCCATTGTTCCTTGCCCACGGCTCGATGGGCACAAACTCGGCGTCGTCGCCGAGGAGCACGAGCCAGCCGTCGCCGGAAACGATCCGGTACGCGCCGTGTTCCAGACCGTCGGCTGTGAAGCCGAGCTTCTCCGTATGGACACTTTGCCCCACGTACACCTTGACCGGCACATCGCGGGTCGGCTGCGCGACAATCGGCAATCTCGCCCCGGAGATTTCTTCAACGTACGATTGCAGTTCATCGGCCGCCAACCGTGTTGTTCGCGGCGGTGCCTCGGCAATGACGATCTCGGCCCGCGGCCGGCCGGATTCGATAAGGAAGTGATCGGCTGCCGGAGCGAACCCATGGAAGGCAATAGAGTAAAGAAACACAATCATCCCGTGGAGAAGGCGTGGCATGATGCAATCTCACTGGCCAAATATCGTGGGAAAGGGTTAGGAACGACTGTGCTCGTGCGGTCTTATCGGACCCGCTAATTGGTTCGCCCCATCGGCCGAGCGTTTTCTTTCAAGTCCTTCTGCTTCTGGGCGGCCAACTTGCTCAGGCGTTCGACCACTTCCGGATGGGCAGCGGCCACGTTATCGCTCTCGCTGACGTCGTCTTCCAGATTGTAAAGCTGGACGGGCTTCAGGTGCAGCTTCCACGGGCCGCTTCGTACGGCTCGGATGTTGTCGCCCTGCGTGAAGAAATACGCCTCGTGCGGCGAACTCGCCTCCGCTTCGCCCACGATGAGCGGCCAGATGTTTCGGCCGTCGATCGGACGGTCGGCGGGCAACTCGGCCGAAAGGAGCCTCGCGAAGGTCGGCAGCAGGTCGATGGTCATGGCCGGCTCGCGGCAAACGCTGCCGGCCGGAATGACGCCGGGCCAACGGGCGATGGCAGGCATGCGGACGCCCCCTTCGTACACGGTGAACTTGCCGGCACGTAACGGCTTGGCGCTGCCGCCGTGGTCACCGAACGACAGCCATGGGCCGTTGTCGGAGGTGAACAGCACCAAGGTCCGCTCGTCCAGGTCAAGCTCCTTGAGGGTCTTGAGCACCTCGCCCACACTCCAGTCGATCTCTTCGATCACGTCGCCGTACAGCCCGCCGCGGCTCTTGCCGCGGAACGCCTCGCCGGCAAACAGCGGAATGTGCGGCATCGTGTGCGCGCAGTACAGGAAGAACGGCCGATCTTTGTTCTCGCGGATGAAATGCACCGCTTCCTCGGCGTAGCGCCGGGTGATGGTGGTCTGGTCGGCCGGCCGTTCGACGATCTCCTCGTTGCGCATCAGGGGCACATTGAAATACTCGACCTTCGGGTCGGGGTAGTTCGCCTCGCGATGCGGCTTGCCAGAAACGTTGTCCATGTCGTTCGAGTAGGGGATGCCGTAGTACGTGTCGAACCCGTGCTGCATGGGCAGGAAGGCGGGCAGATGCCCGAGGTGCCACTTGCCCACGCATGCCGTGGCGTAGCCCCGGTCTTTGAACATGCGGCCCATGGAGTACTCCGCCGAGTTGAGCCCCGTGTTGTCGCGGGGGAACAGTACCCGCACGGTCGACACCCGCGGCGGATAGCACCCGGTGAGCAGCGCGGCGCGGCTGGGCGTACAGACGGAAACAGGCACGTAGAAGTCGGTGAACTTCACTCCCTCGGCCGCCATTTGGTCGAGGTGCGGCGTGGCGATTTTCTCGGCGCCGTAAACACCCAGGTCGGCATAGCCCAAATCGTCGGTGAAAATGACAACGACGTTCGGTCTGGGCGCGTCTTCGGCGGCCGGTGCCGGACGTCCGAAGGCGAAAACAGTCAAGCACAGTGCGATGGGTAAGTGTCGTAGCATGGCGAGGGCTCCCTTCATTGCGTTGTGGAGTAGCGAGGCACGTCTTGCGACGGCCGATGGTCGCCGCGATTGTACCTGGTTTCCCCGCCAGGGACAAACGCCGTCCTCGCCCCTACTCCCGCCACGGCAGCACGCCCACGCGCTTGGCCCAGGCCGCGTAGTGCGCTGCCATGTTCTCAACGACCACAGGAAACCGGTCGGCCAGGTTGTCGGTTTCGGTGCGGTCGGCCTCCATGTCGTACAGTTCCCAGGCCCCTCGGTGCCGGGCGACGAGCTTCCACTTGCCGTCGCGCACCGCGCGGTTGCCCGCGTGTTCCCAGTAAAGCTTGTCGTCGGCACGCGTTTCGCCCCGAAGGACCGGCAGGAGGCTGCGCCCCTCCAGCGGCGGAATGCTGCGGCCCTGATACGCCGACGGGTACCGCACGCGGGCCGCTTCGAGGCAGGTGGGCACAATGTCGATCACGTGACCGATTTGATCGTTCATTCGGCCGCCTCGTCGCAGGGCCGCAGGCCAGCGGACGATCAGCGGGGTGGAAATGCCCCCTTCGTGCACGGCGCCCTTGTACAGCCGGAACGGCGTGTTGCTCACGTTCGCCCACGCAATGCCGTAGCTCTGGTATGTGTCCTCGTCGCCGGGCATGACGCTGGGCTGGTTGCCCAGTTGCACGGCCCGGCCGGCGCGCGTCTCCTTCGGGATGCCCGCCCCCCGCCAGTTCGGCATGATCTCGTCGGCCGAGGCGCCGTTGTCGGAGAGGAACATGACCAGTGTGTTCTGCTCGGCGCCCATCTGACGCAGGCTCTCGAGAATACTGCCAACGGCCCGATCCATCAGGTCGACCTGCGCGGCGTACACCTCCATGCGCCGCTGCTGCCATGCGCGCAACTGGTTGAGTTCCCACGGGCCGACGCGTTCGTCGATGGTCGTGGGCTTCCAGTGCGGCTTCAGAATGCCCATCGCCTGCATGCGTTGGAACCGGGTCTTGCGCACTTCGTCCCAGCCCATCGCGTACCGGGCGCGCTGCCGCTCGATGGCGCCGGCCGGGGCGTGCAGGGGAAAGTGGGGCGCCGTGAAAGCCACGTACAGGAAGAAGGGATTGTTCCCCCTCGCCGCCTGCTCAAGAAACATGCCGGCATGGTGCGCGATGCGCTCGGTGTAGTAGAAGTCGGGGTCCTTTTCGTCGAGGAACTGGCTGCCGCGGCACAGCGTAATAGGAGCGAAATAGCTGCCCGCTCCGTGGATCGTCCCGTAAAACCGCTCGAACCCTCGCTCCACCGGCCAAGTGTGCTTGGGCCCCGCCGGCGCGATGTGCGGCGTCAGGTGCCATTTGCCCACCATCATGGTCTGGTATCCGCCCTGCCCAAGCAGTTCGGCCAGCGTGGCGCATTCGCGGCTGAGGTTGCCCCGGTAGCCGGGCTGGCGGAAGTCGGTGGTCGAATGGCCCATGCCCACCTGGTGCGGGTAGAGGCCGGTCAGCAGGGCCGCGCGGGTGGGCGAATCCTGTCCGCAGTTGTAGAACTGCGTCAACCGCAGTCCGTCCTTCGCCAACCGGTCGATATTCGGCGTCGAAATCTCGCCGCCGAAGCAGCTCACGTCGGAGTAGCCCAGGTCGTCGGCCAGAATGATGACGATATTGGGCGTGCGCTCATGCGCCGCAATTTGCGCCCCGCATGGCCGCGGCGAGGTCGCCGCAAGCAGTGTTACGAGCAGAAGTGCCGCGAGCCGTCCGATTCCCGTCGCCGCAGGAGCAGCCATGTTGAACCCCCTTCCAAACCAAGTTGCCCAGCCGCTGCACGGGCAACGACCCTGCCTTCAGTGTCGTGCAGCGCGGCGTGGGTTGTCAAGCCGGTTTGGAGGG
>CAYPWB010000032.1:0-15700 GCA_964414315.1 uncultured Planctomycetaceae bacterium | reverse complement strand
AACGGGTTTCCCGCGCGGGTCAAGGCGGGAGGAAAGCGGCGATGAATCGCCGCACTCCAAGGGGGGGGTGAGCCGAGGCTTTGCGCAGCGGGCGGGGCGGCGTATACTGAAGGTTGGAATACGTTGCGACGATCGGGTCAATGCTCAGCGGCCGTCCCGGGGTGCCCACCGAAGTAACGCACCGCGGCCTCGCACGTCGGTCGATGACGGGGCGGCGCTATTGACATCCACCAGACCCCCTGGTAGACTAGGGCCATGATTCGAGCCTACGATGAGATCGTGGATTTTATCGCCGCGGGAACGACGCCCGATTCCGTTGCGCGGTTCGAGCCTTCGCAGCAAACGAAGGACTACGTCGCCGAACTGATCCACAAGGAGAAGACCGGCGGCTTGACGCATGAAGAATCGTCCGAACTCGACCACTTCATGAAGGTGGAACACCTCATGCGGCTGGCCAAGGCTCGTGCTCGAACGCTTTGCGCCCAATGACCACGTATGTTCGTGCCGAGCTGCGCCGCCTCGTTCTGTCGCGGGCTCGCCGTCTTTGCGAATACTGTCTAATCCACGAAGATGATACCTACTTGGGTTGCCAAGTCGATCATGTTATCGCGGAGAAGCACGGCGGGGTTACCACTGCGGACAATCTGTCGTACGCATGCACCTGCTGCAATCGCGCGAAGGGAAGTGATGTCGGCTCCGTTGCGACCGGCACCACCGAATTCATCCGCCTTTTCAATCCCCGTACCGACCGTTGGGCCGAGCATTTGCACTTGAAGGGTGTCGTCATCGAACCTAGAACGGCAATCGGGGAGGCAACTGTACGAGTGCTCAGAATCAACGAGGCGGAACGTATCCTCGAGCGTCGTGTACTTCACGGTCTCGGAAGATACCCGCCCGCAGTGGCGACAGAGTTTCTGAGTCCAGCGGAAGGCGGTCCATAACCAACCAGTCGAGCTGAACGGGAAGACAGTCGTCGCTCGATCCCGCGCGAGTGCGAGGCCTTGTCGAGGAGTGGGTGGACTTGCACCAGGGCGAGCTACTGGAAATGTGGGAATCCAAGGATTTCCACAAAGTAGCCCGTTGGTTTAGCGGAGAACACCGCGACGGAATGTGTTTACCTGAAGGAAGCAAGATACATGGGCGGCTTCCGAGTCTTCGTGAAGTTCAACAACGGGAAATCCGGAGAAGTTGATCTGAAAGATACGGTGTACGCGCACGCCGCTGCCTCGTCCTTGCGCGACCCGGAGCCTTTCTCCGGCTTCCATCTGAACTCGTGGCCCACTCTCGCCTGGGATTGCGGTTTCGATGTTGCCCCCGAAATACTCTGCGAGATGTGCAAACCAGTGGATGCACCGGCCGCTCATCCTGCGGGCGGGTAACTCGCGGGTGACGAATCGTTCAGATATCTTCCTCGGCCTCTTTGCGTTCAGGTATGCCCGGCTCTGGATCACACGCAAAGCCGCGAAACCGCAAAGCAGACCCGGGAAACGTCGTATGGACCCTGCGGTGAAGCCTCGCCGAACTCCAAAGGGGGGTGAGCCGAGGGTTTGCGCAGCGGGCGGGGTGGCGTATACTGAAGGTTGGAATACGCTGGTCCCGGCGAACCGAACTATCGAGGGGGCGCTGGGTATAGTTTCAAGGTGGGTGGGCTACCAGGGAGGCTGCTGTTGAAGGGTGCAATCCGACTTGGCCGATGGCTGCTGGCGGCAGTCCTGTTTGCGGCGCCGCCCGTGGCGACCGCCCAGGTGGGGCCCGCCCCCGGCGGCAGCCGGTTCCAGTTGGACCCCGATGTCCAGGTGCCCCGCGTCGTCGGCGAGTTGCGGGCCCAGCTCGATCGGGTCGATGCCCTGCTGGCCGACGGCCAATGGGTCGAGGCGGTCGATACCCTGCTGGCCGCCACCGGCGCGCCCGACGACCGGCTGGTGGCCGTGGCCGAACACCGGTTCGTCGGGCTGCGCGAGTATGGGCGGTTGAAGCTGGCACATCTGCCGCCGGAAGCGCTTGAGGTGTACCGCAGCCGGGTCGATCCGCTCGCTCGCCAGTGGTACGAGCAAGGCCGCGCCGGGCCGGACCGCCGGCTCCTGCAAAACGTGGTGGAGAACGCGTTTGCCAGCAGTTTCGGCGATCGGGCCCTGTTGTTGTTGGGCGACATCGCGCTGGAGCGTGGCAATTTTGCCGCGGCCCGGCGGCACTGGGAACGCATCCTGCCGGTCGAGGCTCCCGCCGACGCGCCGCGAACTTGGCTCGCCTACCCCGACAGCCAGCTCGATCTTGCTGCGGTGCGTGCACGGCTGGTGCTGGTGTCGATTCTAGAGGGCTCGACCGCCCGGGCGGCCGACGAGTTGGAGCACTTCCGGCGCTTGCATCCGGAGTCGCGCGGGCGGCTGGGCGGCCGCGAGATCGATTTCGCCGCGGCGCTGGCCGAAATGCTCGCCGCCAGCCGCGATTGGCCGCCCGAGCGGCAGGACCCGTACTGGCCCACGTTCGCCGGCTCGCCCGCGCGCAACGCCACGGCCGCCAAGGCGCCCGTGCCGGCGGCGATGGTGTGGCGGGCGCCGCTGCCGGAGGCCGGCCCGACCGCCGCCGAGGCACTGGCGTGGCATCCGGTCTGGTACGAGGGGCTGGTAGTCACCGCCAGTCATCGGGAGGTGTTCGGTTTCCGGTTGGCTGACGGAGCGCCGCCCTGGGCGGGGGCCGGACGGTCCATCTTCCGGGAAGAGTTGGAGGGCGTGGTCGACCGCGGGCCGGCCCCCTCCGACACGTTCGGCGCGCCACAGTTCACCTTGACCGTCGACAACCATCGGCTGTACGCCCGCATGGGCAGCAGTGTCACGGCCGAGCCGCTGGAGCGCGACTCCTTGCCGCAGCCCAACTACCTGGTTTGCCTCGACTTGCGTGCCGAAGGGCGACTGGCCTGGCGGAGTGTTCCGGAGGCGGGCTGGGCGTTCGAGGGCCCGCCGGTGAGCGACGGGGCGAACGTGTTCGTCGGCATGCGGCGGAGCGACGTTCGTCCGCAGGCCCATCTGGCCGCCTTCGACGCCGAAACGGGCCGTCGCCGCTGGCAGCGGTTTTTGTGCGCCGCCGACACGCCCGCCCGCGGCCTGATGTTCCAGGCCACGCACAACCTGGTGACCAAGGTGGGCGAAACGCTCTACTACAATACGAACCTGGGCGCGGTGGCGGCCGTTTCGGCGGAAGACGGGCAGGTACGCTGGTTGAGCCTGTACCCTCGGGTCCGGTCCGGCGATTCGCTCAACCTGGCCCCGCATTGGAACCGCGCGCCGAACCCATGCGTCCACCATCACGGCATGTTGCTGGTCGCGCCATCCGACAGCCCGCGTGTCTTTGCCTTCGACGCGGGCACGGGGCAAATGATTTGGCAAAGCGGGCCGGAAACCGAGGGCATCCTGCACCTGCTGGGCACGACGGAGCGGCACCTGATTGCCTGCGGCGACCGGCTGTACTGGCTTGCGCTCGACGGGCCGAAGCGGGGGCGGATCGAGCACGTCTGGCCCGACGGCCCCGACCGGCCCGGCTTCGGCCGCGGTGTGTTGGCCGGAGAATACGTGTACTGGCCGACCCGGGACCGGATCCACGTATTCGATGCGCAATCGGCCCAGCCGGTGCGCACCATCGACCTGATCCCGCTCGGTGCCGCCGGCGGGAACCTGCTTGCCGCAGGCGACTACCTGCTCGTTGCCACCGAAACCGAACTGATCGCGTTGGGCGAGAAGCCGCAGGCCGAGCCGCAACTTGAGGTGACCGGCCTCACGCAGCCGCGCGCAATTGCCGGCGTCTCGGAAAGCGGGAATGCCCTCCCGCATTCCAAAGGTCGAAACTCAAAACAGTAAAAGAACTCCTGACCATGCTCCAAGACCAAGACATCCAGGCAGTCGAAGAGTTGCACGAAGCCTACCAACTCATTGCCGAGCAACTCGGCCGTGTGATTGTGGGCCAGAAGCAGGTGATCGAGGAACTGCTCATCGCCATGTTCGCCCGGGGGCATTGCCTGCTGGTAGGCGTGCCGGGACTGGCCAAGACGCTCTTGATTCGCTCGCTGGCCGATACGCTCGACCTTACCTTCCGCCGCATCCAGTTCACGCCCGACCTGATGCCGTCCGATATTACCGGTACGGAGGTGATTCAGGAGGACCGCCAGTCGGGCGTCCGGTCGCTGCGGTTCATCAAGGGGCCCGTCTTCGGCAACATCGTCCTGGCCGACGAAATCAACCGCACGCCGCCAAAGACGCAGGCCGCGCTGCTGGAGGCCATGCAGGAGCACCAGATTACCGCGGGCGGCCAGCGGCACCGGCTGGAGGAACCGTTCTTTGTGCTGGCCACGCAGAACCCGATCGAGCAGGAGGGCACGTACCCGCTGCCCGAGGCGCAACTCGATCGCTTCATGTTCAACACGTTCATCGACTACCCCGAACACGACGAGGAGTTCGAGATCGTTCGCCGCACGACGGCCGACATCGAGCCGGAGGTAACGGCCACGCTGGCCGGGCCGCGCATCCTCGAACTGCAGCACATCGTGCGGCGGGTGCCGGTGGCCGATCACGTGATCCACTATGCGCTCGAACTGGTGCGCAGCAGTCGCCCGGAGAAGCCCGACGCTCCGGAACTGGTGCGGCAGTACGTCGGTTGGGGCGCCGGGCCCCGCGCCAGCCAGTACCTGGTGCTGGGGGCGAAGGCGCGGGCCGTGCTCAATGGTCGGTTCCACGCCGAGACCGACGACATTCGGGCCGTGGCCGCGCCCGTCCTGCGGCACCGCATTATGACCAACTTCAACGCCGAGGCCGAAGGGATCAAGTCGGACGACATCGTTCGCCGGCTGATCGAACAGGCCGCCCAGAAACAGGACGAGGCCACCGCCGGTGGACGACTCCCGAAAGTATTTAGATCCGAAGGTCCTCAGCCGGCTTAGCGGGCTGGCGTTGCGGGCTCGGCTGGTGGTGGAGGGCTACGTTTCCGGCGTCCACCGCAGTCCGTTCCACGGCTTCTCCGTCGAGTTCGCCGAGCACCGGGAATATGCGCCCGGCGACGACCTCCGCTACCTCGACTGGAAAGTGTTCGGCCGGACCGACAAGTTTTACCTGAAGCAATTCGAGGAGGAAACGAACCTGGCGTGCCACCTGCTGGTCGATACGAGCGAGAGCATGACGTACCGCAGCCGGGCGGCGGCCATGTCGAAGCTCGACTACGCCTGCTGCGCGGCCGCGTCGCTGGCGTATCTCATTTTGCACCAGCAGGACAGTGTGGGCCTGGCCACGATGGACCGCGGCGTCCGCGCGATGGTGCGGCCCAGCACGAACCCGTCGCACTTGGAGCAACTCATTGCGGTCATGGAGAATGCCGTTCCCGAGAAGCGGACCGCCTTGGGCCCGGTGTTCCACGAGTTGGCCGGGCGATTCGACAAACGCGGCATCGTCATCGTGCTGAGTGATTTGTTCGACGACGTCGAAGCGATGGTCAAGGGACTGAAACACCTGCGGCACCGTCGGCACGAGGTAGTGCTCATGCA
This sequence comes from uncultured Planctomycetaceae bacterium, assembly GCA_964414315.1. Classification (GTDB taxonomy): domain Bacteria; phylum Planctomycetota; class Planctomycetia; order Pirellulales; family Thermoguttaceae; genus PWXP01. Next base: position 10,176 of record CAYPWB010000032.1, on the reverse strand, counting down.
CGTGCTCGACCCGGCCGAGTTGGAGTTTCCCTTCGAGCAAACCACGCTGTTCCGCGGCCTGGAGCAGGCGTCGCAGGTGATTGTCGAGCCGCGGGCGCTGCGGCGCGCGTACCTGGAGGAGTTCGAGGCGTATCTGCGCCGCTTGAAGTACGCCTGCCGCGCGCTGCGGATGGATTACGTGCAGTTGCGCACCGACCAGTCGTTGGAAGTGGTGCTGTCGAGTTACCTGGCCTCGCGAGGGCGCCGCTGAAAGCCTGTCCCACAAATCTCCTCTCCCTTTGGGAGAGGGTTTGGGGGTGAGGGCATGTGAAACTTGACTAAGATAGTGGCAAGATTTGTGGTCCAGGGCCCTTACCCTGGCCCTCTCCCGGAGAGAGAGGACGTGCATCCGAGCCTTCTCGGACCGAAGCTGAAAACCGTACCATGTTCACCCAAATTACACCACTGCTGGCCTTCGGCTTCATGAACCTGTCCCTGCTGGGCTGGTTGGCGGCGGCGGCTGCGCCCATCCTCATCCACCTGTGGATGCGGCGGAAGTACCGCGAGGCGCCCTGGGCGGCCATGGAGTACCTGCTGGCGGCGTTGCAGCGGCAGTCGCGCCGGTTGCACTTCGAGCAGTGGCTCTTGCTGGCCGTGCGCACGCTGCTGGTGGTGCTCGTCGTACTGGCCGTGGCCGAGCCGTACCTGGAGCGGCCGCTACTGAGCCGCACGCCCGGGGGACGCACCCATCGCGTGCTCGTGCTGGACGGCTCCTTTTCGATGGCCTACCAGCCGGCCGACCAGACCCGCTTCGACCGGGCCAAGGAAATCGCCCGCGAAATCGCCGAAAGCGCCCCGGCCGGCGACGCCTTCACGCTCCTGCTGATGACCTCACCGCCGCAGGTGGTGGTGGGAACGCCGGCCCTGGCGCGCGACGAAGTGATAGCCGAAATCGAGGCGCTGCGCCAGCCGCACACCACGGCCGACCTGCCGGCGGTCCTGCCCCGCATTCGAGAGGTGATTCAGACGGCACAGCGGGAAAGCCCACGGCTCGCGCATCACGAGGTGATCTTCCTGACCGACCTCCAGCGTGTCGCCTGGGCGCCGCACGGGCCAAAGGCGGCCCAGGCCGAGTTACAACGTCAAATGACCCGCCTGGCCGAAACGGCCGCGCTCGTGCTGATCGACGTGGGCCAGCCCTCGGCCGACAACCTGGCCGTGGCCGACGTGCGGCTGCTCACCGCGCCGGCCATCGCGGGCCGCACCTGCCGGTTCCAGGTTACTGTGAAGAGCTTCGCCACGCAGCCGGCCGGGCGGCAGGCGGTCGAATTGCTCGTCGACGGACGCCGCGTGGCCCAGCGGCACGTCGACGTACCGGCCGGCGGCGAGGCCTCGGTGGTGTTCGAGCACCGGTTCGACCGGCCGGGCGATCGGGCCGTCGAGGTCCGCGCCGAGGGCGACGCCCTCGCGACGGACAACCGCCGCTATCTGGCCGTGTCGGTGCGACGCAGCGTCAGCATTTTGTGTATCGAGGGGCGGCCGTCCGGCAAGCCGTTCGGCGGCGCGGCCGACTACCTGGCCCTCGCCCTCGCCCCCGCCGACGAGCCGGGGCTCGCCGCGCCAATCGAAGCGGAGGTGGCCCTGGAAAGCGCGATCCTCGAGCGAGACCTTTCGCGCTACGACGTGCTGGCGATGTGCAATGTGGCTCAGTTCACCCCCGGCGAGGCCGACGTGCTCAGCGGCTACCTGCGCGGCGGCGGCAGCTTGCTCGTGTTTCTGGGCGACCAGGTAATGACGGAGCGATACAACCGCGAACTGGGACCGGGCGCCCCAAAGGAGGACCGCTTGCTGCCGGCTGAATTGGGACCCGCGGTCGACACACCCGAGGGCCGGCTCGACCCACTCGAGTATCGGCATCCGATGCTCGATGCGTTCCGGGGCGCCGAGCACGCCGCTCTGCTCACCACGCCGGTCGACCGGCACATCCGTCTGAGCATTCCGGAGGATGGGCCGGCTCGCGTTGCCCTGCGGTTGCCCGGGGGCGATCCGCTGATCGTCGAGCAGCCGTTCGGCCGGGGGCGGGTTGTGCTGGTGGCCACTTCGCCCGACACCTCCTGGACCCCTTGGCCGCTGCTGCCCAGCTACGTGCCCCTGATTCAGGAAATGGCCGCGTTTTGCCTGGCCGATCAAATGAGCGGCCGGAACGTTGCGGTGGGTGACACGCTGCGGGGCCTCGTTACCGCGAGCAGCGATTCGGGGGCCGTCGACGTGCGCACGCCCGATGGCGAACGGCGCGAAGTGCGCCTCGCCGGCGCGGGCAACCAGCGCGAGTGGACCTTCCCGGCCACCTGGCAAAGCGGTGTCTATGCGGTTCGCCTCGCCGCGCCCGACGAGCAGGAAACCCTGTTCGCCGCCAATGTCGACACGGCCGAGAGCGACCTGGCGCAAATCGGGCTCGAACGGCTGCGCGGCGAGGTGCTGCCGGGAGTCTCTTTCGAGTACAAGACCACCTGGCAGGAGCCCGAGCGGCCGCAAACGGTTGCCCTGCGCGCCGGACTCGGTCGGCTGCATGTAGCGTTGCTCGGCGCGGCGCTGGCCCTGCTGCTGGCGGAAACCTTCCTGGCATGGCGATTCGGACACCAGACGCAACCATGAACGGTACGCTGCCCTACTGGCTGGAACGATGGTTCGGCGTCGCGGCCGACGCCGGCGAGGGTACTGCCTGGACGCTCGACTACGTTTGGCCGTTACCCGCCTGGGCTACGCTGCTGCTGGCCGTGGCGGCCGTTGCGTACGTGGTGGGCATCTACCTGCGTGAGAACCACCGCACCCCGCTGTGGACGCGGATGACCCTGGCCGGAATGCGGCTTGCGCTGGTGGCCATGCTGCTGCTGATGCTCGCACAAGTGAGCCTGGGGCTGAAACGTACCGGATTGCCGTACGTGGCGGTGCTGCTGGACAACTCGGAAAGCATGACGCTGGCCGATTCGGATAACGAGGAACTGGGGGCGAAACTTCGCGACGGCCTCGCCCGGCTCGACAGCGCCGCCGCGGAGCCCACGCGATGGAACCTTGCGCGGGCGCTGCTGCTCGATCAGGATCGGCGCCTGCTGCGCGCCCTCGAAGGCGATTACAAGCTCCGCTTCTACTATCTGGCCGATACCCCCTCCGGCGCGCGGGTCGCGGCCGGAACCGATCTCGATACGCTCGTGGAGGAGTTGCTGGCCACCGACGCTGCGGGCAAGTCGACACGATTGGGCGATGCGGTCCGTACCATCCTGGACGACCTGCGCGGCACGGCCCCGGCGGCCGTGGTGGCGCTGACCGACGGCGTCGTCACCGACGGCGTGCCGCTGGAGGAGGGCGCCGCCTCGGCGGCCCGGCGCGGCGTGCCCCTGTTCCTGGTTGCCGTTGGCGACGACCAGCCCGTGCGCGACGTGACACTGACCGATCTGCTGGTCGACAACTTCGTGTTTGTCGGCGATATCCTGAGTTTCGAGGCGCGGTTGACGGCCACGGGCTTTGCGGGCGAGGAGGTGAGCGTCGTGCTCCGCAAGGAGGGCGACCCGGAGCCGCTCGCGCAGCAAACCGTTACCCTTGGGCCCGACAACACGACACAGACCGTACGGCTCACACACCGGCCCCAATCGGTCGGCCAGTTCCGCTATACCCTGGAGGCTGAGCCGCTCGAAGGCGAACTACAAACCGACAACAACCGGCAGCACCGGAACGTGACGGTGAGCGACGAAAAGATCCGCGTTCTGCTGGTGCAGGCGTATCCGAGCTTCGAGTTCCGGTATTTGTGGAACATGCTGACGCGGGCCGAGGCGAGCATCCAGTTGCACGCCGTGTTGCAGCAGGCCGATCCGGAACTGGTCCGCGCCGATGCCGACCCCGAAGGCGACGAGCCGGTGCTGCGCCCCTTCCCGCTGCGTCGCGAGGAGTTGTTCGAATACGACGTGATTCTCTTCGGCGACGTCAATCCGGCGCTCATCAGCCAGTCGATGCTTGAAGGGCTTGCGGAGTTCGTCGACCGGCCGGGCCAAGGGGGGGCCGTGGTGTTCCTTGCCGGACCGCAGTTCATGCCGGCCGCCTATCGTGATACTCCGCTCGCGCGCCTGTTTCCCGCCGATCCCGGCTCGGTTCGCTTGCCCCGGCCCGACGCGGCCATTACGGAGGGATTCCAGGTGCAGCCGACCGACCTGGGCCTGCTCAGCCCGCCGATGCAGCTAAGCCTCGACCCGACCGAAAACGCCCAAATCTGGCGGAACCTGCCGCCGCTGTACTGGTTCGCGGAGTTGGGCGACCTGAAGCCCGGCGTGCGCGTGCTGGCCGTGCATCCAAGTGAAACCGACAGCCAGGGGCAGCCCCTGCCGATTATCTGCCTGCAGTACGTGGGCTCCGGCAAGGTTTTGATGCACGCAACCGACGAAACGTGGCGCTGGCGCTGGCGTGCGGGCGATACGTACTTTCAGCGCTACTGGGTGCAGATGATCCGCTACCTCGCCCGATCGAAGCTCGCCACGGAAGGCCGCGATGCCGTGCTCACTACCGACCGCCGCGAATACACTTTCGGCGAGCCGGTCCGCCTGCGGGTACGCTTCCTCGACGAGCGCCTGGCCCCAGCCGAGGACGACGGCGTGACCGTTGTCGTGGAGCACGCCGGCCACCGCACGCAACGGCTCATGCTCCAGCGTAGCGAGGGCCGGCGGGGCGTGTTCGAGGCGGTGTTGGCCCGGCCGGGCATCGGCTCATACCACGCCTGGGTGGCCGTTCCCACGTTGCCCGATGCGGCCCCGTCGCTCAGCTTCTCCGTTGTGGCCCCGCCCGGCGAGTTCGAACAAACGCAAACCGACCTTCCGTCACTCCGCCAGGCGGCTCGGCTTACCGGCGGCCGGGTGTACACCCCGGCCACCGCCGCCCGCCTGCGGCGCGACCTCCCCCCCGGCCGGCAAGTGCCCATTGAACCGCTGCCGCCCCGCCCCCTTTGGAACCAATGGCCCCTGCTGTTCGTCTTCTTATTCGTGCTCACCACTGAGTGGGTATTACGTAAGCTAGGGGGAATGGTGTAAAATACAGTATGCATCCGCTACGCCACAAAATCGCCCAACTTCGCAGCCGCCTGCGGCAACTGCTGTTGCTGTACGGCGTGAGCGCGACCGTTGCCGCGGTGGTAGGGGCGACCGTCGTGCTGGGCACGGCCGACTACCTGTTGCGGCTGCGCGATCCCGGAGTGCGCGTGCTCAGTTCGATTGCGTTGCTGGCGGCGTTCGGTTGGACGGCGTATCGGTACCTTTACCGGCCGCTGGCCGAGCGGCTGGCCGACACCGAAATCGCCCTGCGTCTGAAGCGGCGGTTTCCCGAATTGGGCGAGCAGTTGGCCGCCGCGCTGGAGTTCCTTGACCGGCCCGACGACGAACCGGTGGCCGGCTCGCCGGCGCTGCGACATGCGGTGATCGACCGGGTTTGGCGCCGGGCCCGCGCGCTGGACTTCCGCCGGGCGCTCGATCCGCGCGCGGCGTTACGCGCCGCGGGACTCACATTGGGCGCGTGCCTCGCGGCGACCATCCTGATTGCGCTCGACCCGGTTTCCGCCCGGATTGCCGTCGCCCGGCTGGCCAACCCCGTGTCGCCGCCCGCGTGGCCCCGGCAAACGCACCTCGGGTTGCGCCGCGCGGTCGATCGGGTTGCCCGGGGACAGACGTTTGAGGTCGAGGCGTTCGACCGCAACGGCGCCCGGCTGCCTGACGACTTGCAAATCGAGTATCGCCTGTTCTTTCCCGACGGCACGACCATCGTCGAGCGCGAGCCGATGCGGCGGCGCGGCCCGCATACGGCGTTCGCCCGCCGCGAGAGCGTCACCCGCCCGTTTGCCTACCGCGCAGTGGGCGGCGACGACCACTCGATGCCGTGGATTGCGGTCGACATTGCGGAGCCGCCGGCCGTGGAGGAACTCGCATTGCGTCTTTCGCCGCCGGCATACACAGGCTACAGGCCGTACACCGGCGAGAAGCACCTTCGCGTGCTCGAAGGCACCACGCTGGCCGTTGCGGGCCGCGTGAACAAGCCGCTCGACTCGCTCCTACTGCACCTGGGCGCGCGCGAGCCGATCGCCATGTCGCTCGACGAACGGGGCCTTCAGTTTCGCCTGCCGACCGAGGGCGAGCCGGAACCGGTGATCGACACCTCGGGCACGTATTGGTTCGAACTGGTCGATCGGGAGGGACTGCGGAGCGAAACGCCGCCGTGGGAACTCCAATCGTTCCCCGACCCGCCGCCCAGCGTCACCCTCGAGCAGCCTTCGGGAAGCTTGTTCGTCACGCCCGATGCCGTCGTGCCGGTGCGCGTCGCAGCGAAGGACAACCTGGCTATCCGTCGCATCGTGTTGAACTACCGTGCCGATCTGGGGCGGTCCCAGTTTTCGCACGGAGGACTGTCCCAGTTTCCGCGGCACAACGGGGACGCTACCCAATCGAATGACGGTTCCGCCGCGACAATGGGACTATCCTCTTCGCATCCCGGGAAAGAGTCCCCTTCGCCTCCCGACGCCCCGACCGGCGAAATTGTCTTATTCGAGGGTCCCGCGCAGGCCCCGTCGCCCGCCGAGGGAAGACCGTCGCCCTTGGACAACCCCGGCGACCTTCGCACCGCCGAGACCCGCTGGCCGCTGGGGCCGCTCGGGTTGCAGCCGGGCACGCAGTTGACACTCACCGCGACAGCCGACGACTACCGGCCTGCGTCCGGCGAAAGCGTCCCGGTGCGGCTGAGTGTCATCACCCCGCGGGAGCTTGAGGATCGGATCGCCGCCCGGCAGAATCAAATCCTCGCAGAACTCCGCCGCGCTCTTGAAATGCAGCGACGTAGTCGGGCCCAGGTGACCGAACTGGCCGTGCGGCTCGACGCGGTGCCACAGCTTTCCCGGTCGGACCTCGATCATCTGCAGGCGGCCGAACTGACCCAGCGGCGCATCGAGAACCAACTGACCGGCTCGCGTGAGAGCGTACCCGCCTACGTGGCCGACCTGCTGGCCGATCTGGACAACAACCGCATCGACCGGCCCGACATGCGTCGCCGAATGCAGACGCTACTTGCCGAGTTGGACGGTTTGGCACGCGACCACTTGCCGCCCATCCGCCACGAGTTCACAACGGCGATCAAGTTCGCCCAGGCGGAAGATGCATCGACCGGGGGAACCTGGCCGGCCAATCCGGCCGTGGCGCCGTCGCTGGCCGCCGCTGCGGAGCACCAGGATCGCGTTATTGCCACGCTGGAGCAGATTCTCGACGACCTCGGCCGCTGGGACAACTACCGCCGATTCTACCGCGAGGTCGGCCGGCTGCTGCGCGAGCAGGAAGACCTGGGCGGCCGCACCGCGGACGCCGGCCGCCGCACGATGGGGCGCGACCCTCGCAGCCTGCCGCCGGCCGACATGGCCGAGTTGCGCGTTCTGGCCGCCGCGCAGCTTGAACTGGCGCGGCAGCTTGACCGGCTGGGCGCCGAGATGGACCAGGCGGCCCGACAACTCGACGCCACCGATCCCCTCGTGGCCGACACCCTCGACCACGCCGTCGACGAAATCCGTCGCCGGGCTCTCAGCGGGCTGATGCGCACCGGCAGCGGGCACCTGGAGCAGAACCGCATTGGGCAGGCCGTCGAAGTGCAGGAGACCATTCGGACGATCCTGCAGGATGTACTCGACATTCTTGCGAACCGGCGCGAGCACGAGTTGGAGCGGCTGGTCGAACGCCTGCGCGAAATGGAAGCGGAACTCGCCGACCTTGCCCGCCGCCAGGCCGAGGCGGCCGCCGGCTTCCGGGCGGCGGCGGAAGAGGCAGCAGAAAAGGGGTCAGGAGCCTTTTCCCGGAACGGCCCGGAGGATGCTTCGCAGAAAAGGCTCCGGACCCCTTTTCTGCTGGAGTCGCTCGGCGCCCGGCAGGAAGAATTGGCGGAGGAAACGGCACGCACCACCCGGCGACTGGAACGCCTGCTCGCGCGCGAAGCGGCTCAGACGACATTGCAGGCGAGCGAGCGGATGGGAGCCGCCGTTCGGGCAGCCGCCGCCGGCAGCGCAGCCGAAGGCGCTGGGCAGTCGGGGCAGGCCGAGAAACTGCTGGAAGAGGCCTATCGGCAACTCGAGGCCCGACGCCAACAGGCACAGGCTGAACTGGCCGCCGAACAGATCGCCCGGCTGGAAGACGCGGTCAAGCACCTCCGCGACGCCGAACAGAAGGTGATCGACGGCACCGAGCGACTGGACCGGCTGACCGACTCGCCCGACGGGCTCACCCGCGCACACCTGGTCGCCCTGCAGGACCTCGTGCAATTGCAGCTTTCCATTCGGAGCGATACCGAGCAGCTTCGCAGCCGGCTGATTGGGGCCGAGGCCGTGCAACTTGTGCTCGACGGCGCGGCCGGATTCATGGCGGAAGCGGCCGCGGGACTCGGGCGGCAGCAAACCGGCTCGCCAACGCAGCAAGCCGCCCTCCGCGCCCGTGACCGGTTGGCCATGCTGCTCGAAGCGTTCGAGGTCGACCCGGCCGACCCCTCGCACGAGCCCGCCGGCGGCAGCGCGGGAAACGGCGCGGAAGGCGAGCCGATGGGCGAGCCGATCGCCGCGGCGGAAGTGAAGCTGCTCAAGCTGCTCCAACAGGACCTCAACCGGCGTACGGCGGAACTGGCCGAGGCGGTCGCAGGACGGCAGCCCATTCCGGAACCACTTCGCCGCCGACTCGACCACCTTGCCCAGGAGCAGGGCCGCCTGGCCGATTTGACTCTCGGCCTGCTGACCGAGCCCAGGGAGGAATTACCATGATGAAGTCGGTTGCATGCATCTTCTGCCTGGCCGTCGGCAGTGCCGCTACCCTTCGGGCAGCCGAGCCAAGTACGCTCGACGAACAACTGCTGGACGATACGTCGGCGGCCTCGGGCGCGGAGATCGATGCCGACCTGTTCCGCGATCCGGAGGAAGCCGCGCCCTCGCCCCGCGCGGAGGAGGAACCGCTCCAGCGCCGTTTGCAGCGCGAGTTGGGCGAGGCGGGCGTTTCGGAGGACGCGCACCCGCTGCTGGCCATCGCCCGGCAGATGCGCGACGTGCAGGCCCGGCTTGCCCAGCAGAGGCCCGATGCCGAAACGACTGCCTCGCAGGAGCAGATTGTCGCTCAACTCGACAGGCTGCTGGAGGAAGCCCGCAGGCAGGCGGCCGCCGCCGGCGAAACCGGGCAGCAGGCGCCGCCGTCGGCCGATCGGGACCCCGGCGGGCAGGCCGACGATCCGGCCGGCGGGAACGGCGAGCCCCAGCAAGGGCCGACTCGCGAGGCGACCGACGAGCCGGGCGAGGCCGAATCGATCGACGGACCCCTGGACCCGCAGCGAACCTTGCAGGCGATGGAACGGCTCTGGAACCGGCTGCCCGAACGCCAACGCGAGCAGCTACTCCAATTGGCCCCGGAACAATTCCTGCCGAAATACCAGTCGGAAATCGAGCAATACTTCCGGCGTCTTTCCGAGCAATAGCCATTCCCAGGGGGCGGTTTCGGTATTTGGGACATTTGACATCGCTTCCGGTTTGTGGCAAAATGAGGTGCTATCTGTACTACCAGTACGCAAGATCGCGAGTTTTTTTCACAAAGCTCTGACCCTGCCTCCGAGCGGAAGCTCGCATTGGCGGGCGGCCCCGCCACCCTGGGAAATATCAAACTGTTCACGCCCTACTGACTAGGCACGTCGGGGGGGCACCGGTTGGCCACGAACTCGTCGGCAGGTTCGGGTGAGAAGTCCTGTTCCGGCGGCTTGCAGTGGGAGGAAGAATATGGCTCGCACGACCGTGTGGTGTTTGGTTCTGGGAATGTGCGTTCTGGCGTTGGGTTGCGGGCGGTCCCGGCGGCAGGCGGCGGCCCGGGAGGAGTCGCGGTTGAAGCCGCTGGCAGTTCTGTATGGCCAATTCACCGGCCGGAATCGGGGTAATCCGCCTGCCAACGAGGCCCAGTTCAAGGAATTCATTCGGTCGCACGATGCCGAGCAATTGGCGTCGTTGGGAGTGGACGACGTCGACGAGTTGTTCGTCTCGGAACGCGATGGGAAACCGTACGTGGTGCTTTACGGCGGCGCCGCCCAGGGCAATCCGCCCGGACCCGCCGAAGCCCCGGTGATCGCCTACGAGCAGGAAGGCGTCGGCGGAAAGCGGTTTGTGGCCAGTTC
>CAYPWB010000031.1:6465-26984 GCA_964414315.1 uncultured Planctomycetaceae bacterium | reverse complement strand
CACTGGGCGCGTTGCTCCGCCGTGCTCATGACGATCGACTCGAAGTTCCGGCGGGCGAAGTCGTCGACACCCAAAAGGCCGAAGATGCAGTTCTTCCACAGGTTCTCCAGCGGGTCGCCGTAGAGGCGCAACTCGTCCTCGCGCGGCGTGTTCGACGTGGTGAACACCAGCGCCCGCTTGCCTGCCAGCTTGCTCGTCACCCCCGCGGCGGTGAAGCTGTACACCGTGCCCTGGCGGAACACGCGGTCGATCCAGCCTTTGAGCACGGCCGGCGGCATGCCCCACCAGTTCGGGTGGACGATCAGGAATCCGTCGGCGGCCAGCACTTCGTCGCAGTGCTGCCGCACCACCGGCGCGAGTTCGGCACTGGCGCGAATTTCTTCGTGCGGGAGGATCGGGTCGAACTGCTCAGCGTACAGGTCGTGGAAGACGACCTCGTGGCCGTGCGACCGCAACTCCTCCATTGCGGCGTCGGCAATCGCGTGGTTGAAGCTTCCGGGCTGCTGATGCCCGACAATCACAAGAATATTCATGGCAAGGTGATCCTTTGAGCGAATACAAACAGAATATCGTACCAAATCACCCGTCGGGAAACGAGGCACCTGCTCTGAAGCGGGGCATATGCCTCGGCCACTGGGGGTACGGTGCGATTCCGCATCAAGGCGCTCGCATTTCCCTTTCTTGTTTTGGTTCAGCGCTAGGTTGAGTTTGGCGGTGCCGGAGTTAGCGAGTTGAGCGTGAGAGCGCCGCGACACACGGAATTCGGTTCATTGTTACTCTCCGGTCAATTAGTTCCAGGTATTGCCACCAGCCTGGTAGTCCCGGAAAATAGAGGGGACAGTCGCATATATCGGGTGAACTGCACGATCTGGCGAGTCATGGCGATGCTCTGCGCGGGCGGCCGCGAACGCGCAGTCACCTCAGCTCGCCAACGAGCACAACCTGCGCATCTCCGCCGTCCAGCTTTCTCTGCAACCGCTCATCCGCCGTCAGCAACGGTATCCGCAGGGACTGCGCCGCAAACACGTAGGTCGCGTCGTAGACCGACAGGTCGCGTTCCGTCGCCAGGTGCAGAATGTCCGGCAGAAGCGGCACTGTATCGATGCGTTCCAGGGCAAGGGATATCAGATCGCGCACGTCGGCCTGCACATCCTCGGCGGTGCGGTCGCCCCGGCGGGCAAGCTTCCAGAGGATGTTCGTGCATTCCGTGAAGAAGAGCGTCGGGACGTGCAGCCGCGCGTCGGGCTCATCGGCGAACCGCTGAAACAGCGCATCGACCTTGTCGGAATCATCTTCCTCGGCAAAGAGCTTGATCCCCACGCTGGCGTCGAGAATGTATGCAAACGAATTGGCCATTACCGCCCCCGATCCTCGCGCAGCATGTCCAGCGTGGAAGGCGACTTCATGCCGGGCTTGGCCCGACGCGTGCGGATGCGGTCGAGAACCTGTCGCTGGCGCAGCCGGTTCTCGCGTTCCGCCACCGCGTGATCCAGCAGCGTGATGACCTGCGCGCTGAGCGAGCAGTGCTCGGTCTCGGCCAGTTGCTGGATACGCGCGTGAAGCGTCTCGGGAACATTGTGTACATGCAGTGTAGGCATTGAAGCCCTCCTGTCGTTCAGTCTATATTATACGTGGCATGATTGCAGGATGCAGCGGCCCTGGTACAGGTGGCCGTAGCCGGTCTCGTGGCGATGTTGTTTCCATCGCTTCACGTGGGTGTTGGTCAACTGCTGCATGAAGGCCGGAAGGTCGCCATCGTTCTCCGGCCACAAGACGAAATGCCAGTGGTTCGAGAGCAGGCAGTACGCAACCAGCCGCATGGGCCGGGTTCGGAGCGTCTCCTCCATGACCCTCTCGAAAACCAGAAAGTCGTCCTCCTTATCGAAAAGCCACCTTCGCCCCACGCCCCCCTTTCAGGATGTGGAACACCATTCCTCCCGGCGTGTATCGCAGTGGTCGAGGCATTCAGGTATTCTGCCTGAACCCCCTAATCTCACCAATTCTGGTGGCTGTCACCTTCTCCATCCCTTTTTCCGTCCTAGCCGACGAGGGTACAGCTTACCGCCGCGCCGCACCGTGTCACCGCACTTCGTACAACCACGGCATGGCTTCCTGTAAGGCCATCTTATGAAATGTGACCAGACGCCCGGTTTGCGAAATGTCCACTACCCGTAATGATCGGATTGTATGAAGCCACTTTAACTGGTCGGGTTCAACCGAAGTACCACGCAAGTCGAGGACCTCCAAATGCGGTAATTCCGCCAGATATTGCAGGCCACTTCCTTTGATCGCCCTGCTAGCTATGCTGAGCCTCTTCAGGTGCTTGAGCGTCGCCACATGGCGGAGCCCCTCGGCAGTAAAGTTGCCCCTCATTTCGAGTCGCTCAAGACTCGCGTGTAGACCGTCCGGTGTGCGTAACGCGATCAACCTTGCCAGGTACTCCAGCGATGCGTCGGATAGCTCGTTGGCCATATGCGTAAACGAAAGGGCAGTCATCATATCGACCTGGAGGTTGTCCAGTTGTTCGAGGTGAACGTCGCGCAGTGGCACTCGAACGCTGAGTTCTCGCAGCCCCAAGAGCCAGCCGGTGAGATGAAACGTGGTCGGGGGGACTGGTGAGCCCGACCAGATGGTCGCGCTTCGCAAAGAGGGAAGTGATTCGATAACTAGCGAGTCAATTGCCTCGGAGGAACCTACGTCTAATCGCTCAAGCGAGGAGAGGGACGATACATTGATCCGCCCGAGGCGCTCACCACCGGCTTCGAGGGTCTTAAGCGACCGAAAACCGCCAGACAAATACAATTCGCGGATACTGGAGTCTTGTAACTCGAGCTTCTGGAGGCGGCCAAGTTTGGACAGTTGACGAATGCCATGCCCTTCCAACCCAACGCACCCAGTGAGATCCAGCTCCTTCAACTGTGTGAGCCCCGCCAGGAACGCTAGGTTCTCGTCCGTGACCCTGCTATGCTGGAGTTCAAGGTGCTCCAGCTCCGTGATGCCGCCAATATACTTGAATGCTTCATCGGTAAACTGGCGTTCCCCATTCAACTGCAGGCGCAAGATCGGACGATAATGGGCCAGTTCGGCCAGGTCAGCATCTACCAACTCCTCAATATCCTTCGGATGCACGAAGGTTGCGTTTGGCTCATCGGACTCCTCGGCACCGAACCAGATTGCATGCCACACCAGAAATTTGCTGTCTTCAAGTGATATCGAGCCGGTGGCCGCGGTGGTAACCGGGGTCTGGTACCAACGCAAGAGGCCGATGGCCGCCACAATACCCGCCACGCTGACGGCGAGAGCTGTAATGATCCAGAGACCTCTACGTTTCTTCACGCTTGTTTCCCCTTTTTTACGGCGATGCCGACAACCTATTCCAGAAGCGTTCGTGCTGGAAGTAGGCTGCGATTGACTGTGATGTCGGCGCATTCGGATCTGGAAATAAAGGGGGGCAGTCGCATGTATTGGGTGAACTGCGCATTCTGGCGAATCATGGCGATGCTCTGCGAGGGCGGCCGCGAACTCGCAATGTGGATTCAAGTCCCCAGTTGCACGCAGCGGAAGGCGTCGTAGTCCTTGTCCGCGCGAAAAGCTGCATTCGCCCCACCCCCCGTTCAGGACATGGAACACCGTCGCTCCGGCGCGACTTTGGCAGTTCGCAGCATGACGCAATCTTGCCAACACCTCCTAGACTCGTCAATATATGCGCCCCTCGCCTCCCTACTGAACGCGTTCTTCCGGTTGCAAGGAACCATTCATGGCAAGTCGGTTGCCTCGTCCGCCTCCTCCGGCGGGGCGATGGGCGTGCCTTCCACGGTCAGCCGCAGGAGGCTGTACAGGGTTTCGAACCGGGTGAGCAGGGCGGGGTCGGGCTCGGTGGTCCAGGCGTAGCCCATGCCGGCGTCGTTCAGCACCGAACCGAACCCGACGGCTACGACGCGTCCCTCGCCGTATTGGGTCATGGCGCCGACGGGCATGTTGCCCAACCGGGCGATCGGCTCGCCGCCGCTGACCTCCAGGGCCCGGCCCACTGGAATGCCCGGCCAGTCGCCCGCCATGCGCAATGGCCCGCGCCACGCCTGGCCGGGATGGACCGACAGACCGAACGGCCAGAGCAGGCTGTTGGCGGTCGTGCCGGCGTTCTCCGGGGTTTCGATGACCAGGAGGTGGCCGCCCTGCTCGACGTATCGGACGAGCTGCCGCTGGAACTGCCGGCTGACAGCTCGGGTGGGCGTGATGACCACCAGCGCGTCGCCGGAGAACGCGGCCGGGCCCGATTCCCGCCGGGTGTAGTAGCCCAGCCGCGGAATCCACTGTACGAGCAGGCCGTATCCGTCGCCATCGCCTTGGGTGTACGCGCCCCGGCAAAGTGGCACGTCGGAAGTGGTTCGGTCGATGACCACGCGGGTTTGCGGCCGGACGGCCTCCGGCTTGGGGAAGGTTGTCCGATGCGCGGCGACCACGCCGTGCCCGGCCAGCACCCAGCCGGCCACCGCGGCGGCCAGCATCGCCAGCCACGTTTCGCGCCGGCCCATCGCCAGCACCAGGCCCGCCGCCAGCGCGACCGCGGCCAGCAGGAGCAGTACGGCGCGCAGGAAGAAGGAGTTGAGCTTGGCGTCGAACGGGCTGGAGTGGTTCAGCCAGGCGAGCATGTCGCGCATCAGTTCGGCCTTGCCCGGCTGGAATGTGGCGAAATTCGAGAAGATGGTCGAATCGCCGAATGCCAGCACGCGGCCGTTGCCGTACGTGGTGCCCCACAATTCGATGAACGCGCCGTAGCGGATATTGGGCGTGTGCTGCGGCACGGGGAAAAAGTTCTCGTGCTGGTAGGCGCCCGGCATGCTCCACAGCGACGCCGCCTCGATGACCGGCCAGCCGGTGCTGCGGCCCGGGTCGATCGAAGCGGCAATGGCGAAGTCCATCGCCGGCATGTGGGCGACCACCGGGTGCGGTACCCAGGGCGGCTCGTAGCGGTGTTCGTACGCGTCGTCCATGCCGAAGAGCAAATCGTGGCGGAACGTAAAGCCCATCGGCCGGCTGATGTCGTTGAAGGTCGTGCCTCCGCGCTCGAAGTTGGTGTGCTCGCCGATCATCAGCAGCCCGCCGCCGGCTTCGACGAACCGCCGCACCGCCTCGACTTCCTCGGGCAGGTAGCGCGCCGTGGGGGTCTTGATGACCAGCACGTCGCACTCGGCCAGCTTCGCGTCGTTGATGGGATCGTCCTGCAGGAGTTGCGACATTTCGAAGAACTGCTTGCAGTAGCGGTAGATGGCCCCGTAGTTGTAGCCCGCGTCGTGACCGTACCACTCGGTATCGTACTCGGGCAGCGTCGGCTCCCACTCGGAGTGGCGTTCGACGAACATCACGCGGCCCCCCTTCGGCGAGCCGGCCGGCGCCCAGCGGAACGCAAACGCCGGCAGCACGGCGGCCACGGCCACCAGGGCCAGCGCGCCGGCGTAACGCCATGTGGAAGGTTCGCCAGCAACGGCCGGCGTCTCGGCGGCATCGGTGGCGGCGTCGGGCGGCTCGGCAGCGCGCAATTGCACGAATCGCCACGCCAGGAGCACGGGCACCGTGAGTAGCCCGAGCAGCATCCAGGGGCTGAGGAAGTGGTCCATCACGTTCAGCGGCAGGGTCCAATCAGCCCGCATCGCGCGGTGCAGATACACGGCGGTCATCAGCGGGGCGCGCAGAACGATCCAGGCGAGCACCACGAGCACGAGCGCGCGGGCGGCCCGGAGCCAGGCGGACCACTGCCGGCCCCGCGGCAGGGTCGACCACGCGATGACGCCCAGGCAGGCCAGTCCGCCGACGAGGAAGCACCACGTGGGCGGATCGAGCAGCAGGGCCCACGTGGCGCCCAGCCGGTGGGTTTGCCGCGCGCCGACGAGTACCAGCGTCGAGCCGTCGGCGGCCGCATCGGCCCCGAACAGCCGCATCAGCCCGGCCAGCAGTTCGGGCAGCGGGCTGGGTAGTTCGTGGCTGCGCGCCGTGCGATGGGTGTACAGGGCCATGGCCGGCCACTGGGCCAGCAGTACGAGGCCGGCCGTTGCCGCCGCACGCCCCAACGACCGCGGCCACGCCCGCGGCGGCGGCAGCAGTTCCACCAACAAGCCCGCGGCCAGCAGGATGGCCGCCGTACGCAACTGCCAAGGCGCGAGCAGAACCGGTACGGCCAACAGGGCCAGGGCAATCCACAGCTCGCGGCGACGGGGCAGGCGTGGCACGGCCCCAATCAACAGCAGAGTTCCCGCCCCGACCACCGCCAGCCAGGCCACCGGGTGGCACGTGTAGTAATACGGCATGCCGATCAGCCACGACCCGGCCAGCAGTGCGACGGCAATCCAGGTTCGCATCATGGTTGTGCCTCCGAGTGGTGACCGGCCGCCGGGGACTGTCCCGATTTTCGCGGCACAAAGGGGGCTTGGCCCAATCGCCCCTCTGCCATTGCCGCGAAAATGGGACTGCCCCCCTCGCGTACAGCGGAGAAGACGACCCGCGCCGCCGAATCGGGAACAGTTGTCTCCGTTTGCGGCTGGTCGGGAACCTCCAGTTCGTCCAAATCGCTTGGGGGTTCGAGGTCGGGCAGGGCCGGCAGGTCGTCGGGCATCGGCCCGTCGTCCGGCCCGCGCAAGGCGTCGTCGGGCTCCACGGCTCCCGGCCCCACCGGGGGCGATTCCTCCAGAACGGGCATCTCGAGCAGGTTGTCCTCCTCGTCCGGCTCGACCGGCTCGACCGGCTCGTCCGCATCATCCGACGGTGTCGGATACCATGGCCGCGGGCCGGCGGTTCGGGCAAGCTGCCAGCGCCAGAAATCCTCGTTCGACACCGGCGGCGCCAACTCCTCGAAATTCCGGTTCAGTGCGAAGTACGAATCGCCAATGATCGTTGCCGTGCCGCTTCCCAAACGACGGAGTAAGACGACGTCGGCATCGGGGACCTCGACATTCCTTAGCGGCAACCCCTGCGCATCATCGGCGATCGGCGTCCGTTCGACCGGCCAGCCGTTCCACATGCGTGCGTAGGCCGTGAAGTCGTCCTGCTCGTAATACGGCTGTTCGAAGGCCCCCAGCGGAATCGGCTCGCGGATCGTCTCGCCCGGATGCACCGGCGACGGCGGAACGTAGAACCCCATCGCCTCAAGCAGCGGCTTGCTGGGCCGGGCTTCTTCGGCGCCGACCATGGCAATGAAGTGGCCCCCCTGCTGCACGAACCGTACGATCCTTGCGATTTCCGAACCGCTGAAGGCACGTGCCGGGGCGATCGTCACCAGCAGCCCCGCACGTTCGAGCCGACCCTCCGAAAGGTCGGGCGCCAACAGCGGCAGATAATCGTTGCGCATCAGCGTGCGTTGGAACGATGCGAGTCCGTTGGGGTCGAAGGGTTCGCGGCTGAAGAACTCGGCGTGATCGGCGGTGATGTAGGCGATGTTGTTGCGCGGTTTGTGCCCGCGGCCGTCGGGTAAAACGCGCGCCGTGCGATGGGTCATGCCCACGGCCGAGGCGAGCGTTGCCGCCAGCACGACGGCGACCAGGCCGATCTGCGGCGCCGCCGGCCGCCGGCACAGCAACACCATCAGTCCGGCGGCTGCCAGCAGCGTAAGCACCTGCCGCCAGCCGGCCTGGGGCGTTCCGCCGCGCCCGGCCAGGTAGCCCAGCAGCCTGCCGGCGAACGGGTACGACTCGGGAAGCATCTGGTTCGCGAAGGTCGACGTATCACCCAACACGAACACGCGTCCGGCGCCGAACCGCTGTTCGGCCGCGAGCGTCAAGTCGCCCAGCCGGTGGCCCGCCGCGTATCGGTACACGGCCGTCACGGCCGGATCGCTGCCGGGAAAACCGTAGCCGTACCGGCCGACGAGAACGGGCCTGGCAGGCCAGCCGACGTCCAGCGAGGAACCGAAGCGGAACCCCACGGCGCCGGGCCGCGCGTCGAGGCCGGCCACGGACGGGTGCGACTGCGCCTCGAAACCGTCCTGCCAGTTCGGCTGATGGCCAATCGTTGTGTTGTCGTGCACACGAATGGCCGTCGGCTCCAGCACGGCGTCGAAACGGCTCACCGAACCGTCCAGTACCACCCGCGGCTCGGCCACCAGAAGCAAAGCGCCGCCGCCGCGCACGTAGTCCCAAAGGCGCTGAAGCTGCCCGGGCTGCCAGGGCTGGTCGGGGTGGATGAGCAGCACCGCATCGGCCCGGGCCAAATCGTCCGCCGAGAGCGCTTCGCTCCGCAGGAACGTGCCGCCGAGGCTTTCCACCAGCACGGGCAACATGCCGAACGAGTCGTCGGCTGCGATTTCCGGATTCTCATGCGTGGGCCGGAACCAGTCCAGGTAGCCCGCTTCGTACGCAACGATCGTTTTCCCCGAAAGATCGGAGCGGCTCACCGCCAGCCAGCCGAGCAGCGGCAGCAGCAGGGCCAGCACGACGGGCCCGAAACGGAAGGTGATATCGGCCAGAAGCTCCTTGCCGGCAAGCTGCTCGTCGCGCTTGCGTTTTTCCGATTCGGTGAGTTCCGGCTCGGGGTCGGCCACCGGCAGCCAGGGCGACCAGCGAAGCACGAGCGAGAGGATGCCGCCGTGAATGACCGCGGCCGCCAGCGGCAGGTTCCAGGGCAACAGGCGGCGAGCGGCGTTGCCCCACGTCCAAACGCCCAGGTAACTGCGGTCCGACTCGGGCGGCAGGGCACGCTCGGGCAGCATGGCCACCAGGGTATCGGTGTGGGCGAGCAGGGCAAGATACGCGAAATGTCCTAATACAATGGCGGCCGCCGCCACCAGCCCGCGCCGCAGCCGGGGGGCCGGGGTGCCGCACAGCCATCCGACGTAGACGACCGCCGCGACCAGCAGGAAGTCGAGCCCGCCGTACGTGGCGCCCACCTCCAGCGGCTCGCCCGCCAGGGCGCCGGCCAGCCGGCCCAGCGCGCCGGTCAGTCCGTTGGCCGCCAAGTACAGCGAGGGGATCGCGCCGGCGGCTATCCGAAACACGGCCAGCATCATCGCGCCCAGCGCGCCGAGCAGCACGATGTGGCGCGGCCGGTCGCGATGGAGCCAGGCAATCGCCGCACCGATCAGGGCGACGGCCAAGACTTGTGCCTCCGACTGCGGGGCGGCGGTCATCAGCAAGGCCACGGCAATTGCCCCGGCGAGCCCCAGCCATTTCGCCCAATCCATCGCCGGCCGCGAAACGCCCGCGACCACCGCCGCCAACAGGGCCGCCCAAGTGAGCACCCGCCGCAACGGGTCGGCCAGCACGCCGGTCGATCCGGCCGCGATCCAGGCCGCCACGACCAAGGCCACGACCGCCACGACCGACCAGACCGGGGCCTCGACCGGTCGGGCCTCCGCCGCAGGGCCCGTTTCGGGAACGGGTTGTTTCGCCATTCTTAGATTCCCGCTTCAGGGTAGAATGCGCCCATGGTACCACGTCATTCGGGCGGATTCCCATCAGAAACCGCGCCGTCCCAGCCATGCCGCTTCAAGCGATTGGGGCTCCAGTATGTCCCACGGACGCGAAACCGGCAAGGGGAACGGCCGCGCCGGCTTCCTTCCACGCACCAGGGCGAGGGGCGGCCCCCACACGCCCCTTGCCCTTCGCGGCCGGGCCGAGGCTGCCGAAGCATCACGATGCGATGGCAAGCAAACTCTTGCGCTAGCCCATGGAGAAGACGAAATCCCCGCTGAGGGGCCACCTCAACTGCTTAAATCCCATGTGGAAATTTCGGGGGAACATCTTGTGGCCGGCGCTTGACAACCGCCATGCGAGGTGGCTAACCTTGCAATCGGCGTGGTACGGCTGGCCCCACTGAGGCTATCCGCTTGCCCTGCTCGCAGTACCTTGAATATTGTCAATCAAGTCCACCAAAAATGGTGGTTCCGTTTGCGAACATCGCGGTCAAGTTTTCGGCGGCACCGGCGAATAACTCGCTTAGAGGTTACCCGAAAACTCCCCTCGCCCTGTGGGAGAGGGGACGCGGCCCCGAGCCTTTCCGGATAACCTCTTAGCCCGGACACCGCCCGAGTTCGCCGACCTCTTTCCCAACCTATTTGTCCACTGACGCAAAGGACCCAGCATGTCGACCGAAACCAGCGTTGCCATGGCCGAGGAGCACGTGGAGCATTTTGCCGATCGGGTCCGGACGATCCGGGCGAGCCTGCATGAGGTGGTGGTCGGGCAGGACGCGGCCATCGACGAGTTGCTCATCTGTGCGCTGACCGGGTCGCACGCCCTGCTGGTAGGCGTTCCGGGTTTGGCCAAGACGCTCATGGTCAAGGCGCTGGCGGCCGCCTTCGACTGGAAGTTCGCCCGAATCCAGTTCACACCCGACCTGATGCCCTCCGACGTAACCGGGTTCGAGTTGCTCGGCCGCGACGGCGACGGGAAGGGCCCGACCATGGTCTTCCGCCCCGGCCCGGTGTTCGCCAACCTGGTGCTGGCCGACGAGATCAACCGGGCGGCGCCGAAGACGCAATCGGCCCTGCTCGAAGCGATGGCGGAACATCATGTGACCGTGGGCGGCACGACGTACGAGCTGGAGGAGCCGTTTCTCGTGGCCGCCACGCAGAACCCGATCGAGCAGGAAGGCACCTACCCGCTGCCCGAGGCACAACTCGACCGTTTCATGATGGAAATCCGCATCGGCTACCCGACGCCCGAGCAGGAGGAGGAGATCGTCATGAAGACGACGGCCGGGCGGCCGGCGCTGCCCCGGGCGGCGCTTCGGCGGGAGGAGTTTCTCGAACTTCGCGACTTGGTGCTGGCCGTGCCCGCGGCCGAAAACGTCGTATCCTGGGCGGTGCGGCTGTGCGGCGTGAGCCGGCCGGAGGACGAGCGGGCGACCGACTTCATACGCGATTACGTGGCGTGGGGCGCCGGCCCGCGCGGCGCACAGAACCTCGTGCTGGCCGCGAAGGCCCGGGCGCTGCTCGAAGGGCGCACCGCCCCGATCGTGGCCGATCTTCGCGCCGTCGCGCTGCCGATCCTCCGGCATCGCATTATCGTCAACCACCGCGCCGTCGGCGACAGCATCGCCTCGACCGACGTGGTGCGCCACTTGTTGAACCAGTTGGATGGAGAGTAGTCCGTGGGATAGGCTTCCAGCCTGTCAATTGTTGGAGTGCACGCTTTCGCGTGCGAAGTGGTTGTGGTGATCGGCTCGAACCGAGCTTCCGCACGCGAAAGCATGAACTCCAACGTGCGCTAAACCTACCCGGCCCCTTGAACTTGTGTAAAACCGGATTCAAATCCATGGCCGTGCAAACGACAAGCCGGTTTCTCGATTTGCGGGCGCTTGGGGCGCTGGAGCACATGCGTTTCGCCACGCGGCACCGCATCGAGGGGGCGTTCAGCGGCCGGCATCAGTCGCGGCAGCAGGGCGGGGCGGGCGAGTTCGTCGACTTCCGCGAGTACACCGGCGCGGAGGACCTCCGTCGGCTCGACTGGAAGGTGTACGCCCGAACCGGCAAAGCCTTCGTCCGGCTGCACCAGGACGAAACGAACCTGCGGTGTGTGCTGGCCGTCGACGCCACCGGCTCGATGCAATTCGGCGCCCGGCGGCGCGGGCAAACCGAGGGCTCGAAGCTCGAGTACGTGCAGTACCTGGCCACGGCGCTGTCACACGTCATCACGCGAGGGCAGGACCAGGTGGGGCTGGCCGTGCTCGACGACGGCCTGCGCGAATCGATTCCGCCGGGCGGTACGCTGACGCACGCCCGCCGCGTGCAGGAGGCCGTCGAGCAGCTTGAAACCCGGCAGGCCACGACCCTCGCGCCGTCGCTGCAAGCGCTGTTCGCGCAGTCGCCCCGTCGCGGCGTGCTGCTGCTTCTGAGCGATTTCCTGCTGGACGATCTGCCGGCCGTCTTCGCGGCCATCCGGTTGTTCCGCCACCGCAACTGGGAAGTGGTTGTGCTGCACGTGGTGCATCCCGACGAGGAACGGCTGCCTGAGGGCACGGCGTACCGCTTCGAGGGCATGGAGGGCGAGGGGCGGGTCGACTGCTCGCCGGCGGAAATCCGCGCGGCCTACCGCCGCCTGGTCGCCGACCACCTGGCCGCGGTGCGGCAGTTCGCACTGGCCGGCGGATGCGACTACCGGAAGGTGTCGACCGCCATTCCCTACTTGACCACTCTGGGTGGATTTCTCGTGGAGAGGGCCGGATGAGCTTCCTGCACCCCTGGGCCATCGCGATTGGGCTCGTCGCCGCGGCAGCGCCGCTGGCCATCCACCTGCTCACGCGCCCGCGCCCCGTCCGCCTGCCCCTTTCCACCCTGCGGTTCGTGCGCATGGCGGTGCAACAGCAGCGGGCGCGGCACCGCCTGCGCGATTTGCTCATCCTTGCGCTGCGCACGGCGGCCATCCTGCTGCTGGCGCTGGCCGTGGCGCAGCCGCGATGGGGTGAGCGGCCGATGGTGTCCGACGCGCAGCCGGGCGACGCCGTGCGCGTCGTGCTGGTCGACGCCAGCCTGAGCATGGCCGCCCGCGAAGGCGGCGTCGAGCGGCTCGAACGCGCCCGAACCGTCGCCGCCGGCTTCCTCCGCTACCGGCCCGGCTTGCGGGCGAATCTGGTGGTGGGCGCGGCGGTGCCGCGGTCCGTATTCGAACAACCGTCGACCAACTTCGACGCGCTGCGCGCCGAACTGGCCGGCCTGAACGTGCGGCCGGAGCGAATCGACGTGGTTGCCGCGATCGAGGAGGCCGGACGGCTGCTGGCCCCGCGCGGGCCCGACGATCGGGCTCGCCGCGAGCTGGTCGTGGTGAGCGACTTCCAGCGAACAAGCTGGGCCCGGGCCGATTTCGCCGCGCTGCCCGAGGGAACGAATATCCAACTGGAGTCGGTCGCAGCGGAACGGGCGCTGGACAACCTCGCTATTGTGCGGGCCGAGGCCCGGCCCGCCGGCGCCCAGGGCAACACGGTGCGGGTCGAGGTGGACGTAGCCAACTACTCGCCCGCCCCGCGCACCGCGACGGTCGAGGTGGCATTCGAGCCGACGCGGGGAAAACGGGACAGGTCCGATTTGTCCGAAGCACCCTCCGGGCCGTCCCGGCAAATCGGACCTGTCCCGTTTTCCCCGCAGGGTTACACGGTTTGGCGGCAGGAGGTCGTGCTGCCGCCCGGCGGCCAAACGACGCTGGCCGACCAGTTCGACCTGCGCGGATCGGGGTGGCAAGCGGGCCGGGCCGCGCTGGTGGGCGTCGACGACGCGCTGCCGGCCGACGACGCCCGCGGGCTGGTCGTGCAGTTTCGCGGGCGGCCGAGCTACCTGCTCGTCACCCGGCAGCGGCCCGAGCAGCGTCCCTCGTCGAGCCATTATCTTCAGTGCGCGCTGGTGCCCGACGCCCGGCTCGGCGGCGACGCCTCCGCCCGGCTGCGCCGCGTCGACCTGGCGGAACTCGACGCCACGGCCCTGGCCGCCGCCGACGTCATCCTGCTGGACCATCCGGGCCTGCTGACCGACGAGGCGATTGGGATGCTGGCCGGCCTGCTTCGGCGCGGACGGCCGATCGTGTACGTGACGGCCGAGACGGTCGACGCGACGAACCTCCGCCGGCTGGGCGACGTGGCCGGCAGCGGCCTCCAAATGCCGGTCGAGTTCCTGCCGCCGCCGCAGGGGGCCGTGCGGCGCGACCTGTTCCTCGCATCCATCGACGAACGGCACCCGGCGTTCGCCGTGTTCGGCGACCAGCTTGGCGCACTGGCCGGCGGGCTGCGGTTCGCCGGGGGGCTGGCCTCGCGGCGGCGCGACCAGGGCCTGGCCGACGACGTGCTGGCCACGTACAGTGACGGCTCGGCGTGCCTGGTAGTCACCGCATCCGACGCCGGCACGCTCGCCATCGTCAATGCCGATCTGGCTGCGTCGAACCTGCCCCGCTCGGCCGCCTTCGTGCCGCTGCTGGAGGAACTGCTGGGCGAGTTGCGTCAAGGTCGGGCGTCGGGGGGGCGGCCGGCCTTTTGCGGCGAGCCGCTGGTGGTGCAGCTCCCGCCCGAGGCCGGCACGGCCGCTGAGTTGCACGTGGCGGCCGCGGGCGAGCCGCCGGCCGGCGCGGCCGAGTCGTTCGGCCGGCTCACCGACGAGTCGGCCGGCGTGGTATGGCACTGGCCCGCCCCGCCGCGGCCGGGCGTGTACGAGGTCCGCCGCGACGACGAGGTGGTGTTCGCCCAGGTCGCCGATGTTCCCTTTGAGGAAAGCCCGCTCGAAAGCCTTGAGGCCGACGTGCTCACCGAGCGGCTCTTAGCCGGCCGCGCGGTCTATTTTTCCGGCGCGGCGGGTCGGCAGGAGCAGCGGCACGAGGTGTGGAAGTGGCTGGCGGTCGCATGCGTGGTGTGCTTGCTGGGTGAAGTGATTGGACTGTACGCCTTTCGGACTTGAATCATGGGTACCCTGACGGTCGATCCCCGAATCCCCTTCGCGCTGTGGTGGCCGCTGGCCGCCGCCGCGGCGGTGCTGCTGGCGGCGTACGCGGCGGCCGCGTGGAATCGGCTGCCGCGAGGCCGGCGCGGCCCGATCGTCGGCCTGATGACGGCCGCCGTGGCCATCCCCCTGCTCGTGCTGCTGAACCCCACGTGGCTACGGCGCGTGCCGCCGCCCGAGGGCAAACCGCTGCTGACGATCCTGGTCGACCGTTCGGGCAGCATGGCCACGCCCGACGGCCCGGAGGGCGCCGCCCGGTTCGACGCCGCCGCGCAACGGGCCGCCGAGGCGGCCCGCACGCTGGCCGACCGCTACGAGGTGCGCGTCCGCACGTTCGCCGGCGACTGGTCGCCGGCGGCGCCGGGCGAACTCGAAGCGGGGCAGGCCGACGGCGCGTCGACCGATCTGGCCGCCGCGGTCGAGCAGGCCCTCGACGAAGCCCGGATAGAGGGGCAGGCCGTCCTGCTGCTGAGCGACGGTATCCACAACGCCCCCGGCGGCGGCGGGCCGCTGCGCCGGGCCGCCGCCCGGGCAAAAGCGATGGCGGCGCCCGTCTACACGCACAACCTCGGCGGACCGACCGAAGTGGACGACCTCGCGGTCGTGCTCAACCTGCCGCAGGAGTTGGCGTTCGTCGATCAGACCGTGCCGGTAGCCGTGACCGTCCGGCAGCGCGGCCGCCTGGGCGGGCGCACCACGCTCACGCTCAGCCGCGACGGCCAAACGATCGAAACCCGCCGCGTGGCGCTTCAACCCGACGAAACCGTCGAGGAGGTGTTCGACGTCGTGCAGGCCGAAAGCGGCCTGTACCGCTACGAAATCCGGGCCGAGCCGTTGCGCGGTGAGGTGACCGAGGTCAACAACGCGGCGTCGCTGCTGGTGCGCGTGGTCGACGAGCCGGTGCGCGTGCTGCTGCTGGAAGGCAAACCCTACTGGGATACAAAGTTCCTCATCCGCACGCTGTCCGACGATCCGTCGATCGAACTGACCAGCGTGGTGCGGATGACCGAAGACCGGCTGCTGGAGCGGGTTACTTCGCGGGCACGCTCCCGCGACGCGGCCGAGGACGACGGCAACGACGCCGCGCCGGTCGACCGCTGGTCGATTCGCAAGGACCCCGAAGCCGTGCTGGCCCGCGACGGTGCGCTGGACGACTACCAGATTGTCATCCTGGGGCGCGACGCCGAGGTGTTCCTCACCGACGAGGGGCTCGGGAACCTGCGCCGCTGGCTGGCCGACCGGAGTGTTTCGCTGGTGTGCTCTCGCGGCGCGCCGGCGTCGCAAATCGGGCAGCGGCTGGGCGAGCTGCTGCCCGTCCGCTGGTCGGCCGCCGCCGAGGCCCGCTACCGCCTGCAACTCACTGAGGCCGGCCACGCGCTGCGGTGGCTGCCGCAGTCGGACCGCCGCGCCGACACCCTGGCCTCGCTGCCCACGCTGGCCACCGCAAGCCGCATCGAAACGGTGCAGCCGCAGGCCACCGTGCTGGCCACCACCGACGGCGAGCAGCCCGTGCCCGTGCTGGCGTATCAGCCGTACGGCAGCGGCCGGGTGGTGGTGGTCGAGGGGGCCGGCATGTGGCGTTGGGCCTTCCTGCCCGCCGACGAACAGGAGGAGGGCCGGGTGTACGGTACGTTCTGGCGAAGCCTGGTGCGCTGGCTGGTGTCGAACGTGGGCTTGCGCCCCTCGCAAACCATGGCGCTGCGGACCGACCAGATCACGTTCGGCACCGACGAAAGCGTCACCGCCACGCTACTGGTCCACCAGGACCTGCTCGCCGCGGAACCGCCGCAGGTGGAGCTTCATCGGGAAAATGCAGCCCCCGGCGAGGGCGAAGCGGGAGACGTGCCCCGGTTTACCCCGGTGCCGGTGGGCGACCTCGTGGGGCAGTTTCAGGTCCGTTTCGGGCCGCTGCCGGAGGGCCGCTACCACGCCCGGGTGGCCGGCGCCGCCGAGGACGACCTTTCGACCGTGGCGATGTTCGACGTGCGCGGAAGCCTGATCGAGCGGCTCGACGTGCGTGCCCGGCCCGACGTGATGAAACTGCTGGCCGAGGCGAGCGGCGGCGAGGTGCTCGATTCGGCTCAGCCGGCCGCGTTGGCCGAACGGTTCGAAGCGCACCTTCGCCGCAGCCGGCCCGACCGCATCGCGCAAACGACCGCCTGGGACCGCTGGTGGCTGCTGTGCGGCGCCCTGTTGCTATGGACCGCCGCCTGGACCCTCCGCCGGCGCTCAGGTTTGGTATAACGACGACATGTTGGAGTTCACGCTTTAGCGTGCAAAGTGAGTTGGAGTTCACGCTTCAGCGTGCGAATGAACGATGGGCGATGCCCGGCACGCTAAAGCGTGAACTCCAACAGCGTGAACTCGACCAGCAAAAACACCCACAGGTGCCCCATGACGCTACGATCCCGACTTCGCCGGTTCCGGCGGCGGCTTTGGACGATCGGATCGGCCACGGCCCTGGCCTGGGGCCTGGCCGCCGCGACGGTCCTGCTGCTGGCGGCCGCGTGGCTCGACCTGCTGTGGGAGCTTTCGCCGCAGGCCCGGATGACGCTGGCAGGCATTGCGGGTACGGCCGGCCTGGCGGCGCTGGGCGGCCGTATTGCGACCACGGTCCGCGCGGCCGGGCAGCGCAGCATCGCGCGGCGCGTCGACCGGGCCGGCAACCTGGGCGGGCAAGTGCTTACCGGGCTCGAACTCGAACATCGCACGGTCGACGAGGGCGGAACGGGTGCGGCACTTTCGCCGCTCACCGCCGGCCTGGCCCGCCTGGCCGTCGGCCGGGCCACTGCGGCCGTGGCCGAGGTGCGGCCCGCCGATGCCGTCCCGGCCCGCCCCCTGCGTCGCGCCGGCGTGGTGCTGCTTGCCCTGGCCGCTGTCGTCGCGCTTTTGGCCGCGGCCCTGCCCGGGCTGGCCCGCACGCAACTCGACCGCTTCCTCTACCCGAATGCCGATGTGCCCCCGTTCTCGCCGCTGGTGGTGAAGGTCGAGCCGGGCGATGCGCGGGTCGTGTACGGCAGCCCGTTGGAAATCCACGCCGAACTGCTCGGCGGCGCCGCCGACCGCGCGGACCTGGTGCTTGAGCACCCCGGCGAGGAAGCCGACGTACTGCCGATGTTCCCGGAGGCCGACGGCCGCTGGCGCACCGTGCTGGCCGCCGTCACGCGCGAGCACACCTACCACGTTCGGGCCTACCGCGCCCGAAGCCCCCGGTACGCCATCGAGGTGATTACCGTGCCGCGCATCGAGGAGGTGCGCGTCCGCATCGTCCCGCCCGAGTACACCGGCGAGGCAGCGTACGAGGGGCCCGTACCCAAGGACGGCATCGCGGGACTGCCGGGCACCGAGGTGCGTTTGTGGGTCCGCAGCAATCGGCCCCTCTCGGGCGGCACGCTCGAGGTGGAACTCGATGCGCCGGCCGCTTTACCGACTGAAGGGGACAGGCCGGCCCGGGACTGGTCCCTTTTTCGGCCAACCGACGCTATCGTCACCGAGGAACGGGCTCCGAAAAATGGACCTGTCCCCTTACCGGCCAATAGGGATTCCGCAGCGGATCAATTGCTGTCCACAGCCGATACCCCCTCCGCCGCGAAAATCGGGACCGCCCCCGCCGCCATGCAACCGGCGGCCTCCGAAGCGCACGAGGCGGTCGGGCAGTTCGCCATCGCGGGCGACGGCAAGCTGGTGGTGCGGGTGGTCGACACGGCGGGCCAGCCGTCGCAGGAGGCGTTCACGACCACCATCACGCAGTTGAAGGACCAGCGGCCGCTCGTCCGCATCGTCGAGCCGCCGGCGCAGTCGCTGGCCACCCCCGACGCCGTGCTGCCGGTGCTCCTATCGGCCGAGGACGACTACGGCGTTTCCCGGTTACAGTTGTTCCGCAGCCTGAACGACTCGCGTCCGCTGCCGGGCGACGAGCCGCTGCCCGACCGCCCGGCGCGCCGCATGGAAACGCAGGTCGACCTTCCGCTGGCGGCCTACGGCTTGCAGCCGGGCGATGCGATCAAGCTGTTCGGCCGCGTCGAGGACAACGATCCGGTGGCGGCAAAGGGGGCCGAGAGCACGGTGGCGACCGTCCGCATCATCTCGCAGGAGGAGTTCGAGCGGCTGGTGCAGTTGCGCGAGGGGCTCGATGCACTGATGTCGAAGTACCGCGAGGCGGATCGCCGCCTGGAAGGCCTGGAAGACGCCGTCGACTCGCTGCTCACCGCCTGCGACGCCGAACCGCCCGAGGCGGCCGTCGGCCAACAGCGCCGCGGCGAGGCCGAGCGGCTGGCGGCCCGCTTGCGCGACGAGGCGGCCGCGCTGCGGAGCCTGGCCGAGCGCTCGCTCCCGTTGGACATCGACCAAGCCCTCACCGACGAACTCGAAGCGATGACCCGGGCGGTCGAGCAAATGGCCGAACAACTCGAAGAACTCCTCGACGAGGACGATCTCAATCACGAGGCCCTCGGGCGGCAACTGGAAAAGCTGATGGAGGAACTCGGCCGCAAGCGGGGGCATTTCCGCCAGGCGGTGATGGCGCCGCTGGAAACGCTCGAAGCATTCTTCCCGCTCATGGCCGACCAGTCGCGGTTCGTTATGCTCGTGCTGCGGCAAATCGACCTGGCCGACCGGCTGGCCGCCCTCCGCGACCGCGACGGCGACGACGACGACCCGGCCCTGCGCGCCCGCATGCGCGACCTGGAGGACGAACAGCGCGCCGTCCGCGAGGCGCTCATCGAGCTGCTGGCTGACATGGAGCAGCATGCCGAGCAACTGCCGGAGGCCGAGGAGATCGAGCCGCTCCGGCAGGCGGTGCGGGAGTTCGTCGCCCAGGTGCGCGCCTCGGGGGCGATCGACGCGATGGCCGAGGCGGAACGCGCGCTAGTCGAGTTCGCCGGCAGCCGCGCCTACGAGCAGGCCCGGCTGGCCGCCGAACTGCTCAGCGAGTTCCTGACCCTGTCGGACGACGACTGCCTGGGCGGGATGGCCTGCCGCGCGATGCTCGCCTTCCGGCCGGGGCTGGGCGGCTCGCTGGGCAATACCATTCCGCAAATGCTCGAGGCCATGGGCTTGTCGCCCAACTGGGGGAGCGGCTCCGGCATGGGGGGCGGCGGCGCGGGCGGGTTCAGCGCCATGCGCGGCGGGTTCCAAAGCATGGGCCTCTACGGCATGCTGCCCGGCATGGGCCGGGCCTACAGCGCCGGCCGCGGCGCCCACGGACGCGGCTCCGAGCCCGGGTTCGGCGGCGCGGGCCGCGAAGGAGCTAACCCCGACCAGCGAGGCTGGGACGGACCGGCCACGCCGGCCGACGCTTCCGGCATGGGCGAAGCGGCGGCGCCGCTGCGTTATCGCCGCCGGGTGGGCGAATACTTCCGACGTCTTGCAGAGGAGCTAAGTGCGCCATGAAACGATCGGTCCCGTCCCTTGCCCTCGCGGCGCTGCTGGTGTCGGCCCTCGGTGCGCCTTGGCCGGCCGCCGCCCAGGAAGTCGCTCGCGCGACGCACGATTCCCCCACCGAGGCGACCCACCGGGGTGGCGAGCCCGACGGCGTGGTCCAGGTGGCCAACCTGGTGTATGCGGGCACGCGGAGCAGCCGCTGCTTCTCCGACCATTTCCTGATCCTCGCCGAACGCGAATCGGCCATTTCCACCAGCCGCCGGTTCCATGCCGTGAAGCTCGGCAGTTCGGGCATCTTCGAGTTCCCCTTACTCATCATGACCGGCGAGGGCGACTTCCGCCTGTCGGACGCCGAGCGGGAGAACCTGCGCAAGTATGTCCGGCGCGGCGGCCTCCTGCTCGCCTCGGCCGGCTGCACGTCGAGCGAGTGGAATCGGGCCTTCCGCCGCGAAATGGCCACCATCTTCCCGGACCACCCGCTCGAGCCCATCCCCATGAGCCACCCCATGTTCCACACCGTCTACGAAATCCGGCAGCTCAACGCCTCCAGCGGCACGGGGCGGCCGTTGGTGGGCATTAGTGTTGGTGGGCGGCTCGGCGTGGTGTACTCGCAGGACGGGCTGAACGATACGGCCAACACGACCGGCTGCTGCTGTTGCGGCGGCAGCGAACTCAGGAACGCGGCCCAAGTGAACGTCAACATCCTGGCCTACGCGACGCTGTTCTGATGCGA
>CAYPWB010000031.1:0-6365 GCA_964414315.1 uncultured Planctomycetaceae bacterium | reverse complement strand
CGGATGCGGCAAGCCCGAGCCGCCAAGCCCGCTGGCCATCGTCGTCAGCGGCGATACGAACGGCTGGATCGTCCCCTGCGGTTGCGCGTCGAACCAGTCGGGCGGGCTGCCGCGGCGCGGCAGCTACGTGGCCGCGGCGCGCGAGGAGGCCGAGGTCGTGCTGGTCGATGTGGGCGGCGCGCCGGCCGGCACTTCCGACTACGACCTGCTGCGGTTCGAGGCCGCACTGCGGGGCGAGGCGGCCCTGGGCGTGGCCGCGCGCAACCTGGGCGCCGCCGAACTGGCCCTGGGACCCGAACGCCTCCGCAGCCTCGCTGCCGAAACCGACGCGCCCTGGGTCTCGGCCAACGCGCGCGACCCGTCGGGCGAGTTGTTCGCCAGGCCGTTCATCGCGCTCGACGCCGGCGGCCGCCGCGTGGTGCTGGTAGGCGTGACGGACCCCCGGTACGCCACGGCCGAGTTCAGCATCGCCCCGCCCCGGCAGGCCGCGCTCGATGCGATCCGGTCGGCTGGCCCCGCCGATCTGCTCGTCGTGCTGGCCTACCTGCCCGAGGACGAACTGCGCGAGTTGGCCGAAACGCTGCCCGAGGCCGATCTGGTTCTCGGTGGGCCGACGGGGCAACCGATGACGCCTCGGCAAATCGGACCGGTGCTGCTGGCCTCGGCCACGAACCAGGGGAAGTTTCTCGCCCGGGTCGACGTGCCGCCCGGTTCGGGCCGGCCGGCCGCGCGCGTCGACGAACTCGACGGCAGCTACGCTGACGATCCCGAGCAGACGGCCAACCTGCGCCGGTTCTACGACGAGTTGGAACAGCGCGACATCGCCGCGGCCGAGACGGGCTACGGGCCGAACCTGCCGCCCGACCTGCCCTCGGGCTTCGCCGTGGCCGGCACCGACCGGTGCCGCGAGTGCCATGCGGCCGACCACGACCTGTGGAGCACGTCGGCCCATGCCCACGCATGGGACTCGCTCACCCCCACCCGCGCGCACACCGACCCGGCATGCCAGCGGTGCCACACCACCGGCTACGGGCTGCCGGGTGGGTTCGCGTCGATGGCCCGCAGCCCGTTGCGCCGCGGCGTCGGCTGCGAAAGCTGCCACGGCCCGTCGCTGGCCCACGCCGAGGATCCGACCGAGCGGACCGCCTACTTTGCCCAGGCGGCGAGCCATTGCGTCGTGTGCCACGATCGGGAGAACAGCCCCGACTTCGACTACGAGCCGTACTGGAACCGCATTCGGCACGGCGACACCCCGGCCACCCCGCCGCCCGTCGTGCCTACCGAAACCGTCGCACTCACCGATACCGGAGGACGGTCCCGGTCGCCCGACCAGGAGGTGGAACCATGACCCTACCAATACCGCGAACCGTTCCACGTGCCGCCCGAGTGTTGGAGTTCACGCTTCAGCGTGTAGATCAACCGAGTGCGGTATCCGGCACGCTTGAGCGTGAACTCCAACATTCGGACGCGCCGCGAAAGCGGCTCCCGGCACTCGTTATGACCGTAATCGGCTGCTTGGCGTTGCCGCTGTGGGCGTTCGCGGCCGATGCTTCCGCGCCGGCTTCCGCACCTTCATCGGCCGAAGCAACCGCTGCCGAGGTGAAGCCGGAACTCCGTCCGTGGATCGCCGGCCTGGCCGAAGGACGCCGCCGCGCGCTGGCCGACCGCAAGCCGATCCTGCTGCGTGCCACGGCCGAGTGGTGCCCACCTTGCCGTGTGCTCGAGGAGCAACTCGGCAAGGACGAAGTGCAGGCGGCGCTGGCCGACTGGACACTCGTCGAGGTAGACGTCGACCGCGCGCCCGACGACGCACGGCAGTTGGGCGTTACGGCCGTCCCTACGCTGCGCATCCTCACCGCGGCCGGCCGGCCGATTGCCGAGCACCTGGGTCTGCTCGACGCCGAGGGGCTGGTCGCCTGGCTCGCGGAGCACCGGCAGGCCGCCCGCGAGGCGCCCGACGACGCACTGCTGGCTGCCGGCAAGCCGAACCTGATGGCCGCCGTGAAGCTGGCGGCGGCGTTCGGCCATCGCGACCCGGCCGTGCGGCACGCGGCGATCGGCCGGCTGCGGCCCCACCCCGACGTCGGCGCGGCGGTGGCGGTGCAGGCGTTTGGCGAGGGTTCGCTGGCGGAGCGGCTGACCGCCCTGGAACTGCTCGACGCCTGGGGCGCGCCGGTCGAGGAGGTCGATCCCTGGAAGCCCGAAACGATCGACGCCGACCTCCTGGCCCGGCTCGACGCGTGGCTCGACGAAGCCGCCGGCGCGGCAGCGGCCCCGCCCGAGCCGCCTGCGGAGCTTTCCCACGAGCAGCGTGCGGTGGCCGGCGAGGAAATCGACCGGATGTTGCGCGGCACGGATGCCGAGGCGGCGGCCGCGCGCGACCGGCTGGCCCGGTTCGGGCCGGGGCTGGCCGAGGAGGTCGACCGGCGGCTGGCCGAGGCCGCGACCGACCGCGACCGCGAGCGGCTCGCCGCGTTGCGGTTGCGTCTGGCCGCGTCCGACACGCTGGCCCTGCGCTGGCCGGGTGGAATCGAACGTCTGGCGGCCACCGACTCGGCCATCCGCCGGCAGGCGGCCGAGCAGCTTGCCGCGTTGGCCACCGCCGCCGACCAGGCCCTGCTGCTTCGGCTGTTCGCCGACCCCGATCCCCTGGTGCGCGAAATCGGCCTGCAGGGCTTGCAGCGTGTGGGCGGGCCGGAGGCGCTCGGCACGCTGGCCGAATTGCTCTCCGATCCGGAGCCGAACGTGCGGGCCGCCGTATTGAAACTGCTGGAGGAGAACCCGCTGCCGAGCATGGTGCCCCAAGTGGCGGAGTACGTCGAAACGGAAACCGACCCCGACCTGCTCGTCCATGCGCTGCGGTTCCTTCGTGCCTCCGGCGGCGCGGCGGCCACCCGGGCCATGATGGGCCTGGTCGATCATCCGAGCTGGCAGGTGCGGGCCGAGGCGGCCGCGGGGCTGGGCAACGTAGAAACGTCGTTCCGCCGCTACGGCGGCGGCTCGTTCCCTTTTTCGGCCGCCGGCACCTCCGACGCCATGCAGGCCGAATCCTACGCCGCCTTGATCCGGCTGCTCGACGACCCCGACGCGTTCGTCGTTAGCCGGGCGGTCGAAGGACTCGCCGGGGCCGACCTGGCGATCGCCGTCGAGCCCTTGGTCAAGGCGGCCGCCGCGCACCCGGAACTTGCCGCGAGCATTGTGGCCATGCTCGCCCGGGGCGAGCAGATGCGGCCGAAGGCCGTGCCGCACCTCCGCCGCTTCGCCCGGCACGAAGATGCCGTGATCCGCGCCGCGGCCGTCACCGGCCTGGTGCAAGCCGTGCCGCACGCCGCCGAGGAGGAGTTGGCCGCCGGGGTCGACGATTCCGACTCCGAGGTCCGCACGGCCGCCGCCGTGGCCCTCATGGCGCTGCTGGAAGAGACTCGCCACGACGCCGCCCGGCGCATCGAGCGGCAACAGCAGGAAGCCGGCGCCCTTGCCTTCATCGACCCGTTCGAAATGCCCACGACTTCGCCCTCGCTCTTGGGCCGGTTGGGCGGCGCGTTGGGACGCATGTTCGGCGGCGGCACTCCCCAGCCGGCCGTCGAAGCGGAAGTCGTGCCGGAGCCGGGCGAGCCTCCCGTAACGCTTCTGCCGGACGGAGATGCGCCGGTCGACGCCGACCCGCCGGTGCTCGGCCCGGCCGACAGCGAACCGGTGCCCATGCCCCCGGGGCAAACTCCCAACGCCGACCCGGACGACGACGCCGAGCCGGACGCCCCCGCGGCCGACTTGCCGGACCCGGGCGTCGAGTGGGACCGTTGGCTCGAAGAATACTACGCGGGCAAGCGCCGCCCGGCGTTCGCCGCGAAAATGGTCGAGCCGTTGCGGAAGATGCTGTCGGCCGAGGCGCCCCGCGAGCGGCTGGCGGCGGCGCTGGTGTTGGTGCCCTTGGGCCTGGCCGACGAGGCGCTGCCCGTCGTGCTCGACACGGCCCGCGACGAACCCGCCCTGCGCGGCGACGCCGCGGCCGTCCTCCCGTGGCTCGTATGGCAACGGCGGCGGGAGGCTTTCGAGCAGTTTTACGCGCTGGTCGACGACGACGCCTGGAATCTCATGCAGAACCTGTTGCCCGTGGCCGACCGCCGCGCGGCCGAGCTGCTCTGGAGCCTGCCGGCCGACGCGGAGAAGGGCGGTTCGCTCGTCGGTGTGGTGTACCGCCAACTGGAAACGATCTATCTCGGTTCGTCTTTCTACGGTTCCGCGGGCGATATTGCACCGGCCATTCGGGCCGAAGCGTTGCGGGCCGCCAGGCCGCGGGTGGGCGAAGGGAGCGATTGGCAGCGGGCGGTCGCACTGGCGCTCGTGCTGAGGGTGGCCCCGGCCGAGGCCGCGGCCCTCGCCGAGCCGCTGGCCGACGACCCCTCGGCCCCCGAACTACTGCGGAACATGGCGTTCCAGGTGCTCCTGGCCGCACAGTCGGGGCCCGAGCGGCACGCCGCGGCCATCGCCGCGCTGGGCTCCGACAGCGCATTCCGCAAGTCGCTGGCCGTGGCCTACCTGGCCGAAGGAAGTAACCAACTCGCGCACTTCCAGTTCGGCGGGAGCGGCTGGCACAACTGGCTCGATTTGGCCGTCGTCGACGACGGAGCGCCTGATGATCCTTTCGGGCACTTCGGGGCCCAGCAGTCGGACGCACCTGAACTGCCGCCCGATCTGAAACCCGAGCACCTCCGTCCGCTGCTCGATCAGGGCGACCCGGCGCTGGCCGCGCAGGCCGGGTATCTGCTCGTGCTGCTGGGCGACGCGTCGGGCTTGGAGCCGTTGCTGCGACAGTGGCGAGCGCTCGATACGCCGGCCGAGGAACTCGCCCTGCCGCGCGACCCCGACTCGCTCCGTCGGCTCGTGTACCGCGCCATCGCCGCGCTCGACGATTCCAGCCGCATCGACGTGCTGCGCGAAATCTACGGAACGCTCGACGAATACGAGGTCCGCGATTTCTACTGGACCATCCGCGTCATGACCGGCCCGGAAATGCTCCAGTTCCGCAAGGAAATCCGCGACGAGGTGGGCATGGAGCAGCTTCGATGAACCGACCCGAACGAAAACGAGGCGAAGACGGGAAGAGAGGAAAAAGGGAAAGGGGGAGAAGGGGAAAGACGGAAGTACAGACACCGAAACACCTTGCCTGTTCCTGCATTTCCATTTTCCCCCTTTCCCACTTTCCCTTGCTGCAAGAGCGGATTGCTTCCGACGGTCTCATTCCGTTTTCACCCCATGAAACAATGTACCCCCGCAGCAACCTTTTTTCCCTGGAGGTAGTCGTATGAGAACGTATCGAATGAAATGCTTCGCTGGAATGTTCCTGGCCGCCGCGCTCGCGCTGGGCGCGTCGACCGCCGCGGCGCAGTTCGAAATGCTTGGCGCGTTTGGCGCCGAACAGCCGGGCCAAACCGTGGCCGGCATGGGCACAAGTTCCGTGTCGCGCCCGCCCGAGGTGCTACGAATGTACGTCGAGCTGACGGCGAAGGCGGCGACGCTCGAGGAGGCGCTGGCGTCGCTGAAGGAGCGCCGCGAGGCGGCCCTCTTGCAACTGAAGATGCTCAAGGCCGATATGGACACGGTCGAAACCGGTGCGCCCGGCCCGGCCGCCGGCCCGTCGGCGGAGCGCCGCCAAATGGAACAGATGGTCCTCCAGCGGATGCGCGGCGCCGGCCGGCGCCTCCCGCCCGGGCTGGACGAGCCCGAACCGGTTGCCGTGGCGATGAGGCTCCAGGCCGACTGGCCTCTGACGGCCGATTCGCCGGAGGAACTCCTGCTGCGGTCCGACGCCATTCGGAAGCAGGTCAAGGAGGCCGACCTGGCCGGCAGTGCCGAGGAAGAGGAGGTTTCGCCCGAAATGCAGGAGATGCTCGAAGAAATGGCCGGCATGCAGTACGACTACAATGAAACGCCTTTCAAAGAAGGCGAGCCGGTCTTCCTGTTCGTCGCTCGCATTGACGAGGCCGACCGCCGGCAGGCCATGTCCGACGCCTTCGCGAAGGCTCGCGGGCAGGCCCAATCGCTCACCGAGGCGGCCGGCGTCGAGCTGGGGCCGCTCGTCTCGCTGGCCGGGTACGGCGGCGGCCAGTCGAGCTTGATGGATAACCCCTACGGCTACGAGTACCAGGCCTACATGCAACGAGTTATGGGGCGGTCGGGAATGGGCGGAATCATGTCGTCCCAGCAGAACGCCTCCGAAGCGATGTCGACAACGCCCGAGGACCTGTCGTTTACGTTCATGGTGCGGGCGTATTTCGCGCTGGCACCGTCGAAGTGACGTAGCCGTTCCCAGGGGACTGTCCCGATTTTCGCGGCACAAAGGGCGATTTGCCCAATCGGCCGCC
>CAYPWB010000030.1:13776-27402 GCA_964414315.1 uncultured Planctomycetaceae bacterium | reverse complement strand
TACAGTATCTTCTACGCGGCGCGTTGGAACTGCGGCGCCTTCAGGTGGACCGTTACGTCTTGAAGCTGCCCGTCGCGCTCGATCAATAGTTCAAGCGACTCGTCGGCCTCGGCGACCATTTCGGCGAACTCGGCGTCGGTATGGAAATCGTCGCCGCCGATCCGGTACACCCGGTCGCCGGGTTGCAGGCCGGCGCGGGCGGCGGGCGTGCCCGGCGCGACGTAGGTCAGCACGGCGGTACCGGGCTCGGCGTCGTCGCGCCGCCAGGTAACGCCCAGCCGCCAGGGGTTGCCGGACAGGGCCACGGCGAAACGCAACGGTTCGGCTTCGCCGCGCCGCGCGACAACCACCTCGGCGGGCGAATCGGCGGTGAGCACCGCGCCGGTCAGGTCGTCGGCGTCCTGGACGGCGCGGCCGGCGAACTGGAGCACCCGGTCGCCGGCGCGGAGGCCCGCCCGATGGGCCGGCTGGTCGAACACGACGCTTTCCAGCCGGACGCCCCCTTCGGCGGCCGACTGTTGCGCCCAGCCGGCGCCGAGGCGGTCGGGCACTTCGGCGGGCCGGTCCAGACGCTGCCTGCGAACGTGCTCCGACTCGCGCCGCGAGGCCTCGCGGAACGGGAGCCGCTCGGCCCGGTCGGCCAACTCGTACACCGCGGTGAACGCATACCGAGCCACCCGCTGCATCCCCTCGCTGTCGACCCCCGAAGCTACGTCGCGCGGCGTGTGGTAGTCGTCGTGGATGCCCGTGTGCAGCAGCAACACGGGAATGTCGCGCTCGAAGAACACGTAGTGGTCGGAGTTGAACCGCATATCCCAGGAGAAGCGCAGCCGGAGCGCCATCTCGCCGTTCTGCTCGGCTAGAAAGCGGCGGAAGCCGGGCGCGCTGCGGCTGCCGAACACGATCAATTCGTCGTCGCGCAAGCGGCCGACCATGTCGAGTGTTACCACGGCCGCGATGTCGTCGAGCGGCACCGTCGGGTGCGCCCGCCAGTGCTTCGAGCCGTGGAAGCCAAGCTCCTCGGCATCCCAGAAGGCGAACAGGATGGACCGGGCGGGCGGTTGCTCGAGCATTTTGAAGGCAGCGGCCACTTCGAGGATGGCGGAGCAGCCGCTGGCGTTGTCGTCGGCCCCGTTGTGGATTTCGCCGATTCCCCCGCGGCTCGTCCTGCGGGAACCGAGCCCCACGTGATCGTAATGGGCGCCGACGAGGATGAACTCCTGCCGTCGCTCGGGGTCGCCGCCTTCGAGCCGGGCGAGCACGTTGCGATAATTCGGCGGGAAGGGCTGGAAGTACGAACCGTCGGGCCCGGCCGGCTCAAGCTCCAACTCGGCCAGCCGACGGCCGAGGTACTCTCCCGCCTCTCGGCTGCCCTCGGTTCCCGGCAGGCGACCTTCCAACTCGTCGTCGGCCAGGTAGTCGACGTGGCCCTGCAACGCGCCGGCCTGAATCGACTCGAGCGCGGCTCGCACCGAAGCGTTCCGCTCGGCCGCGGGCACCAGGGCGGTCGAAACCAGAAAGGCCGCAAGGGCAAGAGAGGCAAACAGGAGAGACTTTCGGGCAGGGGCGCTTCGAGGCATGCGGTGAACTCGCTATTGCTGGGAATCGGGGTTTGCTGACATTGCGGTAACCGTTTACGATTTGGCGGCGCGGATTGTTTTCTCCGCTGTATGCGAGGGGGACAGTCCCATATTCGCGGCCTGCGGCAGGCGATCGATGAGGCAAACCGCCCTTTGTGCCGCGAAAATCGGGACAGTCCCCTGTGAACGGTTGCCGCATTGCGAATATACCACATCCCGCACGCCGCGCCTTCCCCGGCGCGACCTTGGGCGGCGCTGTGTCGGCTTGCAAAACGCGCTCACCAGCCGGAGGCGCCGGTTCGGGTTTCTCAGGGCGCTTCCGGGAGGGCTTCCAGCATGTCGAGATATTGCTCGAGGACGTCGATCCTTCCTTCGAGTTGGGCAATTTCGGCCTCCATGGCGGCGATGGCGCCGGGCAGGGGCGGCGGATCGGCTTCCATGGCCCGGTTCAACTCGTCGATGACGCGGCGATACAGGTTGATCCACGCCCGGGTCATCCGCTCGGCCAGGCTGGGCGTGCGTTCGGTCACGTTGCCGTCCGCGTCGCGTTCGACCCGGCCGACGATCCGTTCGATCAGGTCGTCGACCCGCTCGACGGCCGTCTCGTGGCTGAGCGAGCAGAACTGTTTCAGGCGGGGGTGGAAGTCGGGCGCTCCGGAGCCCCATCCGAAGCGGGCCGAGTAGCCGAGGAACTCGTCGTCGCGGTCGAGCGGGCTGAGGGCCGCCCGGCTCGGATTGTTCAGAATGGCCACCACCGCCCGAACGTACGCCTGGGCGTAGCTCGCCGGCGCCTGGGCCAACTCGTACAGCACCGGGATGCGCCGATGCCGGTTCGAGGGCAGCCCCATGCGCTGGTACTGCCACAGGTTGTCCAACAGCGCGTCGTGCGCTTCGAGCCGGTACGTGCCCATCCGGCCGAGCATGGGGAACCCGCGTTCGATGCGCGAACTGCCCTCGCGCGGGCCGCGCGCCGGATCGAGCAGTTCCTCGCGCACCGTGGCCCAGGGCGCCAGGGGGCCGCGGGCCACGCGATGCTTCACCCGCGGGTCGTCGAGGCTCGGCCAGCGGTCGAGCCCCTGCGTGCCCAAGGCCGCTTCTTCCGGCCAGATCTCCGGCCGGGGGTCGCCGGCGGCCGCGCGCGGCCAGCGGGTCGACCACACCGCGTGCCGCGAAACGGTCAGCGCCCGAAGCTTCCAGCAGGCCACCACGCCGTAGTTGATCATCAGCGCCATGATCATCAGCAAGATCGGCAGCGCCATGACCAATTCGAGCGTCGACAGCCCGCGGCGCCGTGCACGATCGAGTTCTATTCTCGAGGAGCGCCTCTTCCGTGGGACAAGCTTCCAGCTTGTCATGTTGCCTGGTTGCATGGTTTCACCTTACTTCACGGCACGACAAGCTGGAAGCTTGTCCCACGTTGACAAGCTGGAAGCTCATCCCACGGTGGTAGACTGGGAGCTTACCCCACGTTCAATGGGCGCTGATTTGTCGCAAGTCGTCGCCCGTCATGCCGCCGAGGTTCGGCGTGCGCATGTTGCGCGCGGCGAAATCGGGCAGCGGAGGCGGCGTTTCCAGAATACGCACGATGGCCGGCTGCACGGCGGGCACCAGTTGCGCGCTCCAGTGCTGGTTCCATAGGTCCCAACTCGTCGGCACGCCCTGCCGGCCGACCGTCCACCGTCCGGCGCCGCGGTTGCCGCCTGCGCCGTCGTCGTCCGTCGGGTCGGAGGGCAGGTCGGGAAAGTCGCCCGGCATGCCGCCAATCGGACGGCTCGGCCTCGACGGCCGCACGTAGTGCCACACCAGCCGCGGACGCGGCACGAACACCTGAACCGAGGCGTACGTTTGCGCGTCGGCCTCCGTGGGGTTGCGGAACAGCCCGGGCAACATTTCGGGAAGTCGCTCCCAGTACGCCACGGCGACAAACGTGAAATGCCGCTCGAGGTGCGCGTTCCTGTCGACCACGTCGGCATAGCCGGCCCGTGCATTCTGCTGGACAATCGGCGTCAGGTCCTCGCGGATCATGTGCGGCAGGTTCCTGAACTCATTCTCCTCGAACAGCCGCTCAAGCTGCCCGCACGTGAAACTGCGCCACAGGGGGGCGAATTGGCTCATCTTCGCCTGGCGGTCGAAGACGACCATGGCCTGGGCGTTCCAGTCGTTGAGGTACCGGCGGGCGAGGCCGTTGCGGCCGTCGCGGGCGTCGTTGAGATACCGGGCGTCGACCGCGGCGTAGGCCACTGGGTCGACCACCGGCAGGGCCGGGTCGAACATCTCGTACCCGCCGCCCACCGGCTGGCCGGTGGTGCGCCACAGCGCGGCCAGCATGTCGCCGCGTCCGCGGTCGGGTTGGCCGTGCCGCCGTGCCGCCTCGAGGACGGCCGCCTGCGCGATGTCGGGAAACACGGCCACCACCGCCCGCTGGTATTGCGGAATCAGCTCACCGTCGAGTATCTCCTCCAGCAGCGGCAGGATGCGTTCGCTGGCCGCCGCGCCCCAGTCGCCGTATCGGTGTACCAGATCGCGCTCCAGCGGCACCTTCGCCGAAATCGCCTGCCCAAGCACGGCGAACTTCGGAAAGGGCGACATGGCGAACACCGGCCCGATCTGCTCCCACGCGTCGAGAATGCTCGGCACGTACTGCTCGGCGTTGCGGTCGCGGGCCTCGCGCAGGAAGGCCGTCAGGGCGAACACGTCGCTCAGCAGATGGTTGGTGAAGGCGAGCGTGTTCATGCCGCGGGCGAGCGTCGCGCCGCCCGAGTATGCGGCGGCGTCGGCCGCGTTCTGCATGCGAACCTTGCCGTCGGCGTGCCGGCCCATGTTCATCACCATACCCAGCAGCATCGTCAGGATCAGGGCGGCGAACACGGTCAACACGCTGATCGTGCCGCGCTGGTCGCGGTGCAGTCGGGCGGCGTGGCGCCGGCAGGTTTTAGTTTTAGTAAGGCGTATGCACATAGGGAACCACCGATTGCTCGCCCTCGTTGCTCAACGTGACCGTGGCCGAAAGCCGCGTGGTGTACACGCCGTCGGTCGCGGCGATGCGCTCGCTCACCGGGTCGGCGCCGTCGGGGCGGCGCAGCACGCGGGCCAGCATGCGCCCGGGGCCCGGCAGCAGGGCCAGGTCGTGCCAAACGGTTACGGTAATCTGATCGCGCCAACCCAACTCGTTGAATTGGAATTGCGCATAGTCCGGGCCGTGGTAATAGGGCACCAGCGGCGGCTCGGCGTTGCTGTGGAAGAAGCGGACCTGCACGTACGTGTGCCGGGCGGCGTAGGCCAGCTTGTTGCGCAGCCGGCGGGGGATGGCCGCGTTGCCGCGCAACTCGGGCGCCAGCGACGCGGTGGCCGTGTGGAGGGCATCGGCCGCGCGGCCGGCGGCGGGCGGGAGGTCGAGCCCCAGGTTGCGCGAGGGGCAGACCGGCGCCACCGCCAGCATGGCCGCCCGGCGAATCTGCTCGAACTTCGGCCCGCCCGGCTCGACGACGAAGTACATCCCCCCTGACGCCGGCCCGTAGTCGGGGCTGTCGGGATCCAAAAGCGGCGGACGCTGGTCGGGGGCGTGCGGGTCGGGGAAGTACCAGGCGAGGCAGTTCTCCCGCTCGGGCTGTGGCAACCGGGCGGGAATCCACACCACCGCGCTGCGAGCGGCCGCGAACGCCGCATAATGCACCACAATCGTCCCGATCATCAACTGGCTCACCTGCACGATGAGCATGAGCACCATGATGAACAGCGGCAGGGCCAGCACGAAGCTGAGGCTTTGCGCGCTGCCGCGCTGGTCGGCATGCAGCCGGCGGACGCGCGCCGGACGCACCCGGCCCGCCACTCGCACCAGCAGGCACGCCGCCAGCCCCAACCCGACGAGGCAGGCGAACCAGGGCAGGCAGGCGAGGAGTACTGCGTGCGTCATGGGGCGATGGTCCTACATCAGTTCAAACTGCACGACGACCGCCGCCGCCAGGGCGCACGGCGCCAAAAACAACGGGGCTCGAAGCTGCGCCCGCTCCTCGTCGGTCGGCCGGCTGACGCGCCCGACCCGGAGCGTGGCCAGCAGGTGGCGGAACACGCGGCCGGCCAATTCCAGCGGGCCGACGCGCCAAATGAGCACGACGACCGCCAGGCATCCGCCGGCGATGAACGTCCACAGCATGACCTCCAGCCCGCGTTGCGGACCGAGCAACGCGCCGACCATGGCCATCATCTTCACGTCGCCGCCGCCGACGTGAAACATCACGAAGCACACCAACATCACCAGCCCGCACGCAAGCAGGCCGAGTAGGCTCTCGCTAACGGGAATCCAGCCGAGCCGGGCCAGGGTTTCCGGCCGGGCCCAATCGAGCCCGACCGCCGCGCTGCCGGCGGCACTGAAGACCAGCGCCGCCGCCATGCCCGGATAGGTCGTGCTGTTATAAATGCGGTGCCGCGAA
This sequence comes from uncultured Planctomycetaceae bacterium, assembly GCA_964414315.1. Taxonomy (GTDB): domain Bacteria; phylum Planctomycetota; class Planctomycetia; order Pirellulales; family Thermoguttaceae; genus PWXP01. The sequence continues at coordinate 21,392 of CAYPWB010000030.1, read as the reverse complement.
ACGTCGGTCGCCGTGGCAACGAGCAACAGCGCAAACAGGAGGACCGTGGCGACCATGGACGTAGGGATTCCGTTGCGGCGGGGAAAACGGGACAGGTCCCATGGAAATGTTCGCCGACGCCGTATTGCATCTCCTTGTTGGAGTTCACGCTTTAGCGTGCCGCCGCATGCGCTAGTGCTTCGCGACGGCTGAGAATCAGGGTCCCACTGGCATACTGCCGGTAGCACACGCTCGAAGATCAAACAGTCATAAAGCGCTAGGTTCGCACGCTAAAGCGTGAACTCCAACAGCGGTGGAATGCGGGCAGAAACAGAGGCCTTACGGCCCCCGCTCGCCCGTTGGCTCGCAATGCTTGGGTTTAGGTGCCGGGTCCGGCAGCGTCGCGCCCGCCTTGCTCCAGGTCTTCCAGCCCCTGGAGGAAATAATCGCGAATGCGCGGCCACCCGAACCGGATCAGGAAGATGAGGATCGGGATGGCAATCGCGGCGATAATGAGAATCGTTTCGAGGCTCACCGCACCGCGCTCGTCCTCATGCACCTGCCGCAGCAGTTGGGACAATGTGGTCATGTTCTCTGCCTTTCACTTCATGCCTGTAACCAGCTACTCCGGGAGCACCTACATAAACGGCCAGGACACCAGCAGGCTGGTCAGGTCGTAGGCCAGGCGGATGGTGCGCGGGCCTGCCCACATGAGGAACGCCACCATCGGCAGCACGACGGCCAGGATCAGCACGTAGTCGACCGTGGCCGCGCCCGCCCTGCCTCGTCGCATTGTCGGACCGTGCAGTTTCATTCCTTGTATTCTCCCACGGCGGGGCAGTTATTGCAACGCCCGATGGGTTGCGGTGCGACCGCCCGATTTGCCCCCCATGGACAGGCCGGGTTACCAGCCGAACAGCCAGCCGAGGATTCGTCGCGCAGCCCCCCCGCCGGCATTTCCACCCGCGTTGTTTCCGCCGCCGCCCCTACCGTTGCTGCCTCCGGCGTTCGGATTCCCCGCGCCGCCGCCCCTACCGTTGCCGCCGCCGGCGTTCGGATTCCCCGCACCGCCTGCGTTGCCGTTGCCGCCTCCGGCGTTCGGGTTCCCCGCACCGCCGCCGTCACTGTTGCCGCTTCCCGGGTTTGTACTCCCACCTGCCTGGCTGCCGGCATTTCCCGTATTGCCGCCTGCATTCCCGCCGGCGTCGCCGGCATCGCCTTCGGAGGTCGCATTTCCCGGCGCCGGCTCGTTCGCGCCGCCGGCGGGCGCCTCGGCCTCAAGCCCCGAACCACCCACACGAGGGTTGCTCGGCAGTTGGGAGGGGTCGCCCACGCCAACGGCGGTCGCGGTGAGTTCCTCCGACGCGCGCCAGCCAATTTGCAACACCGCCGCGAGGACGACCACCACGATCGCGCCAATCACCACGGCGAGTTCAGTTTGCCCAAGCCCGTTGCGGGCACCAGCTTTTCCGGCCAAGCCTTTCGACATCATTCTGCCTCCCGAAATCCTTGAGTACAATGGTGCGGGTACCCTCGAAGGGGCTCCCAAACGAATTCAGCACATCTCTGGAACGCGCTGCCGCCCTCTCGTGGGCGGCAGCGCGTTCCCGGCGCCTCCCAAAAGGATAGCCCACGCCGGTCGGCCGATTTCCCATCGATCGGGGAGAATGAAGCCACCCTATCTACCCGTTGCAGCGTTCTGCTAAAACACGTAAAATACACCAACTTGGAGTCGAGCGAGATCGCCGTATCCCCCTTATCGTGCTTCCGTGGCGGCCTCACGGGACCTCTCCTGCAGCCAAGTGAAACCGAGCGCCGGGCCGTCGAGCCCCCGGCAGCCCTTCCCCCTTTGCAGCGGCTCGCCGATTTCCAGGCCCTTCCGTGGCACCCGCCGCGTCGGACGCGGCAAACTCCAAGGAACGGGAACGGACGAAGATGTTTGCCTGAGCACCACCCGACAGCGGGGCGGCAACTCGGCCCCGATCAGGAGCGAAAAGCGTGTTTCGCCATGTTCTCTGTGTGTACCCGTATCCACGCGGTCGGTCGTCGATCACGTCGTTTCCCCCGCTCGGGCTGGAGTACATTGCCGCGGCGCTGAAGCCGCACGCGGAGAAGATCGACCTGATCAACTACCGGCACGAGCGGACGCCCGGCGCGCAGCCGTTCCTCCGGCCCGATACCGACCTGGTCTGCTATTCGATCAACTGGCAGTCGAACGTCGAGTTGATCCGCGACGACATCAACGCCCTGCCGCCCGGCGTAACCACTATTCTGGGAGGCCGGGCGGCGACCACCGACCCGCACTACTGGCTCGACGCCTGTCCGAATGTCGACGCCATCGTATGCGGTGACGGCGAGCAGGCGATGGCCGAGTTGGCCGAGGGCCGCCCCTGGCCCGAAATTGCCGGCCTGTGCTTTCGTGGCGACGACGGCCAGGTGGTATTCAACCCGCCGAGGGCGAACGCGCCGCTCGACGAAAACCTGATGCCTGCCCGCGATCTCCGCCGCCACCCCTATTACCTGACGAGCAAGGGGGTCAGCACGGGCATCAAGATCGACAAGGTGGCCGGGTCGCGCGGCTGCCCGTTCAACTGCAAGTTTTGCAGTTTCGCCGTCAACCCGTGGGGCGTGAAGCGCCGTTGGGCCCCCCGGTCGCCCGAGTCGATCGTTCGCGAAATCGAGCAGATCGACGCCGACGTGGTCATGTTCGTCGACGACCTGTTCACCCACCAGCCCGACCGGGTGGCTGAAATCTGCGACCTTCTCCTGGCCAAACGCATCCGCAAGCATTACATCATCAACGCGCGGACCGAAATCGCCGAACGGCCCGACGTGCTCCGCAAGATGGAGAAGGCCGGGTTCATCGCCATGCTCATCGGCGTCGAGTCGACCCAGGATTCGACACTCCGTTCGATGGGCAAGGGGTTCACCATCGAGCAGGTCCGCAAGCGGTTCGAGGTGCTCCGCAAAACGACGATGGTGCTCAATGCGTACTTCATCGTGGGCAACATCGGCGAGACCGAGGAGCAGATGCTCTCGACCGCGCCGTTCGCCCGATCGCTCGGCGTCGACCTGATCCACGTGTCCCGGTTGCGTATCGAGCCGTACTCGGGCTTGCAGGAACTGGTCGACACGACGCTGGGGTATCACGTCGACCCAAGCGGATTCGTCTACAGCGACCAGTACTCGGCGGAGCACATCGCCGGATTGCGGAAGCAAATCGACCGACGTTTCCACACGCCGCTGCACGTTGTCCGCGTGGTGCTCAAGCTCATCCGCGCCGCCCACCCGCACATCGCCCTGAAGGCGGCGCTCACGATTCCGAAGTTTCTCGCGCTGCTTCTCGCCACGCAGGCTGCCCATCGGGTTCGCAAGTGGCGCGGCCTGCCCAAGCGTTGAGCTACCCGCCCGGTAGCACGACGCTCCGAAACTTTCTCCATTTTCGCTAAAGTTTCCGATTTGACATCGGGCGATTCTGACCTAAGTTTCATTACGGAGGCCAATGACACGCGAGTGTCGGCTGGACATGGAGCGGCCCCAAGGTCGTTCCGAAGAGGGTGGATTCCTCTGCCGAAAAAACACGTTCGATAGACTCCTTATGCTCGGCGGACCACCTGAATCACCCAGGCCTGCAGCCTCAGATCCCTCGAAAAGGCAAACCGGTCGCAAGGCCGGGGCGCAAAGCCAAGGGCCGGCGGCGTAAGCCGACGGAAGCCTGGCTGCCGAAAGGGTAAATCCAAGGGTTTTCGGCTGGCGATGGGGAAGAGGCATGTATTTCCAAACCTGGGTTCCGGAAAGTGGCTTGCAGGCCCGCGACGGGCAATCCGTCGCGACACTTGAAGGAACTCGCCCTGTTTTCGGTTCCGGTTAGCTCTTGGCGTCCCGCATTCTTGCCCGGCGTCAAGGTATGAAGCTGGAATGGAGGAATACCCATGAAGTCGCTTGCTCAGAAGATGCACCGTTTCCTCGTTTCAGAGGATGGCCCCACCGCAGTCGAGTACGCCGTCATGCTGGCACTGATCGTGATCGTGTGCCTGACGGCCATCAGTGCCGTGGGAACCAACGCGAACCTCACGTTCGAGCGGGTCCGGGACGAGTTGGCCCCTCCGGCCTAGCGTTTCGGGCACGCAACGGCCCGGTTTTTGGGGCCGGAACGTGTCGCGTCAATTGGACCGGAAACCCCCTCGGCGCCCTCGGGCGCCGAGGGGTGTTTTTTTGGGACCTTGCTTTTCGTCGGCCGCGCCACGTTTCGTAAGCTAGCATTGCTTAGAAGCGATTCGGAAAGATTCGGATGCAGGTCTCCTCTCCCGCCGGGAGAGGGTTAGGGTGAGGGGGCAGCCCGAGTTCCGCAAACCCTCACCCCCAGCCCCTCTCCCAAAGGGAGAGGGGAGTTTCCGGATAGCCTCTTAGACGATCCCTTCCTCTTTGCATTTGTTGGAGTTGAGAAGATGTCGCTCACCACCGATCTCTCCGCCGGTGCCGTTGCAAACTGGCACATTTGGCTCGTCAGCGCCGTGCTGATCGTGGCGGCCGTCATCGACGGCCGGAAGCTGAAGGTCCCGAATTGGCTCACCTTTCCCTTTGTGATTGCGGGCTGGACATACAGCCTGATTTGGTTCGGCTGGGCCGGGCTGGGGTGGAGCCTGCTGGGAACCGGCGTCGGACTGATCCTCCTGCTGCCGGCCTACGCCATCGGCGGCATGGGCGCCGGCGATGTGAAGCTCCTGGCCGGCGTCGGCGCCTGGGTTTGGGGCACCGTCACGTTCTATGCGTTCTGCGCCTCGGCCATGGTCGGGGGCCTGCTGGCGGTGGCCATGGTGCTGTACGCCCGCAAGTTCCGCCACCACAAAGCCCAGTTCCTTGCCATCCTCACCGAAATGTTCGTCCTCCGCGACGCGGAAGAGTTGTCCAAGATCGCCGCCCAGCGCAAGAGTTCCATGATGCTCCTGCCGTACGGTATTCCGATCGCCATCGGGACGATCGCCTATTTCGCCTGGTCCGGCATGCTGGTTTAGGCGGAGGAAAAAGCGCATGCAATGCTTGCCCGTTTCCCCGGGGGCCCAAACGAGGGCCCGCTTCGCCCCAGGGCATGAGGCGTTGCGCGGGAAAACCGAGGCGCGGCCGCCTTTCAAACTGGAGAGAGTTTGCCGGTTCTGCCGAAAAGGAAGACGAGGGGCTGCCGCAGGGGGAAACCGAAACAGGTCCGATTTGTGCGAAGCACCCGAAGGGCCGTTCCGGCAAATTGGACCTGTCCCGGTTTCCCGACGAGGAGCCGCCGCAGTCGAGTTCGCCGTCCTTGCGCCGGTCTTTTTCCTGCTGGTGTTCGGGATGATCGAGTTCGGACGCATGATCATGGTCCAGCAGATTATCACGAACGCCGCCAGGGAAGGCGCCCGAATGGCCGTCCTCGACGGTGCCACGACCGGCGGCAGTGACGGGGTCGTCACGCGAGTGGTTGAGTATTTGCAAGGAGCGGGGATCGAAGGAGCGAGTATAACGGTCAGCCCCGACCCGCCCGATTCCGCGGGCTGGGGTGAGCCTGTAACCGTTGCCGTCCGTGTACCTTTCAGTCAAGTTACCTGGCTTCCGACGCCAATGTTTGTTGGCGGAGACATGGAACTCTCCTCCGGCGCCACCATGCGCCGAGAGACCGTCCAGTGACGGCCGTGAAGGCGTCCGCCTTCGCAGGAGAGATTCCCTGAAACCACCGGAGCCGTACGAGTAAGGGGGGCGTAATGCGAGGAAAATCGCTGGCACTTTTGGTGCTTGCGCTGGGTTGTGGCCTGGTTGCGTCGATCGGCGTCACGCAGGTGATTTCCAAGCGCAACACCGACGCTCCGACTTCGTCCGTCGAAACGCAAAGTATCTTCGTCGCCCTCGACGACATCGCCTTGGGCGAACCGCTCACGGCCCAGGTGCTCAAGCTGGAGCCCTGGCCGAAGGGCAAGATTCCCGAAGGCGCGTTCACCAAAATCGAAGACGTCGAGGGGCGCCGCACCCGCACCCGGCTGTTCGCCGGCGAACCGATCATCGAACGCAAACTCCTTAAGCAGGGCGAGTTCAGCGGCGGAGTCAGCCCGCTGATCCCCAAAGGGCTCCGCGTCGTTTCCGTCAAGGTCGACCGGGTTTCCGGCACCGGCGGCCTGATCCTGCCGGGCGACCGGGTCGACGTGGTCATCTACCTGGCCGCGACGCGGAACCAGGGTGTGAGCGAACCCACCACCCGGACCGTCCTGCAGGACATCAAGGTCTTCGCGGTAAACGACCAGTTCCACCTCGACGCGGAGGAAACCGATCAACGCTCGATCCCCAACGCGCAAACCGTCTCGCTGCTGGTAACTCCGCTACAAGCGCAGAAGGTCATGCTGGCGGGCGAGATGGGCCAAATCCGACTGGTGCTCCGCAGCCCTGAAGACGACGAGCAGACCACCGTGGCGACCGCAACCGCCCAGGATATTCTGGGGGGCGCAGGCGCCAGCATTCGCAATAAAGAGTCGCTCCTGGAGCCCGAGCCGCAGGCCAACGACGCCGAAATGCAAGGCTTCCTCGAATTCCTGAACCAGAACAAGCAGGCGAACACGGGACCGGAGGGCGCCGCCCCAGGGCCGCAGCCGGTCGCCTCCACGCCCGAAAACACGACCTGGAACATGCGCATCGTGCGCGCCGGCAGGGTCGAGGATGTGAACCTTCACGAGCACTCGAAACCGAGCGGACAAGGCTCCACGTGGCGCCAGGGCGGAGCGGCTTCGGCGGGATCCGCCGGAGCGCCGTTCGGACCGTCGCCGCCGGTGCCCGGCCCGAACGAGACCGCCCCGGCCGAGACCGGCCCGAATGAGACCGGGCCGGCGCTCGGACCACCCCCGGAAGCCTCCGACACGGAAGCCTCGCCCGTCGAGGCGGATGACCCGGAACCCGAACTGGAATAGAGAATCGAGCCGGCCGACACGGAGGTCGGTCGTCAAGGAAGAACCCTTTCGGGCATCGAGCCCGAAATACGCGTCAAGGAATTCAAGGATGTGGAACCCTGCTAATCTAGCCGTTCATGGCGGCAGCGTATCGTCTTCGCACTTTGCCAAGGGCCTTTCCTCTGCCGGCGCGTTGCTGCGTTGCGTGCCGCTTCTGGGCATGCTGTTCGCCTCGGCGGCCTTCGGCCAGAACGGCAATGGGGCGCCGCCCGCCGTGTTCGATCCGGCGGGACCTCCCTCGCTCATCTACAAGGTCACGGGCCTTCAGCAGCGGCTCGAAATGACGGTCCATGCCAGCCGGCGGCTGGAGATGGACCAGAAGATTCCCGAGGCTCAGGTCAATAATCCCGACATCGTCGACCTCACCCCCCTGGCGCCGAACGTCGTTCAGGTTTCGGCGAAGAGTCCGGGCGTCACGCAAATCAACCTGTGGGGCGAAGACGAGACGATCTATACGATCGACGTCGTCGTGTACCGCGACGTGCGCGAATTGGAACTGCTGCTCCAGTCGCAGTTTCCCAACGCCAACTTGAAAGTCGTTCCGGTGGGTAGCGGCGTGATGATTTCCGGCTACGTCGATCAGCCGGAGCACGTCGGCCTCATCACGCGAATTGCCGAGGAGTACTACCCGAAGGTCATTCCGGCCATGACCGTCAGCGGCGTGCACCAAAT
>CAYPWB010000030.1:7761-13676 GCA_964414315.1 uncultured Planctomycetaceae bacterium | reverse complement strand
AGCGAAGTGCCGTACATCGGGGCCCTGTTCCGCCGCGTCCAGCACCACAACAACGAAATCGAACTGCTGATCCTCGTCACCCCGGAACTGGTCGACGCCATGGACGCCGAGGAAGTGCCTCCGTGCGGGCCGGGTACGAGAACGGCCAATCCGAACGACTGGGACCTGTACCTGCGCGGCCACCTGGAAGTGCCGGAGTGCTGTCCGCCGGGCGGGCCCGGTTGCGAGGCGTGCGCGGGGACCGGCGAGCGGGAAATGATCGGCGGCTGGGGCGCCGAGGACGCGCCGGGCGGGACGACGTTTCCGGAAGAGGGGGAAATCGTGGAGCCTCCCGCACCGCGGAACGCGCCCATGCCGCCGCCCGTGCCGGCAGACGACGCCGCGGCGCACGGCGGCGGCCTGCAAGTCCGTCCGGCGTCGGCTACCGGACCCCGCCGAACCGCGCCGCGTCCGTACAGTCCTCCCAGGCGAGAGAATCCACAGCCTTCCCCCAAGCGGTCGGGCAGTGCGGGCGGTTCGCCCGCCCCGGTTTTCATCGGCCCGATCGGTTACGATGTTCTAAAGTAGTATATGAGCAATGTCTTACGCTTGGCCCTGGTCGATCCGAACGACACCCAGCGCGAATCGATGAAGTCGATGCTGCTGGGCATGGACATGATATGGCTGGAGGCCGAATGCTCCCGCTACGAGTTCTTCACCGACGTGGTGGCGCAAACCAACCCCGATATCGGACTGGTTTGCATCGACGAGGACCCCGAGAAGGGGCTCGACCTGGTCCGGCAGCTTGGTGAAGCCTCGCCGAACTGCGCCGTGCTGGTGGTCAGTTCCTCCAGCGACGGCAACCTGATCCTTCAGGCGCTGCGCGCCGGAGCGAAGGAGTTCCTGACCCAGCCGGTCCGCATCGAGGACCTGCTGGGCGCGTTGGGCCGTATTAGCGAACGCCGCTCGGGCCGCGGCGAAAACCGGCCGCGCGGCAGCCAGGTCATCGCCGTGGCGGGCGCCACCGGCGGGGTGGGCACCACCAGCGTCGCCGTGAACCTCGGCTGTGCCCTGGCCGCCGACGAAAAGAACTCCGTCGCCCTGATCGACCTCGACCTCTGCCTCGGCGACGCCGACGTCTTCCTCGACACCATCCCCGACTACACCCTCGTCGACGTCGCCCAAAACGTCACCCGGCTCGACTTCACCCTGCTGAAACGCTCCCTCACTAAGCACTCGTCGGGGCTGTACCTCCTGCCGCGGCCCGTGCAGATCGAGGACATGCGCCTCATCGGAGCCGAGGACTTGCAGCGAGTGATCGGGCTGCTGAAGGCCACGTTCACCCACCTCGTGCTCGACCTGTCGAAAAGCTTCAGCAACATCGATATGATGGCCCTGGAAATGGCCAACCACGTGCTGCTGGTCACCCAGTTGGACCTCCCCTGCCTGCGCAACGTCGTGCGGCTGATGATGTCGTTCAACGAGATGGACAACCTGGCGGGCAAAGTCAAAGTCCTGGTCAACCGCGCGGGGCTGGAGCAGGGGCAAATTACGCTCAAGAAGGCGGAAGAGACCATCGGCAAGGAAATCTTCTGGCAGCTTCCCAACGACTACCGCACCATGGTCGAAGTGCGCAACAACGGGGTGCCGCTGGTGGAGCAGGCGCCGAAGGCGGCCATTACCCAGTCGATCCTGGCCCTGGCCGAAGCCCTCTGCTCCGACGAAAAACCGCCGCAGGCGGAAACGGGCGGAAAAAAGTCGGTCCTCGGTCGCCTGTTCAACTTCGGCGCGGTCAAAGGCGCGAAGTAGCCGCGCCGGGCGGGCACGCGCATTCCAGTTCCCTCTCCCTGCGGGAGAGGAGAATTTCCGGAATGCCTCTTACAACTCACTCATCAGCTTGTCGAACGTCTCGACCGACACGACCGGCGAAGTTGAGAATCCGATGCCCGTCAGTTTCGTCAGCGCGACCGAAACCTTCAGCGCCTCGTCGAGTCCCGGCATCGCGATAATAACCACGAGGTCGCGGTCGCCCAGGGTGGCGTACATCGCCTCGACCTCGCCTCCGAAAAGCTTCACCAAGTCCTTGGCCTTCTGCGTGCGCTGCACGCTCATTCCTTGTAGGGCTTGTGTCGAGTACTTGCCTAACATGATGAACTTCTGCATGGCGAACTCCTGGCGTTGGTTGCGGGATGGGTTCTGGTAGCCTGGTTTGCAACGTTCGTCGGAAGAGACACAGTGAATTGTAGGTAGCACGAGCCGGACCGGATAGGGTCGCAACGATGCGGTTCGGTCTTGCTCGGCACCCGGCGACGGGAAATTCTTGCCTACATCGCCTGCATTGCCTGCACTGCCGTTGCCGGGGCCCATTTCCTGCGTTGCCACAACCCGCCGGCTGCGGTACAATCTTCCGACCGAAGTGCCGCCGCGCCACGCTTGCCGACGGCACACGGCGCGCGCCGGGCGGTGCAAAACGATAACCTGCCGGGAGCGAGCGACGTGGGATAGGCTTCCAGGTAAGTTGGCGGAAAAGACAGGCTGGAAGCCGAGCCCACGCAATTCGGTGCGTTATGGTTTTGCACCACCCTACCATGACGGGCGCGGGCAGGATGCCCGCAGTCCCTTTCCGCCACACGTCAAGGACGACGATGCCATGAGCACGCAGCCCGCGGCGGTGCGAACACCGCCCCAAATTCCCCTGGAGCAATTGCGGCAAGCCCGCGAAATCCTCCTGACGGAAAGCCGAGCGCTGGGGCAGTTGGCCGGGCGGCTGGACGGCTCCTTCTGCCGGGCGGTCGATCGGTTGTGCCGGTGCGAAGGTTGCGTTCTTGTGACGGGCATGGGCAAGGCGGGGCTGGTGGGGCAGAAGATTGCGGCCACGCTGGCCTCGACCGGAACGCCCGCCCATTTCCTCCACCCGGCCGAGGCGGTCCACGGCGACCTGGGCCGCGTCCGGCGCAACGACCTTCTGTTAATCCTCTCGCAGAGCGGCGAAACCGAGGAGGTCGTCCGATTGCTGCCCCCGCTTCGGCAATGGGAAGTACCGGTCGTGGCCGTCACGGGCGGCCGGGAAAGCACGTTGGGGCGCGCCGCCACGGTGGTTATTGAACTCGGGCAGCTTGAGGAGGCCGACCCACTCGGTCTGGCCCCCAGCACCAGCACCACGGCCATGCTGGCCGTGGGCGACGCCTTGGCGCTGGTCGCCAGCCGGATGCGGGGCTTTCGACCCGACGACTTTGCCCGCTTCCACCCCGGCGGAAGCCTCGGCACACGGCTGAGCAAGGTCGAGGACCACATGCGCCCGATCGACCAATGCCGCGTGGCGCCGGCCGAACGGAGCGTGCGCGAGGTCTTGGTCGGGGTCAGCCTGCCGGGCCGGCGCACGGGTGCGATCATGCTGGTCGACCGCGACGGGCGGCTGGCGGGCCTATTCACCGACAGCGACCTCGCCCGACTGTTCGAGCACCGCCGCGACGATTCGCTCGACCGGCCCGTGCGCGAAGTGATGACCCCCGACCCGCTGCATGCCGTCCGCGGCACGATGCTCAGCGCTGCGGTAACGATCCTGGCCGAGCGGAAGATCAGCGAATTGCCGGTCGTCGACGAGGATTGCCGTCCGGTGGGCCTGCTCGATGTAACCGACATTGTCGGCCTATTTCCGCAGGACTCCGCAGACGGCGAGTCCGCCGCGGCGGAACCGACCATTGTGCCGCATTGCCGCGTTTTTCCCGAACCCGAGTGCGGCGGTGCCGCGTAAAGGATACGGCCATGGACATCGAACCGCGCTGCCAATCGATCGAGCTGATCCTGTCCGACGTCGACGGCGTGCTGACCGACGGCCGCATTGTCGTCGACAACGCCGGCGTGGAGACGAAGCACTTTCACATTCGCGACGGCATGGGCATTCGCCTTTGGCAGAAGGCCGGCTACCGGTTCGGATGGATCACGGCGCGTAGTTCGCACATCGTTACCCTGCGGGCAGCCGAGTTGGGCGTGGAGATCGTCCGCCAGGGGGCCGACGACAAGCTGGCCGCCGTGCGCGAGGTTGCCGCATCGCTCGGCCTCGGCTTGGAGCAGGTGTGCTACCTGGGCGACGATTTGCTCGATTGGCGCGCCGTCCGCGCGGTCGGCCTGGGCGTGGCCGTGGCCGACGCCTGCGCCGAGCTGCGCCAGGCGGCCCACTACGTCACCCAGTTGCCCGGCGGCGCCGGCGCCGCGCGGGAAACCATCGAGCGCATCCTCCGGGCGCAGCGCCGGTGGGACGAGCTGGTCCAGAGTTACCTAACCTAGCCAAGGCGTTCCCGAACACGCTATCGCATGCCTCGCATCACTCGCATCTCGGTAAGCTGCCTGATCGTCATGGCGATGTACTGGGTGTACGCGACCGTGGCCGTTCCGCTGATCGAACCAACCGCCTCGCGACGCGCCGAGGTGGAGGCGAATGCCCAGCGGCGGCGGGACGCCTCGGACCAGATCGACCCCCGCGTTGCCGCGCTGGCCGAACTGTTCCCGCCCGATTCCTGGACGCTGAGGAATCCCAAGATTCTCGAAAGCGACCAGTTCCAGCTTCTCATGCAGGACTACCGCAACCTGGGCGACGGCCGCCTGGAGCTGCGCCCCTGCGCCATCATCGTTACCCCCGAGGGACCGGCGGAAAACGAAGCCTCGCGCCGGCGACGCGCGGTGGTTCTCGAATCGCCCGAGGGCGCGGTCCTCGAGTTCGACCGTCCGCTCGACCTTCGACGCGCCGACGTCGGGCAGATCGTCGGCGGCCAATTGCAGGGACGCATTACCATTCGCAGCCAGGGCGAGTCGCCCGGCCCCGAAGACGACCTGCTCATCGTCACCCGCGACCTCGAAATGACGCGCAGCGAAGTGGCTACCCCGCACGCCGTCGATTTTCGGTTCGGGCCGCACTTCGGCCGAGGACGCGACTTGCGCATCAAGCTGCTCGAAGGCGAGCCGGCCGAGGGGCAGCCCGCGCCCAGCGTGACCGGAATCGAGACCTTCGAATTGCGAAACATTGAGCGGCTGCACCTTCAAATGGGGCAGGTTGCCGCGGGCCGAGCCGCCCGCCCCGCCACCGCCCAGCGCGATGCCGCTGCGGCGGACGCCACAGCCGACGATGTCCCCGACCAGCCGGTCGAAATCGCCTGCCAAGGACCGTTTCGCTTCGACGTACCGGGCAAAGTCGCCTCGTTCGAGCAGGAGGTTCAGGTGTTCCGGCTGAACCCCAAGAGCCCGAACGATCGACTCGATTGCGAACGGCTGGCGATCTACTTCATCGATCGCGACCCGCCGAAAAAGACCGCCGACGGCCGTGCCGTGAGGCTCGTGCCAACCGCCAAGCGCGAAACGCCTCCGTCGATGGACCTCGTGCCGCAACGCATCGAGGCCACGGGCAACCCCGTCACGGTGTCGGCGCCGAGCCAGGGGGTCGAGGCGCGGGGGCAGTTGCTGCGGTACAACCTGATCGACGGACAGATTCTGCTGGAAGACGATCGCGAAGCGGTGCTGCGGCAGCGCGCGAACGAAATCCATGCCCAGCGCCTGTGGTACCAGCCGGACAAATCGGGACGGCTCGCCCGCATGGCCGCCGAGGGCCCCGGCTGGCTGCGCGGCCACGCTCCCGACCGGCCCGACGATCCGCTCGAAGTGTCGTGGAAGAAAGAAGCCCGCGTCGTACCGGAGGACGGCGGGCAGTTGGTGAAAGTAGAGGGCGGCGTCTGGCTGCGCTTCCGGGGCGTCGGGCAGCTTGAGGCCGAGACGGTCCATTTCCGCCTCGACGAACAGCCGCCCACGGAAGAAGGGAAGGAATCCCAGCTTCAACCCAAACGGCTCACGGCCTCCAAGAACGTGCGCATCCGCTCGCTCCAACTCGACGGCACCGTCGACGTATTGACCGTCGAGTTCGGCCGGCTGCCCGCCGCACCGGCAAC
>CAYPWB010000030.1:0-7661 GCA_964414315.1 uncultured Planctomycetaceae bacterium | reverse complement strand
CCCGACCTCGGCCCAACCGCGTCGGATCCGGAGCGACACCGGCCGTCTGGTCGAGTTGGCCCCGGCCACGCTCCGGGAGCCGGCCGCTCCCGCACCGCACCGCGCGGCAGCCGGGCCGAACGCGCGGACGGAAAACGCCGAACCGGTCGCCTCGGCCCAGCGATTCGAAGTGACGGGCAAGGAACTCCATGCCCGAATCCTGCTGGGCGAGGAGACCGCGCGGGTGGCCGAGGTGCGTGTCGAGGGCGACGCGCGCTTCGCCGAAACGCAAACCGCGCTGCCCGATGAACGGCCCGTCCTCATCCGGGGCGACCGCATCCACGTGTTCGACGCGGAAACCCCCGGCGCGGCCGTCACCATTACCGGCGAGCCCGGCGAGTTCGAGGGCCGCGGCATGGGCATCGCCGCCAATCACATCCACTTGAATCGCGGTACGAACCGGCTGTTGATTGACGGGGCGGGGCGAATGACGCTCCCGCTGGACCGCGACCTCGAGGGCCGCCCCCTGGACGCGGCGACGCACCTGACGGTCGACTGGCGCACCCGCATGGATTTCGACGGCCGCACGGCCCGCTTCGAAGACTCGGTCGTGGCCCACACCCCGCAGCAGGCGCTGAAGACCGAACTGCTCGAGGTCCATTTCCAACAAGCCGTTCGCCTGGGCGAAGCCGACCTCGGCACCCCGCCGCAGGTCGAGCAGATCACCTGCCGCGGAGGCGCGATGATGGAAAGCCACGCGACGGACGGGCCGCAACAGACCGCGCACGAGCGGATGCAGGTGGGCGACCTCACGGTGAACCTTCAAAGCGGCGACCTCACCGCACGCGGCCCGGGATGGCTGATGAGTGTGCGGAAAGCTTCCGACGCCGGGCCTTTTCCCGGCCGGGGCGGCATGCCGCTGGGGCCGCCGGCGCCGGCAGGCCCCGCCCCGCCCCCTGCCGACGGCGAGCCGACCCTCCGGCAGCTTTACGTCCGGTTCCGCGGCGGCGCGACCGGAAACGTCCACCGCCGCGAGTTGACCTTCCACGACGACGTGCGAACGATCTACCTGCCGGTCGATTCCTGGCAGGCGCCGGTGCCGGCCGACGACCCGCAATCGCTCGGCCCCCGCGGCCTCGTCATGAACTGCAATCGCCTGTCGCTGCGCCAAACCCTCCGGCCCGACGGCTCCCAAACGGCCGCCGAGTTCGAGGCCGCCGGCGATGCGATCGTCGAATCGTCCGTCTACACCGCCCGCGCGGTTCGCATGACCTACTCGGAAGCGAAGGACCTGCTGGTGCTCGAAGGCGACGGCCGAAGCGACGCCCAACTGTTCCGTCAGCAGCAGATCGGAGGGCCGATGGCCCAGGCGGCGGCGCAGCGCATTCTGTTCTGGCCCGGCAGCAATCGGCTGAAGGTCGACGGCGCCCGATCGCTCGAACTCACCCACTTCGAGCCCCAAGGGGCGGCTCGAGAGTAACTCCCTCACTTGCCGGTCTTCCCGGCTTCTTGACGGAAGTCTTCAATGACCCGGCCGAGCGGGCCGAAGCGGAATCGTGAAAGCAGCGCGTTCAGCTTGCGCTCCGTGCCGCCGAGGTTCACGTAGTGGCGAAATCGCGAGGCGAGCGGAACGCCGGCCAATCGGGGCTGGTTGGGGTCGAGTTCCCAGGGATGCAGATACACAAGGAACGGGCGCCTTGCCCGCCGGTTGATCCACGCCAGCCCGCGGCAGGTGAGCCACAGCGGGTATAGCCGCAGATAGCCGCCCCCGCCGATCGGCAATGCGCAGCCGGCCCACCGAACCACCGGCGGCGGGAACTCCCAAAGCGTGCCGGCCGGTGTGTCGATCGGATGGATGCGCGGCTCGGTTCCCGGCAGGCCGTATCGGTCGTGGTAGATGGGGAACACGCTCGAATCGACCTGGAATCCTTCCTCGACCAGCACTTCGAGCGCCCACTCCGATTGCCGCGTAATGGAGAAGCTGGGAGCCCGGTACGCAATGACCGGTTCGCCGAGGAGATCCTCCAAGACGCCCCGCGAGCGGCGCAGGTCGTCGCGGAACTCGTCGGCCGTTTGGCGGTAGATGAGCCGGTGCCAGTAGCCGTGCGAGCCGATCTCGTGTCCCGCCGCCCGAATGTCGCGCACGAGTTCCGGAAACCGTTCGGCCACCCAGCCGAGCACGAAAAACGTGGCCTCCACACCATGCCCGGCAAGCAACTCGAGCACGCGCCGCGTGTTGTCGACCACGCGGCTGGCGTGCCGGTCCCATTGCTCCCGATGCACGATCCCTTCGAAAGCCGAAACGTGGTAGTAGTCTTCCACGTCGATCGTAAGGGCGTTCAGAAGACACGCGTCCATGGTTGGAGGCTATCCGAAAACTCCCCTCTCGCTTTGGGAGAGGGGAATGGGGGTGAGGGCCGGTGGAATTGGAGCAAGGCCTGTAAATCTTCTCCCGGAGGGAGACGGCACGTGGATCCGAGCCTTTCCGGATAAGGGTTCGCGAAGGAATAAATGGCCTTGTTTAGGCGCGGCGAGGACAAGGCTGCGAAGGAAGGCGAAGCAGACATATTGCCTATACGTCGATGCAGCCTGACGGCGCGCAGCCGTAGCCCGTCCAAATCGGCCAGTTATTCATTCGCGGGCCCTAAGCCTCTTGGTCGACTGCTGGTTGCGGGCTTTACTATGCGCCGCAGGGCGCCTTCGCCCGACAACCAAACCCGAAACGGCTACCGGGGTTTGGCCACGGCGTGGACTGCCCGACCGTTCCCGTTCGCGGCGTAAGGCCGCTTCCCGTTGTCGCCGGCGAACGTGCGTTCCACCTTCTGCCGCAAGGCCGTCGCGGTCATGTTCTGGTGCCCGTTCCGACCGTTCAGCTTGAAGACCTGGCACTCGGGGCATTCGGGCTGGGTGAAATCGGGACGCAGCCCGCAAAGCCGCATCGCCAGCCGCAACGGCGGCTTCGGGATTCGGACCAACGTGCACAACAGCAAGCGCATGTCGAGCACCAGCGTAGCCGTGCGGACGTATTCCAGATCGAGCGTCAGCTTGCTGCAGGCGGAGCACAGGTCGGTATCGGGCGGGAGGCAAAGCTGCGCCAAACCGGTCACACCCGGCCGCACCAGAACCCGGTTCCGGTAGCCCGGCAACGCCTCTTCCAGCACGCAAACGAACTCGGGACGCTCCGGGCGAGGGCCCACCAGCGACATCTCGCCGCGAAGCACGTTGAACAACTGCGGCAGTTCATCCAAATGCAGTTTCCGAATCCACCGGCCCACGGCGGTCGTCCGCGGGTCGTTCGTCGTCGACCATGTTGCGCCCAGCCCCTTTTCGGCGTCGTTGCGCATGGTGCGAATTTTGAACATGGTGAATACCCGCCCGTCTTTCCCCACCCGAGCCTGCCGAAAAATGCCCGGTCCCCGCGAGGTCAAACGGACCAGCAGAATCAGAAGCCCAATGAGCGGAATGCCCGGAATCAGCAGCACCGCAGCCAGGAATCGGTCGATTGCCGGTTTGCGTTCAAAGAAAGAAGAGGGCGTTGCGTCGAAGGTCGAGGGCATCGCCGGGACCGGCTCGACACCGCGCAGCGAACGCGCGGGGCTCAGCTTCGGGGAATTGCTGACGGGCATCGATGGAACCTCTTTAGTCAATGAAGCAAATCGATCACTGTTGCCAAAACCCGGCGACCGCCGGGCGCCCGCCCGGAAAATCGCCCCGTCGTCCGAAGCACCGTTCAACGCGGCTCCGCCCTTGCTGCCCGAAGAACCAACGTTCACGGGGCAAATTGCCTCGGCGAGCCTTGCGTGCTACTCGGCGAGCCTTCCGTGCGGCTCATGGAAAAGTTGGATGGAGGGTTGGGCCCTTCCGTGCCAAGGTGACAGTGCCCGAAAACGTGACCGGCGGCGATTCCCGCGCCGCACACGTTTCACCTTCCGACCCAGCGGGCCGATTTGCACAAGGGCGACTCATGCCGAGCCACTTACCATACGTTCCATTCTAGTCAGCGGCTGCCGGAATTGCAAGGATTGGGCGCACGGCCCAGGCAGAAGCTTCGGCAGACGGGCGCCCCGTAAGCAAATCTGCCCACAGAGGGGCGTGCGTCCTAACCCGGTGAGTCCGCTGGAAACGGAACAGGGCTACTCCCCCTCTGCCCGGCGGTACTCCTCGAAGCTGACCAGCTTGAAGATGCTCATGAACTCGCGGGTTTGCGCAACGCGGTCCAGATCCGGCTGACCCACGCTCCGCACCAACTCGTGCTCGCTGCGAAGCGTAAATCGGGTGGGTGGAAAACTCCGCTTCGGACGGATGGTCAGGTGAATCGCCGCCGGAATGGCATGACGCTCGGCGAGCGCGGCGTTGACCTGCATGCGGGCGAACGGCGGTGAGGCCGACGGATTGAGCATCGTGTTCACCTGGCAGTACATGTCGGCAAAATCGCGATAGACCTCGGCAATCGTGGGATCGTCTACGTTGATCATCTCGATCTTGTACGTAATCCACGGGCTGTCGAGCGTCAGGGCGCCCGAAGCCAGATCGAAACGCTCCTCGAACTCCGGGTCGGCGAGAAATCGGACGAAGGGATTCTCGTGCGTTGCGGCCCGCTCCCGCATTCCGCGGTTGAGTCCGACCACTTCCTCCACCGACAGCTCCGTCCGCACCCGCCGATTCATGTTCAGTAGCGTGAATCGGCCGGCCTCCTTCTCGAGTACGATGGCCTCCTGCGGCTGCTCCATGAAATCGTACACCACGCCGTCGAGAAACAGGGTCGTCGTACGGACCGACGGCTCCCGATCGTTTCCGGCATACACGCTATTGTCTATGCGGAAACCATCGGTATCGGGCAACACCGCCACAGCCGGCGCCGCCAGCGCGGCGCCAATCATGCCGGCCAGGAGAGATCGCAAGAGAAAACGCGCCATCGGACGAACTCCCAGGAGAGGGGGGATATCGAAGCTCCATACGGCCGCGAAGAATACACCATTTCCAACCTTGCTGTAAACCGCAATTGCCCGGAGTTGACAGCCACCCGCCGCATTTGGTAATCTACGGAAACGTGGCCTGCGGCAGCGAAAAACTCGCCGCAAGCCACACCCAATTCGGGGGATTAGCTCAGTTGGGAGAGCGTCTGAATGGCATTCAGAAGGTCAGGGGTTCGAGCCCCCTATCCTCCATTTCTTTTCTTTGCCGCGTTTTTCCGCCGCGTTGCCGGGTGGCGCCGGCGTCATGGGATGGCGGTGCGGGGTTCCGGGTGGGCTGTTGCCAGCAACAGGTAGTCGGTAACCGACTGGCGCACGCACGGGTTCTGGAAAGGCACGGGCACCAGTAGGGTTGTGGCGAAGACGGCAGCGGCGGCTGCGAGGAACGGGGCGCCCGGGTGGGTGGCACACCATAAGCCGAGGACGCCCGCCGGCTGCAAATGCCCGTGCAGGTCTTCAAGCTCCGCGCCTCGTAGAAGCCGGCATGGCCGTCGTGCCACAGCAGGCTTGGCGAATCGTCGATGTCGATCAGGATGGCATCGTACCGTGCGTCGGGTTCCGCCCGGCCGGCGACCGCCGCGAAGAAATCGCCTTCGACAATCTCCACCCGCGGGTCGGCCGTCAACTTTTCCGACCACGGAAGCAGGCCGGACCGGTGCCAGGCGACGACCGTCGCGAGCCGCTCGACGACCTTCAGTTCCCGAACCCGGGCGTCAGCCAGGGCTGCGAGGGCGGTGAAGCCGAAGCCCAGGCCGCCCACAAGCACGCGCAGCGGCCCTTCGGGCAGTAGTTCGAGGGCACGCTCGGCCAGGGCCTGCTCCGAAACGCTCGCCGCGCTCGACATCATCAGCTTGCCGTCGAGCGTCATTTCGAACACGTCGCACTCCAGCGCCGGCGACCACCGCCGGCGGAGCATGAGCGTGCCCATGTCGGTATCGGAATCGTGCAGGACGCAGAAGCTACGGGCATTCGGTTCGCGGGAACTCACGAGAGAGGACTCCTACGTTGCGAGCGGCTTTGCGATCACTTCCAGGCCTTCAACCGCGGCAAGTTTCGCCGTGGGCCTTGCCAAGGCAGGGTCAACGTCCAACACCTCGCGCCCCGGCGGGGCGACGAACAGGGCCAGGGCGGCCAGCGGCATCGGCGCCAGGACAAATACCACCAGGGCGAAGTTGAAGTCGCCTCGCCAGTCGCGAGTGACGCCGACCAAAAGCGGCCCCAGACTCGACAAGGCCACGTTGAGCGTCATCAGCACGCCGCGGATTTTACCCAAGTGGAGGCGCCCGAAATAGCGGGCCCACAACGGGTTCGCCGCGCCGAACACAACGGCTTGCGACGCGCCGAATCCGGCGCCCGCGGCGAGGGCCCCGATCCGGCTTTCCGAAAGCCATAGCGTGGCCACGGCCGTACTGAGGCCGGCCATTCCCACCAACAGCAGCCAGCGGGCCTGGATCCGATCGGCAAGCATCCCCGCCGGAAGTTGCATCATCGCCAGCGCGACGGCGAACAACGTGAGCATGGCCGCGGCATCGCCGGCCGTCAGGCCTCGCTCCTTGACGATGGGCACCACGCAGAAGAACACGCCCGTATGAATCAGCCCGAGCAACGCAACGCTGCACGCGACAATCCAAAATGTCGGCATGCGAAGCGTCTGGGCGAGCGTGAACCCCCAATAGACGTCGTCGCCGCGTTTTTCTTCCGGCAGCGCAGGGCACGGGCGGCGGTTGTCCATCCACTGCCCCAGGTCGCTCGGCCGGTTGCGGAACAGCACGACGACGCCGGGGAACAGCAGCAACCAAATGCCGACACCCAGCACGGCATACGCTCCGCGCCAGCCCCATTGGCTAATGAGCCACAGATGGAGCACGGGCACCACCGCAATGGCCAGCGCGGTGCCAAGCTGTCGCATCCCTTCCACCGTCCCCAGCCGGCGGTCGAACCAGAACGGCAGCACGTTCCCGCTAAGGAACGACAGCGCGCCCGGCCCGAGCATGCGCAGAAGGCAAAACGCCGCGACCAGCGTAAGCCACCCTTGCACGAACGAGGTGAACAGGCACGCGAGGCTGAACAGGGTGATCACGGCCAGCATCGCACGACGCAGCCCGTGGCGGTCCATCTGATAGCCGATGTACACGATCGGCACCGCGCCGAGCAGCGTTCCCAGCATGTAAGCGGCGGCCAGGCGGCCGTGGCTTAGGCCCAGCGCCAACCGGATCGGCTCGTTAAAGATCGAAATCCCGTACGTTTGGCCGGGGGAACTGGCGATCATGGCGGCCATGGCCATCGGCAGCATGACCCAACCGTAGTAGAGCGAACGCGGCTGCCCCGCCGCCTCCGCCGCGCATTCCGTTGCCAAACGTTTCTTTTCCGTTACGCAATGACTCATGGTACCTCGTTGTCTTTCGTGCGGCGAATGTTCCAACCGACAGGCGAGCGGGGGCCGTGAGGCCCCTGTTCCCGCCTCTTCGCACAAACAGGGGCCTGACAGCCCCCGCTCGCCAATATCGATGCCCACACCTATATCACCCGCGCGGCGCACATCACCGAAAACCGGACCTCCGGGTTCTCGCGCGAGGCGTACTCGGCGTCCCATTGCGAGTGGAACAAGACGGCATGGTGGCCGAACTGGTCGCGCACCATCTTGGCGGAATACGGCAGACGCATCTGCTGCAACTGTGTCGGCTCCTCGTCGACCCAACGCGCGAGCTT
>CAYPWB010000029.1:0-27438 GCA_964414315.1 uncultured Planctomycetaceae bacterium | reverse complement strand
CGAGCCGGGCAACGCCGGCTGGCGGCGGATGGTGTACGGCATGGGGGCCGACCAGTTGCCGTTGTTAGGCCAGGGAAGCGGCTGGCCCGTGCCCAGGACCAGCGTCAGGTTAATCGTATTCCCGCTAATTGTCCCATCAGCCGCTTGAGGACCGTCGATCCTGTACCAGTAGCCTTGGTGATTGAACTGGATCCGGTCGCCCACACGAATTCGCGACGGCGCGAAGCTGCCATCGGATGGGAACTGTGCTCGGACCGCACCGCTAAAGATTCCCACTTGGACCCGCGAATTGATCGTTTCGCCCCCGTAGTCGGGCGGCGATTCGACCTGGTGGAGCGTGATGGACATGTTCGGTTCGTTGTCGAACCGTTCGAAGGCCACGCCCACCGTCCGGCCGGTGGCCATGGCGCGGTTCCGCGCGGAGCCGAGGTACACGTTCACCGCTCGGGCCGCTTCGCGCACCCGACGGCCTTCGACCGCCATTTGCACACCCGGAATGGCAATGGCCGCCAGCAGCACCAGGAGCGACACGACCATGACCAGTTCGATGAGCGTCAGGCCGCGGCGCGGGGCGGTTCGCAAACCGCGGGCCGGCCGTTGCGAACTCATGTGCTTGCGAAGGGGACAGTCCCATTTTCGCGGCTTCGGCGGACGGCCGATGGGGCCAATTGTCCTTGGCGCCGCGATAATCGGGACAGTCCCCTGGGAACGGTTACGTGCCATGTTACCGTATCTCCAGCCGGTGGTTGTGGATGTTGTCGTGCCGGGCACCGTCGATCACCGCGCCGGTGTCCGGGTTGATGCCGGGCCGGCCGTCGGGGCCGGAGGAGTAGACCAGCGGCAGCCGCTTGGCCGCCGTGTCGACCCCGCGCACGTCGAAGGGATCGCGAACGAACTCCGTATCGCCCGGCGAAACGCCCGGCGGCGGCTGAATGTCGGAGTCGACAAACTGCCCCGGCCAGCGGATGAACCGGATCGGGTTGCCCCAGGCGTCGACGAACACGGGGTATCCGCCCAGCGTACCGATCTCGTCGGCGCTGAAGTGCTCCAGTTCACGCGGGTGCGCGATGCTGACGATCATGTACAGGCACTGGGCCGAGGCGTCGGCGCCGGGGTTGGCGGTCATATAGGCCCCGTACGCCTGCGTGAGCGCGGGCGGCGCCATGGTAATGCCGCCGTACGACCCAGACGGCAACTCCACATCGCCATACCGGTCGGGCATTTCCCATTGCACGATGCGGCGCAGGAAAAACAGCCTTGCTTGGGCGGCCTGCAAGGGGGTCATGCCGGTCGTATCGATCGGCACCCTTCGGTGCGCGTAGCCGGCGTACATGCGCATGACGATTTCGTCGAGCTTGGCGATGGTGGCCTTGGTTTTCATTTCGCGCGCCGCCGTGCGCGCCATCCGCAGCCCGCCCAGCACCATGCCGGCCAGCATCGTAATGATGGTGATGGTCACCAGCAATTCGACCAGGGTAAAACCGGATTGGGGAGTTTGGGTTGTGGATTTTGGATTGGGGCGGCGCGCGCGGTTTCCGCTGTCGAATGCCCCCGGCTTGCCCGGGGGATCGTTACGTTTTTCGCTAACGCCGAGCCGGCCCGACCCCAGCAATGCCCCCGGCTTGCCCGGGGGATCGTTACGCTTTTCGCTAGCACAGCGGGGAGGCGTGAGGCTCCCCCGGGCAAGCCGGGGGCTTCCGGTTGCGCAACGGTGCTCGGGCGGGTAGTGCAAAGCGTGAGACTCCCCCGGGCAAGCCGGGGGCATCCGCCTCGCCGACGGGCAATGGCCGGTCGTCGGCCCCGGTGAGTCTCTCCCGGGCAAGACGTCATGGTGGGACTCGCTCCACTCGGCCCACCCTACGCACTTTTCGGACGCTTTCACCATTGGTTCCACCTTCCGGCTCGCCCCTTAGGTCAGTTTCTGGATCAGGCTAATCAGCGGCATGAACAGGGCGATGACGATGAACCCGACCGCGCCGCCGAGGCAGATGATGAGCAAGGGCTCCATGAGGCTCATGAGGCTTTCGGTAATGACGGCCACTTCCTCGTCGAAGGTGTCGGCCACCTTGTAGAGCATCGTGTCGAGTTCGCCCGTCTCTTCGCCCACGTCGACCATGTTCACCACCATGTCGTCGAGCACCCGATGGCGCAGCTTGGTCATGTACAGCAGCAGGCCGACGGGCCCGGCGATGAACAGGAACCAGAAGAAGGCGGCCATGGGGTGGAAGGAAACGCGGGAGTACTCCTTCATGGGCGCGGCGATCGATTCGCCCTCGCGGATCGACTCGTACACCTTCTGGTACAAGTTCTCGAACACCGCGTTGCCCGAGGTTTCCTTCGTAATGTGCAGCGCTTCGAGAATGGGCACGCCGCTGGCCACCAGGGTGCCGAGGGTTCGCATGGTGCGGGCGACGATGTTCTTCTCGACCAGCGGGCCGAAGATGGGCATTTTCAGCAGGAACTGATCGAAGCCCACGCGGCCCGGCGGGAATTTCCGCAGCAGCTTGATGAACAGCCAGAACCCGAAGGGAATGGAGGGGATGGCCCACCAGTAATCGACCACCCAGTTCGACATATTGACCAGGGCCACGGTCATCGTGGGCAGGTCGGCGTCGAAGTCCTCGAAAATCTTAATGAACGAGGGCACGATCTTCATCATGATGAACACGAGGATGCCCACGGCGAAGGTGATGACCGTGACCGGGTAGACCAGGGCGCCTTTGATCTTTCGCCGCAAGGCTTCGGAGCGTTCCTGGAACTCGGCAAGACGTTTGAGGATGATTTCCAGCGCACCGCCGGCCTCGCCCGCCTTGATCATGTTCACGTACAGGCGGTTGAACGCCTTGGGGCACTTGCCCATGGCCTCGGAGAGCGTGGCCCCGCTTTCGATCTCGTCGCACACGTCGATCAGCGCGTTCTTCATGGCCCCCGGCTTCGACTGCTCCTGCAAGATTTTCAGGCTGCGGAGGATGGGCAGGCCGGCGTCCTGCAGGATGGCCAACTGGCGGGTGAAGGTGCAGAGGATTTTCGACTTCACGCCGCCCAGCGCGAAGGTCTTGCCCTTCTTCTGGCCCGACTTCTTTTCGGCCGGCGTTTTGCGGGCCTTCTTCACGGAGATTTTCGTGACGAAATAGCCCATCTGGCGAATCGTCGCCTGGGCTTCGTCCTGGCTGGGGGCCTCGATCACATCCTTGATCTCCTGCCCCGTGGCGTCCATCGCCTCGAATTGAAAGGTCGGCATGATCCGGCTCCGAATAGGTGTCAGGTATCAGGTATCAGGTGTCAGGTGTCAGGTTCGACGTTCGACGTTCGTTTCTTACACGTCGACCACGGTTTCGCGAATGACTTCCTCGACGGTGGTCAGTCCGGCGTACACTTTTTCCAGCCCGGAGGGACGCAGGGGGCGCATGCCGCTTTGCAGCGCGACGTCGCGCAGTTTTTCGGTCGAGCCGCCCCGGTTGATTTCCTCGCGCACCTGGTCGTTGACCGGCATGTATTCGAACAGCCCGGTGCGGCCCTTGAACCCCGTGTTGTTGCACGCCGCGCAACCGCGCCCGCGGTAGAACTTCTTGTCGACCACGTCGTCGGGCGAAAGATCGAGTTGTGCGAGCGTGTCGGTGCTGGGCATGGTTTGCTCGCGGCACTGGGGGCAAATTTTGCGCACGAGCCGCTGCGCGAGCACGGCCTCCAGCGTGGCGGTGAGCAGGAACGGGGGTACGCCCATGTCGCGCAGCCGCGTGATCGTGCTGGGCGCGTCGTTCGTGTGCAGGGTGCTGAACACCAGGTGGCCGGTGAGCGATGCCTGAACGGCGATTTCGGCCGTTTCGAGGTCGCGGATTTCGCCCACCAGAATCTTGTCCGGATCCTGCCGCAAAATGGACCGCAAGCAGTTGGCGAACGTGTTGCCGATGACCGGGTCGACGGGCATCTGGATGATCCCGTCGATGTCGTATTCGACCGGGTCCTCGGTGGTGATGAGCTTGTCTTCGAGCGTGTTCAGTTCGTTCAGGGCGCCGTACAGCGTCGTCGTCTTGCCGGAACCGGTCGGGCCGGTGACCAGCACAATGCCGTTCGGCCGCCGGATGATCTCGCGGAACAGGGCCAGTGTGGTCGAGTCCATGCCCACCGCGTTCAGGTCGAGCATGACCACCGAGCGGTCGAGGATTCGCATGACCACGCTTTCGCCGAACATGGTGGGCAGCACGCTCACGCGGAGGTCGACCGGGTGGCCGCCCACGGTCAGCCGGATGCGCCCGTCCTGCGGGAGGCGGCGCTCGGCAATGTCGAGGTTCGCCATCACCTTGATGCGGGTCGTAATGGCCAGGGCAAGGTGCCGGGGCGGCGGCACCATCTCGTAGAGCACGCCGTCGGCCCGAATGCGAATTTTGAACTCATTCTCGAACGGCTCGAAGTGCAAGTCGCTCGCGTGGTCGCGAATGGCCAGCAGGAGCACCATGTTCAGCAGCTTGCGTACCGGGGCGCTGTCGGCCAGGGCCTCGGCGCTGCTCAGGTCGAGCGGGCCCTCGGTTTCCAGGGCCTTCACCGCCGCGCGCAGTTCGTCGTCCTGCTCCATGTCGGCAATGAGCGTTTCGACGCTTTCGCCCCCCGCCGCGTAGTACCGCTCCAGCGCCTTCGTCACGTCGCGTTCCGTGGCTACGACCGGACGAATCTCGTAGCCCAGAAAACTCCGTAGCTCATCGACCACCGACAATTTCTGCGGGTCGCACATGGCGATGGTCAGCACGTTGTCCTTGAAGCTGACGGGCACGACGCGGTAAAGCTGCGCCATCGGCTCGGTGAGCATGGCGATGACCTCGGGCGAGAGGACCATGTCGGCCAGGCTCACCACCTGCATGTTCATTTGCTCGGCCAGGGCCTGGGCAAGCTGCTCCTCGTTGACGAGGTTCAGGTTCATGGCGATTTGCCCGAGCATTTCGCCGCTGCGCTGCTGCTGCTCCTCCAGCAGCATTTCCAACTGCTGGTCGGAAATGAACCCGAGGTCGACCAGAATCTGTCCGATACGCCGAATGGCCATGTTGGAACCTAAAGTGTCAGGTGTAAGAGGTCGGGGGACGGGCTACGAAGCGCTTTCGGCCCGGTTTCGGGCTTCTTCCTCGTCTTCAAAGAGTCCGCGTTCGGCGCGGGCGATTTTGCCGGCGAGGTCTTCGGGGTGGTTGGCCTTGAACAGGCACTCGCGTTTTTCCACCAGCCCGTCGCGCCAGAGCCGGAACATGTGATCGTCGAGCAGTTGCATTCCGATCTTCTGCCCGGTTTGAATGGCCGAGGTGATGCGGAACGTTTTGTTTTCGCGAATCAGGTTGGCGATGGCGGGCGTTACCACCAGCATTTCGTACGCGGCCACGCGGCCGCCGCCGATCTTCGGCAACAGCGCCTGCGAGAGCACCCCGATGACGGCCGTGGAAAGCTGGGTGCGGATTTGCTCCTGCTGGCTGGTCGGGAAGACGTCGATAATGCGGTTGACCGTCCCCTGGGCGCCGGTGGTGTGCAGCGTACCGAACACGATGTGGCCCGTTTCGGCCGCGGTGATGGCCGCCTCGATCGTTTCCAGGTCGCGCAATTCGCCCACGAGGATGACGTCGGGGTCCTGGCGCAGGGCGCGGCGAATCGCCTCGGCAAAGCTGGGTACGTCGACCCCGAGTTCCCGCTGGTTCACCGTCGACTTCTTATGCGGATGGTAAAACTCGACCGGGTCCTCGATGGTGATGATGTGGTGGTCGTGGTTCTCGTTGAGGTAATCGACCATCGCCGCGAGCGTGGTGGTTTTTCCGGAGCCGGTCGGGCCGGTCACCAGAATGAGGCCTCGGGGGCGTTCGCACAGCTTGGCCAGCACGGGCGGCGTGCCCAAGTCTTGAAACCGCAACAGCTTGTTGGGAATCTGGCGCAGGACCATCGCCACGTTGCCGCGTTGCTTGAACACGGAGACACGGAAGCGGGCCATGTCGCCGAAAGCGAACCCGAAGTCGGCCCCGCCCACCTCCTGCAATTCCTGCTGGCAGCGGTCGGGCGTGATGCTTTTCATCAGCGCCACGGTGTCGGCCGGCTCGAGTACTTTCGTTTCCAGCCGCATCAGCCGGCCGTCCAGCCGCAAGACGGGGGGTTGGCCCACAGTGATGTGCAGGTCGCTCGCCTTGCGGTTCACGACGGTCTGCAACAGTTTGTCGATAAGGATCGTGCCCATTCGATAGATTTCCCGGTTGGTCCTGGGCCGGTCCCGGGAGTGCCGGGATGGAAAAGCCCGCGTTGTCGAGAAGTTATAAGCCGGGCGTGCCGCCCAAAATTACTACGCTATGCCCAAACCACCGCCTGGCCCGACGGCCGCGGCGTTCCAAAATGGTTCCCTTGCGAACCGAGGCCGCCATCGCCCGCCGATGACATTATTTCCTGTTTTCCTCAACTCGCAAACGGATTGCCGATTTGCCGCCGGCCGCGATGCGGCCGAAGCAAAGCCCGTCGGTGGGGCTATATGTCATCCCGCTTGGAAACGCGGAAGACCTCTTCCAGGGTAGTGATACCTCGCATAACCTTATCGATACCATCCCAATAGAGGGTGCGCATTCCCTCAGTGGCCGCCTGCGCCCGCACGCGTTCGGTGGGCGCTTCGTTGAACGTCAGTTCACGAATTTTTGACGACATCATCAGCAATTCGTACAGCCCCAGCCGCCCGCGGTATCCTTTCCCCTGGCAGGCTCCACAGCCCCGGCCCTTCACGAAGGTTGCGTTTTTCGCCATTTCGGGGGTAATGCCGGCGGCGTCGAGTTGGGCCGAACTGGGCACGTACGGTTGCTTGCATTTCTGGCAAACGACACGCACCAGCCGCTGAGCCATGATGGCCACCACGCTACTTGCCACCAGGTAGGCGGGTACGCCCATGTCGATCAAACGTGTAATGGCACTGGGCGCATCGTTCGTATGGAGTGTACTAAATACTAAGTGTCCAGTGAGCGACGCCTGAATTCCCATCTGGGCCGTCTCCAAGTCGCGCATCTCGCCCACCAGGATGACGTTCGGGGCCTGACGCAGCATGGCGCGAATGACCCGGGCGAAATCCAGACCAATACTGTGACGTATCTCGACCTGGTTGATCCCCGCAAGGTAGTACTCCACGGGGTCCTCGGCGGTGATGATCTTCCGATCCGGGGTGTTCAGTTCGTTCAGCGCCGCGTAAAGCGACGTCGTCTTGCCCGATCCCGTCGGACCGGTCACCAGGATGATCCCGTTGGGCCGCTGGATCAGGTTGCGGAGCCGATCGTAGGCCTCGTCGGAGAAACCCAACTGCCGCAGCCCGACCTTGATGCTGTCCTTGTCGAGCAGCCGCATGACGACCGACTGGCCGTGGTTGGTTGGAATGACGCTGACGCGCAAGTCCAATTCCTTTTCGCCCACGGTTACCTTGATCCGCCCGTCCTGGGTACGGCGGCGCTCGGCGATATCGAGTTTCGAGAGGATTTTGACGCGGGAAAGGAGGGCACCGAGCAATCGGCGGGGGGGGCTGTCCCTCTCCATTAGGACGCCGTCGACCCGATACCGTACGCGAATGCGGTCCTCGAAGGGCTCGATGTGAATGTCGGAAGCGCGAAGTTGCACGGCCTCGGTGATGATGAGCTGCACCAACCGGACGATCGGCGCGCTGCTCTCGTCGACCTCCTCCTCACCCCCGCCTTCGTCCTCCATGGTTTCGGTGAAGTCGATGGCCGTATCGGTGAACTCCTGGAGCATCGAGTCGGCGCTCTCGCCCACCGTCTGGCCGTAGTAGCGGTTGATCGCTTCGAGGATCGACTCGCGGGGCGCCAGCACGGGTGTAACGCGACGGTTCAGGATGAAGCGGAGCTTTTCGAAGGTTTCGTAGTCGTCGGGATCGGACACGATCACTTTCAATTCGCCGTCGGTCTCGGCCATCGGCAAAATCACGTTTTCCCGCGCAACCGATTCGGGAACCAACTCGACGACCGTAGGTGAAATGGCGACCTCGCTCAGATTCACGTAGTCGATCCCGTGCTCCTCGGCCATGGCCCGCATCACCTCTTCACCGGTGGCGTAGCCGAGGCGCAGTAGCGCGTCGGGCAGTTTACTGCCCGTTTCGTCGGCCATTTGGATGGCTTCGGCGAGCTGATCGGGGCTGACCCCCCCCTGGCGAACGAGGATTTCCGTCCAGGTCACACGTCTTTTCTTAGCTGCCATAGTCCGTACCTTTTGGCTCCTTTCACTTCTCTTATTTTCCTTTGCACCCTGCCCAAATGCAAGGAGGACTGCTATAATCGACCCTTTTTCCGCGGAACCGTGCCATGTCTCGCGAGCGCCTCTTTGGTGCCATAGCTATTTGCGGGCTGATTGCCTTGGTGGCCGTCGGCTTCTGGAAGACCGGTGGGACCAGTGCCCCGGTTCGCGTACTGCTGCCCCGACGGATTCAGGCGGTGATGGGAACCGACGGCATGCTGGCCGCGGTCATCCGTCCGGAGGAGCATGGCGCCGCCGCCGAGGTGCTTCGCGAAGCGGAGAATGCGCTACGGAATTTGGAAGCGAAACTGAGCGTTCGGATCAACCGGTCGGAATTAACTCAGCTTAACCGAGCGCCGGGCAAAGTGGAAGTCCCCCTTTCGGCGGTCACGCTGGCCGTGTTGCGGGCGGCACAACGGGCCCACGCCGAACCCGACGGCGCGTTCGACGCCACCTGCCGGCCGCAAATCGAACTTTGGCGCCGCGCCACGCAAGCCGGCACCGTGCCCACCGACCCGCAACTGGATGCCGCACGCAACGCCTCCAATTGGAGCCAAGTGCGGTTGACCAACACCGGCGCCGTGAAGAGTCGGGCCTCCGTCGAGTTCGATTTGGGAGGCATTGCCAAGGGTTACGCGATCGACCAGGCAATCGGAGCCCTCAAGCAGCAGGGCTGGTACGGGGGGCTGGTAAACCTCGGAGGCGACATTCGGTGCTTCGGCGCCACGCCAACGGGTGAACCTTGGAGCATCGACATCGAGAACCCGTTCGCCGAAGGTTCCCTGGGCACCCTGGCTGCGACCGACGTCGCGGTATGCACCAGCGGCAACTACCGCCGCTATTTCGAAGTCGATGGCCGGCGCCGCAGCCACATCGTCGACCCCCGCACCGGGAATCCTACTGAAGCGGCCTGCGCCGTAACCGTGGTAGCCCCCGATGCCGTAACCGCCGACGTTTGGGCAACCGCGCTGAGCGTCATGGGGCCCAAAGGGCTCAATCGCGTTCCCGGCGGTGTCGAAGCCATGATGATTGTCGGCGATGCTCAAGCCCACCGTGTGCTGTTTACCGACGGTTTCTGGCGCTGGTTCCGGAAGACGCCTTCGCCGACATTGTCGCCCGGCACAGGATGATTCGCGGCGAATTCCAGAAGGGGGGCTTGCCGTCGAGCCGATAGTCGTTTAGAAAAGTAGTGTTGTAAGTGCGCCGAAGTGGCGGAATTGGCAGACGCGCTAGGTTCAGGACCTAGTGGGCTTAGGCCCGTGGAGGTTCAAGTCCTCTCTTCGGCACTTGTCCAACATAGTTTTTCGAAAAAGGACTTGCGTCGATCCGACGCAAGTCCTTTTCCTTTGGCTCTTCCGCTTCCAGGTGCCAATCCGTTGGTCGAACGACGAAGTTCTGCCCAGTCGGGTGGACGGCACGACGGAGCGTGCCTGCTGCTTGTGTTGCATGGGCGACACGCGCTGAAGACGCATCCTCCTCCCCACTTTCGGGCGGATGGAGTTGCGGGGGAGCGGCGTTCCGCACTCGGCTCTGCGACGGAGCTCCCGTCCGCGTACCGGGTTCCTCTGTTGAGCCGGAGCTTGACAACGGCCCGCGAGTATCGCAAAACAGAGAGAGCGAGTGGGCTGGAAGCAATGGTGCGTTAACAGGGTTTGGCGGTCGAGTTCGCCTCGTCCGTTTCGACAAGCCCGTCCTTACGGTACTTACCTGCGAGATCGTGAACTTTTTCACGAGGTCGCGACCCTGCCCTCGAGCGGAAGCTCGCATTGGTTGGCGGCCCTGCCGCCCTATGAAAGGAACCGGCCATGTCTTTGCTTTCCCGTCGTGAATTTCTGTTTCGCTCGTCGACCGTCGCGGCCGGCGCCACTCTGGCCCCCAGGTGTGCCTTGGGGGAACCGCCCGCGGCCGTCGCGGCCGAGAAACTGCGGACCGGCGTCGACGTGGTGACGCTGGGCAAGACGGGCATTGAAACTTCAATGCTCGGGCTGGGCACCGGCACGTTTGGCGGCCGTGAGCAGCGCGAGCTGGGCGAGGAGGGCTTTGCACGCCTGGTGCATCAGGCCTTCGAACGCGGCATTCGTTACATCGACACGGCCGACATGTACCGTATTCACGCCACCGTTGCGCATGCCATCAAAGGCCTGCCGCGCGAGAAACTGTTCGTTCAAACGAAAACCCGAGCGAAGACGGCCGAGGACGCCCGGGCCGACGTGGAACGCTTTCGCCGGGAACTGGGCATCGAGACCCTCGATACGTGCCTGATTCACTGCATGACGCAGAAGAACTGGCCGGCGGACCGGCGGCCGGTCATCGACGCGCTGCTTGAGGCAAAGGAGAAAGGTCGCGTCCGCGCGATCGGCGTTTCGTGCCACACGCTCGACGCCCTTATCGACGCCGTCGATTGCGACGCACTGGACGTCCACCTGGTGCGGATCAACCACGCGGGCCAGCACATGGACGCCGCGCCGGAGCAAGTAGTCCCGCAGATTCGGAGGATGCACGAGAAGGGCCGCGGCGTGCTGGGTATGAAAATCTACGGCGAGGGACGCTTCAGAACCCGCGAGGAGCGGTTCGAATCGCTCAAGTACGTACTAAGCCTCGGCTGCGTTCCGGCGTTCACCATCGGCTTCAAAGACATCGAGCAAATCGACGAGACCCTGGCGATGATCGAGCAGGCGGCCCCTGCGCGCAAACAGGCCGCGTAAGCTGCGGGCAGAAGAGGGGACGCAACCTTCCGAGGGCCGGCGGTGTTGACGGATCTCGTCGTGCATGGGAAGGGAGGCAGTCTCCGGCGAACGGCTGCCCCGTTCCGGCACCGAGCCTTCGTCGATGCGTTTCCGTCGGCCTGGGGTAAGCGCCGGTCCCGAGGCAGCCGGCTTGGGGGCACGTGTCGTTGCCCCCCCTCCCTGTTCCCACAAAAGAGGGGCCGGCATGCACCGCCCCGGTATGTGCGCGAGACGAGCCGCCGGCCCCGTGTAGCGAAAAAAACGCTACGGTACCTGTACCTGATATATTGATTCGCAGCGCTCCGTCGAACCGATTCCTTGGGGAGCGCAGGCGAAATAGTGTTCCGTAGCGACCGAAACCGGTCGGCTAATCTTTGGCGTGAGCGAAGCAGCCACCGCGAACAGGATGATGAATAACTTGAGTAGAGCCACCCGGCCAAAGTGTGCGTTCATTCTAACGCCAAGAATCCGATTTGCAAAGCGGGGGCAATACGGAATTTTCGGGAACGCGACAACTAATACCCCATCTTGCGCAGATTCACCCGTTCTGGTAAAGTGGAGGGATTTGGCGGTATGAAAAGTGTTTTCCGGGGTGGCCTTAAACGCGGTTGCCCGCTACAAAGGGGCGCGATCGTTGCGTATCGCTCCGGGCGGACGACTCCACAAGACCCTCGACACGGCCGAGATCCGGGGCCGACCCGGTCCATAACTACCGAGTGCTCATGCGACATTACCTCGGATACGTGATTATCGCTGGTTGCGCGGGCTTGATCGTCTGGGCCGTTTCGTTCGGAACGCTGCCGCCGGCCGACTTCACCTTCTGCAACGGCGACGAAGTCAAGACCATCGACCCGGCCATTTCGAGCGGCCAGCCGGAAGGGCGGATCATTTGGGCCCTCTTTGAGGGCCTATGCCGCTGGCACCCCGAAACGCTCGAACCGATTCCCGGCGTGGCCGAGCGCTGGGAACTATCGGACGACAAACGCACGTATACCTTCTTTCTGCGCCGGGAGGCCCGATGGTCGGACGGCACGCCGATCACCGCGCACGACTTCACTTACTCGCTCCGCCGGTTCCTGCACCCGGCCACCGCGGCCGAGTACGGCAAGGAACTCTGGTACATTGAGAACGCCAAGCGGTTCACGGTCCGCGAGGTCGCCGTCGGCGACCCGGTCGAGGTGGAACTGCACGAGAAGCCCGAAGGCGCGCTGCCGTTTGCGCCCGGTGTTTTGGTGCGGGGCACTTTGCGGGCGATCGACGACCCGGAGGCCGAACGCCCGGTGTTCACGGTGGAAATCGACGATCGCTCGCGCCGTTTCCAACGGGTCGAAGAAGGAGCCGCTCCCAACGGCGTGACCGCGTGCCGCATGATTACGTACGACTTCGACCACGTGGGCGTACGAACGGTCGACGACTACACGCTGGAAATCCGCCTGGATCATCCGGTGCCGTACTTCCTCCAGTTGATGGGCTTTTATCCGTTTTCGCCGGTCAACCGGCGTTGCGTCGAAACGCACGGCTACCCAGCGTGGACGAGGCCGGAGAACCTGGTGGGCAACGGCGCGTACCGGCTCGAGTTCCGCCGCGTGCGCGACCGTATCCGTCTGGTCAAGAGCCCGACGTATTGGAACCGCGACGAAGTGCGGCTGGAAACCATCGACGCGCTGGCGGTCAAATCGGCCACGACCATGCTGAACCTGTACATGACCGGCAAGGTCGAATGGATTACAACCGTTCCCACCGAGGTCGTGACCGACCTGCTTGACCGCGACGATTTCCAGCCGGCGCCCTACCTGGCCCTCTACTACTACCTGATCAATACGGAGCGGCCGCCGCTGGACGACCCGCGGGTACGGCAGGCCTTGGCGATGGCCGTCGACCGACACGAGATTGTGAAGGAGGTGACGCGTGCGGGCCAAGTGCCTGCCTACAGCCTCGTTCCGGCGGAAATCAGCAAATACCTCGACTACACCCCGCCGGAGTTCGGCCGCTTCGACCCGGAGCAAGCCCAGCGGTTGTTGGCCGAGGCAGGCTACCCCGAAGGGCGCGGCTGCCCGAGGATCGAGGTGCTGTATAACACGAGTGAAAGCCACAAGGCCATTGCCGAGGTCATCCAGGCCCAATGGAAGAAACACCTGGGCGTCGACGTGACCTTGAGCAACCAGGAGTGGGGCGCGTACCTCACTTCGCGGCGCCAGGGGCGGTATATGGTCGCCCGCGCCGGGTGGATCGGCGATTACATCGATCCGAACACGTTCCTCAGCCTGTTCACCAGCGACAATCCGCAGAACCAGTCGGGCTGGTCCAGTGCCGAGTACGATCGCCTGATTCGCGCCGCCCAGCGCGAACCGGACGACCGGCGCCGGCTGGAACTGTTCCGCGCGGCCGAATGCATCGTGCTCGACGAGCTTCCCATGATTCCCATCTACCTGTACGTTTCGCAATCGATGGTGCGACCGTACGTCGAGGGGTTCTACCAGAATATTCAGGATGTGCACCCGCTGTGGGCCCTTGGAATCGACGAGCAGAAGCGCGAGCAGCTTCGCCGCAGGGAGGGCCTCCGATGACCGCCTTCCTGCTCCGTCGCCTCCTGTGGCTGGCCCTGACGCTGTGGATCGTCTTCACGGTGAGCTTCTTTCTGATGCGCTCGGTGCCCGGTGGGCCGTTCAGTAACGAGCGCGAGTTGGAACCGCAAATTGCCGAACTCATTCAGGAGCGATACCGGCTTGACGATCCGCTTTGGAAGCAGTACACCCGCGAACTGACCGGGGCCCTGCGCGGCGACTTGGGTTACTCGTATCGCAAGCCCGACTTCTCCAATGCCGAGATCATCGCACAAGGGCTGCCCGTTTCGGCGTCGCTCGGGATCGTGGCGCTGGCCTTCGCGGTGGTTCTGGGGTTGCCGGCGGGAATCGTCTCGGCCGTGCGGCGTGGTACGCTGGTGGATGCCGGGCTGATGCTGGCCGCCACGGTGGGCATTGCGCTGCCGAACTTCATCATTGCAAGCGTGCTGATCATCCTTCTGGTATTCCTCGTGCCGGTGTTTCCCGCCGGCGGCTGGGGGTCGTTGAACCAATTGATCCTGCCGGCGTTCTGCCTCGGCGCGCCGTACGCCGCGTTCATCGCCCGCCTGACGCGAACCGGCATGCTCGACGTCCTTTCGCAGGACTATATCCGGACGGCCTACGCTAAGGGACTGCCCGACCGGATCGTCATTCTCCGGCACGCCCTGCGCCTGGCGATGGTGCCGGTCGTGTCGTTCCTCGGACCGGCGATTGCAGGCATTCTGACCGGCTCGCTGGTAATCGAGCAGATATTCGCTATCCCCGGGCTGGGGGCGCACTTCGTCGAGGCCGCGCTGATGAGCGACTACACCCTGGCCATGGCGGTCGTGCTGCTGTACACCGTGCTTCTGTACTCGATGAACGTCGTGGTCGACCTGTCGTATTCGCTGATCGACCCCAGGGTGAAGTTGGAGTAGACGTGTAGGGCGGGCTGTGCCCGCCAAGACAACAGGCCGCTGCGTACTGCGGCGGGCACAGCCCGCCCTACCTATCTCGCTGATCGACCCCAGGGTGAAGTTGGGATAAAGTTGGAACCGCAAACCGACACGACTGAACCGCAAAAAACCGAGCAAGGCGTTTCGCTTGGGCGGGACGCCTGGCGGCGTTTGCGCAAGAGTTGGACCGCTTCGACGGCGCTGTGGGTGCTCGTTGCGCTGAGCGTACTGGCCCTACTGACCCCGCTGTTGCCGTTGCAACCGCCGCGGCGGGTGGAAACGCATCGAGCGTTCCAGCCGCCCACGTTTGCCCGCCCCGACCCGCCCCTGTTCGCTCCCGACGCCCCGGCAGAAGAACGCGCCGCCGCACTGGCCGAGGGCTTCGGCGATCTCGATCCGCTGAGCAGCCTGCTGCTCAGCACGCGCACCGCCGTGTTCGGCACCTGGTCGGTCCCCTCGGTGTGCGGCACCGACAAGCTCGGGCGCGACATGCTCTCGCGGGTATTCTGGGGCGGGCGTGTTTCGCTTATTGTGGGCCTGGTCGCCGCGATGGTGTCGCTTGTGATCGGCGTCACCTACGGCGCCGTTTCGGCCTACGCCGGCGGCTGGATCGACAACCTGATGATGCGAATGGTCGACGTCTTGTACTCCGTACCGTTCATCTTCGTCGTCATCTTCCTCATTACCATCCTGAACGCCGAGGGCATCAAAGAGATTCTGGAAACGCGCTACGGCGTGAATCGCCTCGTGATCTTCTTCTTTCTGGTCGGCGCGATCTACTGGCTTACCATGGCCCGCGTGGTGCGGGGCCAGGTACTCTCGCTGCGCAACGAGCCGTTCGTCGAGGCGGCCCGAGCCATGGGCGCCGGTCACGGGCGCATCCTGCTTAGCCACATCCTCCCGAACTTGTGGAGCGTGGTAATCGTGTACCTCACGCTTACCATTCCCCGCGTCATGCTGTTCGAGGCGTTCCTTTCGTTCCTGGGGCTGGGGGTCGAGCCGCCCGACGTCTCCTGGGGCCTGCTGGCCAACGAAGGCATTCAGGCGATTACGCCCATCCGCATTTACTGGTGGCTCGTGGCCTATCCCGCCCTGGCCCTGGGCGTGACCTTGCTGGCGCTCAATTTCCTGGGCGACGGGCTACGTGACGCGCTCGACCCGCGTATGAAGAACCGGTAGATCAACGCCACGGAACACCCTGCCGATGCCGACTGCCGCCCGTCGATCCGTTCAACAGTACCTCGATGAAACGCCCGGCTGGGCCGACGGCACGCCGGTCCGCACCGTCCAGCTTACCGCCATGCAGTGGCGCATCTGGGGACTCGCCGCGGCGGGCAAGTTCTTTGAAGGCATGATCGTATTCATGACCGGCGTTGCCTTGCCTCTGATTGCCCTGGAGTTCGATCTCGGGGCCGCTGAAAAGGGAATGGTCGGCGCCGCGACGCTGTTGGGCATCCTGGTAGGCGCCACGGCACTGGGCGGCCTCGCCGACCGGCTGGGCCGCAAGCTGATGTTCATCATCGAGATGGCCATTTTCACGCTCTTCCTGGCAATGACCGCCGCCAGTACGACGTTTCCCCTGCTGCTGGTTTCTTTGTTGGGCGTCGGGGTTGCCCTGGGGTGCGATTACCCAACGGCCCACCTCGTTATTTCCGAGAGCATCGCCAGTAACCGCCGCGGAAGCCTGGTGCTGTCTGCATTCGCCTTTCAGGCTGTCGGAGCCTTGACCGGCACGGCCGTCGGCTACTTCATCCTGCGCACCCACAGCAGTGTGCAGGACTGGCGCCTGATGTACGCTACAGCGGTCGTGCCTGCGCTGCTGGTCACTGTCGGCCGATTCTTTGTGACGCGCAGCGCCCACTGGCTCGTCCACCGCGGCCGTATCCGCGAGGCCGAACAGGAACTGCGGCGCCTTCTTCACCGGCGGCCCGCCTATCCGACCGAGGTTGCCGTCGCCCGGCCCAAAAGGAAGGGCCGTCCTGCATCGGGCACCGGATGGGGCGTTCTGTGGTCGAAGCCGCACCGGCGTGCGACCGTGCTGGCGTCGCTGCCCTGGTTCCTGCAAGACCTGGGCACCTACGGCATCGGTATCTTCACCCCGACCATTCTCGTCGCCACCGTCGGCGCCGCCGACCCGCACCCGCATAACTTGGCCGCCGTCATCCATGCCGATATGCTCGCCGCACGAGGTGCGGCGCTGATCGACGTCCTTCTTATTGCCGGCATCGTTGCGGCCATTGCGATGGTCGATCGGGTGGGCCGTATCCGCCTGCAAACGCTCGGCTTTCTGGGGTGTGCGGCCGGATTGGCGATCGCCGCGCTCTCGACGCAGGTTGCCGGCTCGCTGCAAATCGTGCTCGTTTTCGCCGGGTTCATGCTATTCAACTTCATGACCAACCTCGGTCCCAACGCCACGACGTACCTCTTGGCCGGCGAGGTATTTCCCACGGCCGTTCGCGGCCGGGGCGCGGGAATGGCCGCCTCGTTAGGCAAGGTGGGCGCCGTGCTCACCGCCTTCCTGTTCCCCATCCTGCTGAAAGACATTGGCACGGCATGGCTTCTTTCGGCCCTGGTCGGCACCTCGCTGCTCGGTGCCTGCATTACCTACCGCTGCGGCATCGAAACCACCGGGGTGAACCTCGAAACCCTGGAATCCGGTTGATGTCCGAGGGTTCGGTCGGCCCCGCCGCCCTGTGAACGGTTACGGGGGTGGGGATTTCAATGAGTCAAGGTTATTGAGCCAAAGTGGAAGTCGGACCGCCACGATCCTCATCGCTGACTGTCGGCTAAGAATCTCCCGTGTCGTCCTGCGAGGCGTCGACGTCTGCGTTGGGGCCGGCCGGCGGCTTGGTGTCGACGTCCGCGCCGTCTCCCGACTCGGACCGGAGCCGCTCGAGTGTTTCGCTCAGCGTTTCGAGCGATTGGCCGGCGTCGCGGAATCGCTTCTCCGAGAGGGCCGAAACATAATCATCGAAGGCGGTCCCTGCCTGCTGAATCAATTCATCCAGCGTTTTTCGTTTTCCGGGCGCCGTCGGTGCTTCGGGAAGGCGCTCCTGCAGCCCCGGTCGCTCCCCATAAAGGCCTTCCAGGGCTTCTTCGAATGTCTCCGCATAACTGATCCGATCGTTGTGCATCAAGACCACCAGCCGCAGCTCAGGATACGCCGACGCCTCGGCTTGGAGGTAAATCGGTTCGACGTACAAAATCGTCTCGCCGATGGGAATCACCAGCACGTTGCCGCGAATTACATTCGAGCCGCGTTGATCCCACAGGGTCAGTTGTCCGGCCAGGTGGCTATCCTGGTCGATCTTGGTCTCGACTTGTTGCGTGCCGAGTACCCGCTTCTCCTTCGGGAAACGATACGCCAGAAGGCGGCCGTAGTTGTCCGGGTCGCACATGCCGGCGATCCATCCGATCAGGACCTGGCGGTTTTTCGGCGTAAACGGAAGCATCTGGATGAATTCGTTGCGGTCCTCGGAATTCGCGGCGGCTTCCCGGTCTTCCCGGCTCGGCGGTTTCCACATCACATAATACGGCTCAACCGGCTGGACACTACCGTAATACTTCTCGGTCGCGCGGATCCAGAGATCCTCCTGGTTATAGAACACTTCGGGGTCGGTCATGTGATACTTGGCGTAGACGAGTCCCTGGGTCAGCAGCAGGTCTTCGGGATAGCGAATGTGCTTGACCAGCGCCTCGGGCATGGCGCTGCGAGGCTTCAGCAGACCGGGGAACACCCGCTCCCAAACACGAATCAGCGGATCGTCCGGCTCAAAGATGTAGAAGTCGACCGAGCCGTTGTAGGCGTCGACGACGGCCTTGACGGAGTTCCGCACGTAGTTCATTCCTCGCCATCGGTCCGCCGGCCCCTGGGCTGTGCGTCGGGTTCGGCCCGAGGGGGTGAACGCCTCCCCTTGCAGCACGGCCTCGCTCTCCCCGCGAAACGGCTCACTATAGGGGTAGCGACGCGATGTCGTGTAGGCGTCGATAATCCAGTACAGCCGCCCCTCAGCCAGTACGATGTACGGATCACGATCGAACTCCAGAAATGGGGCAAGCATGTTGACCCGATCGCGCACTTGGCGGTGGAACATGATGCGGCTTTCAGCCGTGGGATAGCCGGAGAAGAACAGCCGCGTACCTCCCAGCTTCCAGCCGTAGATGAACGTCCGCCACAAGTTGCTCAACTGCACACCGCCCTGCCCCTCATACCGAACATAGGCATTTTGCTGGCCGCGTGGATAGTCGAACTCCTCCTCTTTCGTGTTGACAACCGCATACGTGTCGGTCAGCAAACCGTAGTAGATGGCCGGCTCGTCGACTCTCAAGTCGGGGGCGGTCGATTGGGGAGGAATATCCTTGATAAGCAGATCCGGCAGCCCGTCGGAGGTGAACTCGCTGACCGGCGCCATCGTTATGCCGTATCCGTGCGTATACTTGAAATGGCGATTGACGAATGTTTGGCTTTGCTCCGAAAGGTTTTCCAGGCGCATCTCGCGCGGCGATACCATCACCTGCCGGTACCGGCCGTCGATCGTATACCGATCGACGTCGACGTCGGGGAACTCGTAATAGAGACGGATCTCCTGAAACTGCTTGTACACCTCGACCAGCGCTCGGGGATCCCAGAGCCGCACCTGCGAAAGAACGTCTCGATTCCGGTCGGCCAGTTCCTGGTCGAAGCGGTCGCGGACGGGGAAGGCGCGATGCTCAATCTTGTCGAGTTGGAATCCTCGCTGCGTGAACTCGATATTGTGTTCAATGTAGGGCTTTTCGCGGCTGATTTCGTTGGGCTCGACGACGAGCCACTGGACCAGGGCCGGCGCAACGCTCAACGCCAGGAACCAGATCGCGCCGACACCAACAATCGGCAGCAGCACGGCGCCAATCGCCAGTGGCGGCTCTTCTCGCGTCGACCATGCATGAAGGCGACGAGTCGCCGGCGGGATCAGGAGCACGGCGGCGGCGACGACCATCGCGCCGGCGACGATCCAGTAGCCGGGCAGGCGAATGGTTACGTCGGTCCATCCCGGCCCGGAAACGACGCCCCACTGGGAATTCATGAGGTGGAAAATGTTCAGCCACTGTCCCCACGCCAGCACGAGAGCCATGCCCCCGATACTGCAATAGATCCCCCGGTAATCCTCGAATCGCCGTTGCGGCATCTGCTGCCGCCGCAACGTGTTCAATTCTTGCTCCCCGCGCGGAACCAATAGGAAAGCGAGCGCCGCAATGAGGCTGACCCAGGTGGTCAGCAGCAGCAGTCCGTACAAGGCATCGTAAAACGGCAAGCTGAACAGGTAGAAACCGGTATCGCGGCCAAGAATCGGATCGATCACCTCGGTGGTAATACCGTACCAGTAGCGCAAGAGCGTTTCCCAGTTGTTTCCCCCCCACACTGCGCCAAGGACGATCCCGGCCAACTCGGGCCAGATACAGGCTGTCGCCGGATGCTTTGGAATGGGCCATGTCAGCACGTATACGACCAGCCAACCGATCGCCGCGCCAACTACTCCCGCCAGCGTCGCAGACACGATCATGGTCCAAAACCGGTCGGCGTACCCGACCGCCTCGAACCAGAGCATCTCGCCCCAAAGGTCCATCAACCCGAACAGGGCGACCGTGGCGACGATGACCAGTGCTCCGGCGGCAGCGAGCCACCGTCGGCCTCCGGCGAGCGCCGCGACCAGCAGCATCGCGCCGGCGGCGATCAGCACAAACAGCAGCACACCGTACATAATGTCGGTGCTCCTTTCTTCGCGTTGTCGCGATGCTCCGGCCAGCAGTCGCCGTTCCCCGGGGCGGCGGCGCCGATTTGAAGCGCCGCCCCCGCCGGATCCTTACTCATGCCTTCGGATGCACCGGTTCGGAAACCTTCTCCAGCGTGCTCGCGTAGAGATCCTTGTCGCCTAGCTCGACCGCCAAGTCGCCCAGGGCGACGACCCCGGAGATGACGCCGCTGGTGTCGCGGACAACGATCCGCCGGATCTGCTTCTCCTTCATTAGCGCCGCGGCGTCCTCGATATCCTGATCCTCGGCGATGGTTTCGACCTCCCGGGTCATGATCTCCGAAGCCGGCGTCTTTTGCGGATCGCGACCCTCGGCCACTACCCTCACGGCGAGATCCCTGTCGGTCAGCACGCCCACGAGCTTGTCGGCCTCGGTGACCGGCATGAAGCCGACATTGAGATCCGCCATGCGCCGGGCAGCCTGTTGCGAGTTGTCGTCGTGAGAGATCGCTTCCGGACTACGGGTCATGACTTCTTTTACGTACATGAGATCCTCCTTGTTTCGAAACGTGGTTCAAGCATTGGTAAATGAAATACCTACCGCAAGAAGGTGCAAGACGCGCGCCAAACTGTTTACCTCGGGCCATCCGGGCATGCCGACCACCTGCAAGAACGACATCCTGTCGGCCTTCCGCGACCGACTGTCGCTGTGCATGAAGAACGGGGCACGTCGTCGTATCCGACGAGAAGTGAACGTTCACCCGGCGAACCACACGCGGTAAATCCGTCCGTTCCCCTCCTCGGTGAACAGGAGGCTTCCGTCGGGCAGGACCAATACGCCCACGGGCCGGCCCCACGTTTTCGGCACTTCGGGCTCCAGGAGGAATCCGCGCACGAAGTCCTCGTAGTAACCGCGAGCGCGGCCTTGGTCGTCGAAGGGGACGTAGACGATCTTATAGCCGGTACCCTGGTGCCGATTCCACGATCCGCGGAAAGCAACGAAGGCGCCGTTTCGGTAGCGCTGGGGAAAGGCGTCGGCATGGTAGAACGCCAAGCCCAGCGCGGCCGAGTGGGACTGAAACAAGACCTCCGGCGTTTGCGTTCGGGCGGCCAACTCGGGCCGTTCGCTTCGGCCGTCCTCGGTTCGCCGCGGATCGAGGTTGTCCGGCGCCAGGTAGGCGTAGGGCCAGCCGTAAAATTCACCTTCCCGAAGCCGGGCCAGGTAGTCGGGCACCAGGTCGTCGCCCAAGCCATCGCGTTCGTTGACGGTGGCGTACAATGCACCAGTTTTTGGGTGGAAGTCGAGTCCAACCGGGTTGCGCAGGCCGAACGCGAAGATCTTCCGGCCGGTTCCGTCGAGGTTCATTTCGAGCACCGAGGCCCGGGGCAGTTCCTCGACGCTCACATTCGTGGCGGAGCCGACCGACACGTAAAGCTTCCGGCCGTCGGGCGAAACGACCACGTTGCGAGTCCAGTGCTGGTGATACCCTTGCCCCGGCAGGGCGATGATTTCGCTCGGTTCGCCCAGTTCGAACGTGGCGGATCGGCCCGCTGAAGCCTCACGGTAAGGGTAGCGGAGGACCGCATCGGTGTTGCCCAGGAAGAAGTGACCGTCGGAGAATGCCATGCCGAACGGCAGGTTGGCCCCGCTGGACTCGTCTAGAAATAGCTGTTGGTTCTCGGCGACGCCGTCGCCGTCCCGGTCGGAGAGCAACACGATCTTGTTGTTTCGCGAGGCGGCACAGAGCACGTCGCCCTGCGGAGTCAGCCTGAGCCAGCGCGCTTTGGGTACCTCGGCGAACAACTCGACGCGAAATCCATCGGGAAGTTGCAGCGTCGGCCGGCCCGGCGGCCGGACCACCTGCGGTGAATTGCTGGCGCTCTCGGTATGGAACGGGTCGGGAAGATCGGACAGGCTGACGCGAATCGGTTGCGGCTGGAAGTGTGTCACTCCGATGTCCCCGGCGTCGCCGGGCGACGCACATCCGACCGCAAGCACGAGACTCAAGACAAAACGCGAATACGTCTGAAGCATGATCGTCTCCTCCGGGAATGGCCGCTTGCTCGGCTCTTCCGTTTCTGGATGCAGGCCGCACCAATGTTGTAGGCACACTCCGTTGCGCCGTCCCCACATCGCACCCCGGGCACTGAGAAACGGAATCCCCCTTTGCTCCGAAGTGTCCTTTCAGCAGTTGCAAGGCATGTGCCAACCCGGTAAGCAGGGTGCAAGACTTTCCTGGAATCCCTGTTCTACATTGGAATATCCGTCGGTTTGAGCGGCAGCTTTCAGGGCACGAGTGGGCGAGGGGTGCCCCTCATAGGGTGACAGTTTGTCGTGCTTTGCGGCGGTTTGTCGGGAACAAGGCCTATCCTGGCAATCGATCGGCCCCGCCGGGGAAGAGCCTCGCTGTTTGTGTTGGACATGCCCTTCGGGATCTTCGCCTTTATTGGGTTGATCATGCTGGCCGGCATGGCCACGAAGAACGCCATCCTGATGATCGACTACACAAATCGGCTCAT
Organism: uncultured Planctomycetaceae bacterium; assembly: GCA_964414315.1. GTDB lineage: Bacteria > Planctomycetota > Planctomycetia > Pirellulales > Thermoguttaceae > PWXP01. The sequence continues at coordinate 4,729 of CAYPWB010000029.1, read as the reverse complement.
CGCTCGGGGGAGCGGCGTCCTGGAAGGGGCGAAAAAGGCGGCCCAAATCCGGTTCCGTCCGGTCATTATGACAACCATTTCCACCGTGCTGGGTCTGATGCCTATCGCCCTGGGCTTCGGCGCCGGCGGCGAAGCCCGGGCGCCGATGGGTGTGGCCGTCGCGGCGGGCCTGACGGCGACGACGTTGTTGACCCTCGTTGTGATTCCCGTGGTCTATACCCTCCTTCCGGTGCTCTGGAAGCGAAAGGCGAAAGAAACCGGGTAATCGGAGGGTCTGCCACACCCCAACGAGTTGCCGGTGAAGTCGCGAGGAAACGGTGGGCAAGGAAGAATGACCGCCGCCAAATATGAGGGCCCAGGCAATTCAGGCAAAATGCATGCCTCGACCTCAAGGCAACGGCGTGCTATACTCGGCACTGGGAACCGGCCCAAACAGCTCCCCCCCTGCCGGTTGCCCTGAACAATGACCAACTCTGATGCGAGGAGACCAAAGGCGATGAAGGTATCGGTAATCTGCGGTACGGTTGTGGTATTGTCAATGTGGGCGGCGCTTGCGGGAGTGGCACGCTGCGATGCGGCCGAACACAATGTGCCGCCCGAAGGATTCGTTGCCCTGTTCAATGGCAAGAACCTCGACGGATGGTGGGGCGCGAAGACGGAGGATCCGCGCGACTACATGGCGCTGCCTCCCGAGAAACTGGCCGAGAAGAAGGCTGCCAGCATGGAGAACGTCGAGCAGCACTGGCGCGTCGAGGATGGCGAGTTGATCAATGACGGATCGGGCCTGTACCTGACTACCGACAAGTTCTACGGCGATTTCGAACTGCTGATTTCCTACAAGTTGACTCCCGGCGTCGATAGCGGCATTTACCTGCGTGGCATTCCCCAGGTGCAGCTTTGGGACGTTACCGACGAGCGCAAGTTCCGGCACGGCGCCGACAAGGGTAGCGGCGGCCTGTGGAACAACCCCGCCGGCGCGGCGGGCAAAGACCCGCTGGTCAAGGCCGACAACCCAATTGGCGAGTGGGACCGGATGCGCATCGTCATGACCGGCGAGCGCGTGAGTGTGTGGCTGAACGGCCAAATGGTGGTCGACCACGCTCGGCTGTACAATTTCTACGACAGGAGCAAGCCCGAGGGCGAACGCCGTCCGTTGCCGAAGGCCGGCCCGATCCAGCTTCAAACGCACGGCGGCGAGATGCGCTGGCGCGACGTGTTCCTGCGCGAAATCGACGCCGACGAAGCGAACGCTATTCTGGCGTCGAAGCACGACGAGGGCTTCGCGCCGGTGTTCAACGGCGCCGACCTGTCGGGCTGGGCCGGCGACCTGGACAACTACACGGTCGACGACGGCGCCGTCACCTGCAAACCGGACAAAGGCGGCACGATCTTCACCGAAGATAAGTACGCAGACTTCGCCGTCCGGTTGGAGTTCAAGCTGCCGCCGGCGGGCAACAACGGGCTGGCCATTCGCTACCCGGGCGAAGGCCACGGCACCTGGGACAGCTTCTGCGAGTTGCAGGTACTCGACGACGAGCATCCGCAGTACAACGACCCGGAACACCCGAAGTTCTACGACCTCAAGCCGGAGCAGGCCCACGGGGCGGTGTACGCTCGCGTCGCTCCACACCAGGGCTACCTGCGGCCGACCGGGCAGTGGAACTACCAGGAGTCGACGATTGTCGGCACGACGGTGAAGGTGGAACTGAACGGGTATGTGATCCTGGAGACCGACGTTGCCCAACTCGATCCGGCCACGTTCATGTATCCCCTGGAGCGGTTTTCCGGCCGCGAAAACATGGAGGGGCACTTCGGTTTCAACGGGCACAGCGACCCAGTGCAGTTCCGGGCCATACGGATCAAGCGGGTGGATTGAGGGCCTGTCCGAAACGATCCATGTCCTCTCTCTGAGGGGAGGGTAGGGGGGCATGCAGCCCCCCCAGTCCATCTCCCAAAGGGAGAGGGGCAGTTTCCGAACAGACTTTGAATGCCTAATTCAAAATCGGATCTTGAATTAGTCACGCGCTGCGGTAGAATAGATGCATGATTCCGCGCGATCTTGCCCCACAACTCGCCCGTGCTGCCGAGAAATTCCCGGCAGTAACCGTTACAGGGCCTCGGCAGAGCGGTAAATCGACCCTATGCCGAATGGTATTTCCCGACTATCCCTGGGCGAATCTGGAATCGCCCGACGTGCGGGCGTTCGCCACCGACGACCCGCGCGCCTTTCTGGCTCAGTATCCCGACGGGGCGATCCTCGACGAAATCCAACGCTGCCCGGAGCTGCCTTCCTACCTGCAAGGCGTCATCGACGCCGACCCCCGTCCCGGCAAGTGGATTCTGTCCGGTTCGCAGAACCTGGCTCTGCTCCAGTCGGTCAGCCAGTCGCTGGCCGGCCGCGTTGCCGTGCTGAACCTGCTGCCGCTCGCCCGTAGCGAAGTCGTCCGCTTCGACGGACATTCGGAGTCGCTCGACCAGTCGATGCTCAGCGGAGGCTACCCGCGCATCTTCGACCAGCGGCTGGAGCCCGGCGATTGGCTCGGATCCTATGTGGCCATGTACATCGAACGCGATGTCCGAATGATTTCCAACATCGGCGACCTGACCACGTTCCAACGTTTCGTCGAGTTGTCTGCCGGGCGGACGGCGCAGTTGCTCAACTACTCGTCGCTCGCAAACGACTGCGGCATCAGTCAGCCGACGGTTAAGGCATGGCTCAGCGTGCTGGAAACCAGTTTCGTCGCGTATCGCTTGCCGTCGTTCAGCGGGAACCTGCGGAAACGCCTTGTGAAGATGCCGAAACTGCACTTCTACGACACGGGCCTCGTTTGCTGGCTGCTGGGCATCCGAACGGCCGACCAGTTGCGAAACCATCCGCTTCGCGGAGCGATTTTCGAAACTTGGGTAGCCTCCGAAATCGCGAAGCATCGGATGAACGTCGGCGAACGCGGCGGTCTCTACTTCTATCGCGATCGAACCGGCGTCGAAGGAGATCTCATTATCGAATACGCCGACCGGCTCGCGCTCCTGGAGGCGAAGACGGCGCAAACCGTGGCGAACGACCTGCTTGCCGACGCCCGCCGTGTGCGCGATGTGCTGTCGGCGCGGAGCCCTTGTTCAGCAACGGTCGTTTACGGCGGCCAAGAGTTACAGCAACGCAGCGACCTGAACCTCGTCCCCTGGAACCGCCTGCACGAACAGCCGTGGGGGTAGTGATGCCCGAAACGCCGGGACGCAAGCAGGGATTGGCATGGCGGGTTGCCCGCGTGGTCGGGTTGCGGCTGGTGGTGTTCGGCACGGCGGGGTTGGTGGCATTGCTCCTGGCGGGCGAGTTGGCGGACTTGCGTCCGCGGCGGGCCCTCGTCGGCGTGGCGCCAAGCGGGCAACCGGCCGACGGCTCGCCCGAGCGGCCCAACTGGCCGCACCGACGCGGGCCGAACTACGACGGCATCTCGACCGAGACGGGCCTCGCAGACGCCTGGCCCGAGGACGGACCGCCCGTGCTCTGGTCGCGCGAAATCGGACGCGGGTACTCGGCCATGACGGCCGTCGGCGGCCAGGTGTACACGCAGTCACAATCGCTTTCGAGGCAGGCGGTGCTGTGCTTCGACGCCGATACGGGCGAGCCGCTCTGGTCCCACCGTTACGCCTGGCCCTACGATCCGGCCGGCATGTACCCCGGCCCGCGCTCGACGCCCACCTGGCACGACGGTCACGTTTACTTCGCCGGGCCGGACGGGCTGGTCGGTTGCCTCGACGCCGCCACCGGCCGGCGAGTGTGGGCGAGGAACGTTCTTGAAGAGTTCGAGGGCCGGGGCGCCGACTTCGGCTACGCGTGTTCACCGACCGTCGAGGACGGCAAGGTGCTCCTACCCGTCGGAGGCGAAGGGGCCGCTCTTGTCGCCCTCGATGGCGGAAGCGGCGAGGCGGTTTGGACCTCGGGCGACGAGCCGGCCAGTTACTGCTCGGCCATTCCGATTACGCTCGGTGGGCATCGGCTGATCGTGGCGTATCTGCGGAACGCCCTGGCCGTGTTCGACGTGGCCACCGGCCGCCTTTGCTGGCAGGAGAAGGTATCGCGGGCGTACGACGAGCACGCCGCCGCGCCGATGTTCGAGGAACCGTACCTGGTCGCCGCCAGTGCGTTTCGCCGCGGGGCCGAATGCTATTACCTGGAACTGGAGCCCGGCGACCCGCCCGCCGTTCGCGCCCGCTCCGTCTGGTTCAATCCGAAGTTTTCGAACGACACGGCCTCTTCGGTTCTGTACGAGGGCCACGTTTACGGATTCGACATGCGCGACATTCAGGCGAAGGCCCATCGGCCCTCGCGCGGCGAGTTCCGCTGCCTCGACGTGGCGACCGGCGAGGTACGCTGGTCGAGCGACGCACCGGGGCATGCGTCGGTCATCGCGGCCGACGGCAAGTTGGTGTTGTTCAACGACCGGGGCGAGGTCATCCTCGCGCGCGCAAACCCGGAGCGGTACGTCGAACTTGCCCGAGCGAAAGTGTTCGCGAACGAAATCTGCTGGACGACGCCCACCCTGAGCGACGGCAGGCTTTATCTGCGAAGTCCGACGAAGGCCTTGTGCCTTTACCTGGGCCCGCCGGAGCACCTTGGGGCGGAACGTCGGGCGGCCGCGCGCAGCGTGGACGAAATCGTGGCAACGGAAGCGTTCGACTGGGCTCGGCTGGTCGGCGGCGAGCGGGAATACGCCTTCGATCCGCCCGA
>CAYPWB010000028.1:0-27605 GCA_964414315.1 uncultured Planctomycetaceae bacterium | reverse complement strand
GCAAATCGCCCTATGTGCCGCGAAAATCGGGACAGTCCCCTGTGAACGTTTACCGGGAAAGCCAACAAAAAACCCCAGGACCTTGGGCCCTGGGGTTCTGGTTCTCTGGGTCGGTTGGGTAAAGGCAATCGACGAACCCCGGGCCGTTCAGGCCAAGCCGAGTAATAACAAGGCTAGGAGGTTCGCGAGGGTCATAGTTCGGTCCGTATGGGTTCGGGCGCGCCTTCAGCGCCGACAGATCAACTATACAAGGCGAAGCTTCGGCAGTCAAGGGCCGAAACTTTGGGAATTCGGCCTTACCGCTGCACCCGGGCGTTGCCCTGCCAAATGCTCCACACCTGCGCCTCGTCGGCCGGTTGGCCGTAATCGGTGAGCATGGTGGTGGCCAGCGCGCCGGTGGCCCAGCCGAACTGGACCCACTTCTCCGGTTCCCAGCCGCGCAGGATGGCGTACAGCAAGCCGCCGACGAATCCGTCGCCGCCGCCGATGCGGTCGAGGACGGGAATCTCGCGGGGTTCGACCACGTGCCAGTTCGCGCCTTCGGCCATGATGGCGCCCCAGCGGTGGCAGTTCGCGCTGACGACCTCGCGCAGGGTGGTGCCGAACACGTCGGCGTGCGGGAACGCCTTTTTCACCCGCTCGATCATCCCCTTGAAGCTTTCGATCTTGGCGGCCAGGTCGGTGCCGCCCGGCTCCGGCCCCTCGACCTCCAGGCAAAGCTGGAAATCCTCCTCATTGCCGACGAGGATGTCGGACGCCGCGGCGATTTCGCAGAAGATTTCGTGCAGTTCCTTTTCGCGGCCCTTCCAGAACGACGCGCGGTGGTTCAGGTCGAACGAGATGCGGGTTCCGTGCTTCTTGGCCGCCCGGGCAATTTCCAGACAGAAGGTGCCGGTATCGGGCGACAGCGCGCCGATGAGCCCGGAAAGATGCACGATTTGCACGCCCTCGCGGCCGAAGATCCGGTCGAGGTCGAAGTCCTTCACGTTGAGTGTGCGGCCCACCTCGCCTGCCCGGTCGTTGTGGACGCGCGGCCCGCGGGTGCCGAAGCCGCTGTCGGCCAGGTTGAACTGGTGGCGGTAACCCCAGGGGTCGCCCTGTTCCACTTCCGGCCCCTCGTAGCTCATGTGGCGGCTTGCGAGGTCGTCTTTGATGAACCGTGCGATCGGGCTGCCTTTCACGAAGGCCGTCAGCACCTTGACCGGCAGGCCGAGGTACGAGGCCACGCTGGCGACGTTGCTCTCGGCGCTGGTGGCCTGCAACATGAAGTTCGCGCCGCAGTGCATCGGCTGCCCATTGGCCGGGGTCAGTCGAACACCCATACTGGTGGGCACGACCATGGCGTAGGCGGCATCTTTCCGGAGTTCAATGCTCATACAAGTATCCTTTCACTACTTGATAATCATAGTGTCAGACTATGAGTGGCAGTGTACCGGACGCAGCGAAATCGGGCCAGGGCCCCGAGCGGGCTGGATTGAACCACACTGACGTGGGATATACCTCACCTGGGCTGTACCAGCCGGAAACCGCGATCCTGCAGGCGACGACGTTCCGGTTCACGCTGTTGGATCGTGCCGGACCAGGGCGAATGCCAGGTTCTTACGCTGAAACTTGAACTACAACAGCGGCAGCCTGTGCCTGGCAATTCAGGTCTCGGCGAGTGTTTCCCTCCCTGCATAACATGCCACGATTGATGGCCGCCGTCACACGTCGTCATCCAGCTCTGCCAGGATTGAACGGGCGGCGTCGCCTTGCAGGCACTGGCCGCCGTGCAGGGCGATGAGCATTTGGGCGAGGGTGCGCGCTTCGCGCCGATTGTGCGTAATGTGCAGCACGGTAACACCCGTCTTGCGGTGAATCTCTCGCAGCAGCCGCATCATACCGGCGTGGGTCTGCTCGTCGAGCGCCGAAAGCGGCTCGTCGAGGCACAGTACGTCGGGCTTGGCAGCCAGGGCGCGGCCGATGGCCACGCGCTGGCGCTCGCCGCCCGAAAGGCCGCGGGGCCGGCGGTGCAGCAGGTGGGCGATGTCGAGCCACTCGGCCAGTTCCTCGACTCGCTCGCGCACCTCGTCCCTTTTCGCCTTCCGCACGCGAAGGCTGAAGCCGAGGTGCTCCTCGACGGTCATGGTCGAGAACAACGCGGCATCCTGCGGCACGAGCCCCAGGTTGCGCCGCCCGGGGGGTAGCGCCGTTACGTCGTGGCCCATCAGGTACACTCGGCCCGCGGCGATCGGCCGCAGCCCGCACGCCGCCTCCAGGATCGTGGTCTTCCCGCAGCCGGTCTGCCCCATCAACACGGCGTAGGTACCGGTGGGCACGTGGAAGCTCACCTGCTCCAGGGCGAAACCGTCCACTCGAATGTCGACCTGGTCGAAGCGTATCATGCGGGCAGTTGGAAGGTTTAGGGGACCGGGCAGGAATCAGACGGAAAAACGGCCTCCGGCCATGCGCATGAGCATGAGCACGACCATGGCCAGCACGACGATTACAATGGAAATGCCTGCGGCCACGCTCAGGTTGCCCACCTGCAACTCCAGGAAGATGCTGGTGGGCATGACCTCGGTCCGGTAGGCGGTGGTCCCGGCAAACACCAGCACGGGGCCGAACTCGCCCATCGCCCGCGCCCAGGCGATGGTCGCCGCGGGAATCATTCCCCGCTGCGCCTCGGGCAGGACGACCCACCAGAACGCCTGGGCGCGCGAGCAGCCCAGCGTCATGGCCACCTGCTCCTGCCGGGGGTCGATTTCAGCGAACGCCGCCGTCATGGTGCGGATAGCGAACGCGCAGGCGACCATGAACTGCGCGAGGATCACCCCCGGCACCGTGTAGGTGAAACGGACGTACTCCTGCACCCATCGCCCGACGCCGGTCTGGAACAGCATGAGCAGCGCGAGTCCAATGACCAAGGGCGGCAGCACGATGGGGATGTCGAGCACGGCGTCGAGCAGCCGCTTGCCGGGGAACTCGACCCGGGTGAGCAGGTAGGCGGTCGGCACCGCCACCCAAACCGACAGGATGGCCGTGATCGTGCAGGAAGTGAGCGAAAGCAGGATGGCGTAGCGGTAGCGGGGGTTGGTGAACACCTCGCCCACGATGGGCAATTCGACGTAGAACACCATGGCCGCCAACATGCCGGCAATCAGCACGACGTACACCAGCGCGATCAGCCCCAGGGCCACAAGGAAGGGGAGATCCGCCCGGTACGTGGGAACGCTGTACCCAACGGCGCCCCGGCGCTTGCGGGCGCGGGCCGCTTTTGCGGGCACGGCCGGTTTCGAGGCAGGCCGTTCGCTCACGACTCGTCTCCACGCTTGGTGGGCCGGGCTCCGGCGGGGGCGATCAGTTCGAAATCGTCGGGCGACCGACCCAACTCCCAGCCGAACCCCAGCGCCTCGTAAATCTCCTGCGACCGCCCAATAGCCCGGTATAACCGCAGCATCAGGTGCTTGTGCTTCGACGTGCTGGCGATACCGAACGGCTGCACGGCGCGGGCGTAGTCGTTATTCAATTCCACCACGTGCAGCCGGTCGCGCTCGGGAAGGGTGTCGGTGTAGTAGGCCAGCGAGGCGTCGGCCGCTCCGCTCACGACCGGCGGCACCATCATACCCGAGGAGGGCTGCTGCTCCACGACGTTCGCCATGATTTCGTCGTACAGCCCTTCCGCCTTGAACAGTCGCTCGGTCAGTCCACCGATAGTGCAATGCGTGGGGTGGCCCACCACAATGCGCAGGCCGGGTTTCGCCAGGTCTTCAAGTTCTTCGATACTGTGCGGATTGTCCTTCTGCGTGACGATGACGATGGGGGTCTTGGAAACCGTAGCCTCCTGCTCGAACCAGTCGCTTACCGGGCTGAGGTAGTACACGTCGCAGGCCAGGTAGGCGTCGGGGAAACCGTGGTCGGGGTCCTGCTCGCGAATGGTGGCCATTTGGGCATTCAGCGCGCCGCACCCCTGGTACACCGTGTTGATGCGAACGCCCTCGCGCTGCTGAAACGCCTCGAGGATCGGCTCCATTGCCCGGCGGTTCACGCCGCCGCTGAAGAAGGTGACCTCGGGCACGTCGGCCCAGCGGTCGCCCTCGACCACGTCGAAATGGTGGGCCTCGAAGTGCCGCAGGCCCTTCTCGGGCGCGGCAAGGAACCGGGCGAAGTGCAACGCGGCCGTCGGCTGCTCGGTCGTGGCAATCACCCCGATTTCGACGCGAGCCGGTTGCGCGCTCAGTGCTTCGTCGGTCACGTATTCCAGGCCGAACTGCCGGGCGATGACGTCCCAGACGATGGCCGCGTCGATCGTGCCGATCTGCACGTCGGCCGCCAGATCGTTGACCGTCGGTTTCATCACCTCCACCTTGCGCTCCAGTTGCTCCCACCGGCCGGTCGCCTTCAGGGCCGTGCGGGTAGCCGCGCCGATGGCCGCGGCGTCGGGCACGCCGATGCCGACGCGATGGCCGCCTTCGAGCAGGTCGTCGAGCGAGGTGATCGTGCCGGCCTTTCCTTCCGCCAGAGCGATGACCGGCGTCATCGCCGCCAGTTCGATCGCCTCGTCGACCAGCCCCTGCTGGCGGGCGGTGTCGATGAACGCCTGATCGGCCGCCAGGAACAGGTCGCCGGAACGTTCCACCTGCAAGCGGCTCAGCAAGGTGCCCGACCCGCCGTATTCCACCTCGATGCGAATGGACCGGCCGTGCGTTTGCTGGTAGTACCGCTCATACTCCTCAATGGTTTCGCGGACGGGCGCCTGAATGCCCGCCGCACAGAGGAGCACGAGACGATCGGCGCTGCGGTCCTGCCGCGTCTGCCATTGCAGGGCAACCAGAGCGGCCAGCATAAGTGCCAGTAATACCACCGAAAATCCGACAATCGTGCGCGCGTTCATATTTCTCACCGGGTTAGCTTCGTTGGTTTTGTAGGCGCAGCGGGCGCTTTTGTCAAGAGCGGGCAAGGGCAACCTGCCGGCGAGCGGGACTGGGTCCCCTTCGACCGGTCGGGCTTCTTTGGAGCACGGCGGGTTGACGCCGCTTTCGTTTTGCGTCCGCTTTGCCAGTCCCCTGGTGGAGGGTCACGCTTCAGCGTGCCGATTCCGGTTCCCGCTTCGTTCGCACGCTGAAGCGTGAACTCCAACCTTCCAACTCCCAATCCCAACACGTTGTCCGCCCTCGGCCGGTGTGTTAGAATAAAGTGCTCTGAACACTCCGTTACCTGGAGGGACCGATCATGACGAACTGGACACGATTTCTCGCGTTGGCCGCTTTGGCCGTGGTCGCGGGGGCCGGCCTCGCTTCGGCCGCGCCGAACCACGTCGTGCTGCTGGAGGCCGAGGCGTTCGATGAACTGGGCGGCTGGGTCATTGATACCCAGGTGATGGACCAGATGGGCTCGCCGTACCTGATGGCCCACGGGCTGGGCCGTCCGGTGGCCGATGCCGAAACGCGGGTGACGTTCCCGGCCGCGGGTACCTACCGCGTACTGGTGCGCACTCGCGATTGGGCCGCAACGTTCAAGGCCCCGGGCACGCCCGGCCGGTTCCAATTGCTTCTGGGCGGCAAGCCGCTGCCGACGGCGTTCGGCACGGACGGCGCCGAATGGCATTGGCAGGACGGCGGTACCGTCGAAATTACTGAAGCGAACCGGGAAACCACCGTGGCGCTTCACGACCTGACCGGTTTCAACGGCCGCTGCGATGCGATCGTGTTCACCACCGACCCCGATTTCACGCCGCCGAACGAGGGCGAGGCGATGGCCGCCTTCCGCCGCAAGATGCTGGGGCTCCCGGCAACGCCGGAAGACGCCGGCCCGTTCGACCTGGTTGTGGTGGGTGGCGGCATGGCGGGCACCAGTGCGGCCATTTCGGCGGCCCGGCTCGGGCTTTCCGTGGCACTGATCCAGGACCGGCCGCTGCTGGGCGGCAACAACAGTTCGGAAATCCGCGTTCACCTGCATGGTCGGGTTCATCTTCCGCCGTACCCGGCGCTGGGCGGCGTGCCGCGCGAACTCGGCCCGCAAGGCGTCGGCAATGCCGGTCCGCCGGAACGGTACGAGGACGACCGAAAGCTGGAACTCGTCCGAGCCGAGCCGAATATCGCCCTGTTCCTCAACACCCGCGTCAACCAGGTCGAGTTGGACGGCAGTCGCATTGCGGCGGTCGTGGGGCAGGACGTGCGTACCGGCCGCCGCACCCGGTTCCCGGGGCGCTGGTTCGCTGATTGCACCGGCGACGGCAACCTCGGCTACCTGGCCGGGGCCGACTACCGCTATGGCCGTGAAAGCCGGGCCGAGACGGGCGAGGCTTTGGCTCCCGAGGAGCCCGATCGGCTCGTCATGGGCACCTCCGTCCAGTGGTACTCCAAACAAACCGACGAGCCGACCGACTTCCCCGAAACGCCCTGGGCCATCCAGTTCAACGCGCAAAACTACCAGAAGGCGAACGCCGGCGAATGGAACTGGGAAACCGGCTTCGCCTGGGATCAGATCGAGGATTTCGAGAAGGTGCGGGACCACGGCTTGCGGGCCGTATTCGGCAACTGGTCGTTCCAGAAGAACCAAGCGCCCGACAAAGACAAGTACGCCAATCGCGAGTTGGAGTGGGTCGCCTACATCGGCGGCAAGCGCGAGTCGCGACGCCTACTGGGCGACGTGGTCCTCAAGCAGGAAGATGTTGTCGAGCAGCGCGAGTTCCCCGACGCGTCGGTCACGACCACGTGGACCATCGACCTGCACTATCCGACCGACGCGCAGGTGAAGCACTTCCCCGGCAAGGAGTTCCGCTCGCGGGCCGAGCACGTGCGGATCGCCCCGTACCCGATCCCTTATCGCTGCTTCTACTCGCGCAACGTCGACAACCTGTTCATGGCGGGCCGGAACATCAGCGTCACGCACATTGCGCTGGGCACGGTTCGCGTCATGCGCACCCTCGGCATGGTGGGCGAGGTGGTGGGTATGGCCGCGTCGGTGTGCAGGCGGCACGACGTGGACCCGCGGCAGGTTTACACCGACCACCTCGACGAGTTGAAGGAACTGATGACCGAAGGCGTGAGCAAGCTGCCCGTGCCGACCCCCCCCACTCCTCCGGCCCCGCCGAAATGGCTCGACGCCGCGGGCACCAACTTGGCGCGTTCGGCCAAGGTGGAAGTTTCCAGCTTCTACAACGCGAACCAGTACCCGGCCGGGAACATCAACGACGGTCGGGTCAGCTACAGCGACAACGCTCTCCGCTGGGTGAGCGGCGACGAGGTGCCCGACACGGTGGAACTCGTCTGGGAAAACCCGCAGAAGATCGGCGCGGTGCGGATTGTGACCGGGCAGACCGGCGGCCGCGAAGGGCCGACCACGCCCATCACCAAGTTCGTCGTGCAGTACCACGACGGTACGGCCTACCGCGATATCGAAGCGTCCAAGACCGAAGAGAACCAGTCGATCGACTGGCACACGCGTTTCCCGGTCGTTACCACCGATCGGCTCCGGTTGTTCGTCACGCGCACCCCCGGAGGCCTGACCCGTATTTGGGAGTTTGAAGTTTACGGGCCTGTAGGAGAATAACCTTTTCGACAAGCGTTGCGAGTTTGAGCCCTGTCCCTGAGAACGGTTACGTCGCAGAATCGTAGCCGGCACCGAAGGATCGTGGGAACGCGAGTCGTTGCTGGATGTGCCGAGCGATAACTGCCTGCGGTCATGGGCCAGTGGAAGGGCGCTGACTGTTTGAGTTGGAGTACCGCTTCGATGCTCTCATCGACTTCTCGGAGGAACTCATGGACATAGAGGAGCACCAGCCGGCATCCGAAAACGGCCGACCCGGCTTTACCCTCGTCGAACTTCTGGTGGTCATCGCGATCATCGGCATCTTGATTGCGCTGCTTCTGCCGGCGGTGCAGGCGGCCCGCGAAGCGGCGCGCCGCATGCAGTGCAGCAACAACCTGAAGCAGGTCGGGCTGGCACTGCACAACTATCACAGTGCGCTGGCCTCTTTGCCCGCCGGGAGCCTGCACGCCTCGGTGGCGAGCCGGCACGGCATCGGCTGGCAGGTGATGATTCTGCCCTATCTGGAGCAGGGCGCCGTGCACGAAGTGTTGACCCCGACCAACGACGCGTGGGTGGCCAACAGCGGGCCGGCGCAGAGCTGGATTGCCACGTACGTTTGCCCCAGCGCCAAACCGCCCGTGGACGACTACCAGAACACCGGCGCGAATAAGGGAATGAACTACACCGGAATTCCAGGATCCGGCATTGTGAAGATGCTTGATCTGGAGGATTCGCACTGCGGCGACTTGGCCGTTGACGGCACGTTCTTCCCCAACAGTAGGACCCGACTGGACGACATCCGCGACGGCACCAGCAATACGATCGTGGTGGGCGAGCGAAACCACGAGACGCGCACGTGGCTCACCGGTTCCTACTGGACCGGCAGCGAGGCCAACAAGAGTCAAATTTGCACGCACAGCATGAAGAACGTGGCGTGGCCGATCAATTCCGATCCCGAACAGATCGGCTATTACGTGTTTTCGCAGATTGCGCCGGCAGGCGCGTCGAAGGTGCTGCTTTTCAACGAGTTGTTTTACGGCAGCCGCCACCCGGGCGGGGCGAACTTCCTGTTCGGCGACGGAAGCGTACAGTTCCTCAGCGAGTCGATGGATTTCACAACCTATCAGCGCCTGGCGACGATCGCCGGCGGGGAGGTGGTTTCGTGGTGAGAAGGTACGCCGCCCCGGTGGTTTTACTCTTCCTGTTGGGCGTGCCGGCCGGTTGCGGCGGTCCTGCAGGCCCGCCCACCTATCCCGTATCGGGCAAGGTGCTGTATCGGGGCGAGCCCCTCTCGCGCGGCACGGTCTTGTTCATCCCGGAGGACGGTCCCGCGGCGGGCACGGCCATCGCCGACGATGGCAGTTTCAGCCTGGATGCGGTGGCGGGCAACCATCGGGTGGGCATCACGTCGATTCCCGAACCGCCCCCTGGCGCTACCCCGGAAAACTACGACCCTCCGCCCGCGCTCATTCCCACACGCTACAGCCGGCCGCACACGTCCGGCCTGACGGCCGAGGTCAATCCGGGCGAAGAAAACCACGTGACGTTCGAACTCCAGTGACCCTCTGCGCGACCCCGTCCATGAACCCGCACGCAACGAGACGCCCCGTGAACCTGATGCACCGACGAAGTGCCTGGATACTTTGGTTCGTGGCCGTCTGGCCGGCCTCGGTCTATGCGGCGGCCTCCGAACCGGTCATCGATTGCGATTTTCCCGGCGGGAATATCGTCGTGGAACGGGTCGAAGGCGATGACGTTTACTTGCACCAGGACCCTCGCGATACCGACGGCTTCTGGTTCTATTGGTACTTTCGCGTGCGGGAGGCGGCCGGCCGGACGCTGACGTTCCGGTTCACCAAGGGGAACGTGCTGGGGGTCCTCGGACCGGCCGTAAGCGTCGACCGCGGCAACACATGGCGTTGGCTGGGCGCGGAAAGCATGAAGGGCGCCGCCTTCACCTACACGTTCCCCGAGGACGCGGTCGAGGTTCGCTTCTGCCTCGCCATGCCCTACCAGGAGGCGGATCTGCGAGCGTTTCTGGATCGCCACGCGGAAAATGCCCACCTGAAGGTCGAGCCGCACGCCAGGAGCCGGAAAGGTCGAGACGTGTGCCGACTGCGGTTGGGAAACCTCGACGGCTCGGCGGAGCATCGAGTCGCCGTCGCCTGCCGGCATCACTCCTGCGAAATGATGGCAAGCTGGGCCCTCGAGGGGCTCATGGACGAGGTGCTGGCCGACACGGCCGACGGCCGATGGCTTCGCAAGCACGTCGAGTTCCTGATCGTTCCCTTCATGGACACCGACGGCGTGGAGGACGGCGACCAAGGGAAGAACCGTCGCCCGCACGACCACAATCGTGATTATCTGGGCGAGAGCATCTACCCGGAAGTGGCCGCCTGGCGGGCCCACGTGCCCGTATGGTCGGAGGGCCGGCTGAAGATGGCGATTGACCTGCATTGCCCTTGGATCCGGGGCGGCATGAACGAGCAGTTGTTCTTCGTCGGAGGTCCGTCGGAGGAAATCTGGGCGGCTACGCGGCGGTTCAGCCGCATCTTGCAGGAAGTGCGAACCGGTCCGATACCGCACGAAGGCAAGCACGATTTGCCGCACGGACAATCGTGGAACACGCTGGCGGAGCCCCGCAGCCATTCCCGGTGGGCCGCCTTGCTGCCGGGCATCGAAGTGGCCACGACCATCGAACTGCCTTACGCCCGGGCCGGCGGTCGGGCGGTTACGGTTGAGTCGGCTCGTGCGCTCGGAAGCGACCTGGCCCGAGCCATCCGGCGATACCTGGCGGAACGACCGTAGCCTCCCAGGGCGGTGCGCTCGTTGGACAGAAGTCGCGGCTCGTGTTCTTCACCCCACCTCACTCTTCGGGGCAGGTCGGACGCGGTGGCGGCCGGTTGGGGGCGAGCCGGTTCGGCTTCGGGCGATGCGTCGGCTCGTCGGAATGCGGAGTACCCTGTACCGAAGCAGGCGGCAAAGGCCGGTCGAGTGAGAACCCCGTCTTCATCATCGCATAACTACCGCCCGCGGGCCATGTAACGCACGAACTCGATGTCGAGTTCGCGGAGGTCGCCGAAGATCTCGCGAAACTCCAGCAGCCGCCGCTGCGGCCCGTCTTCGACCAACGGCCCCTTGTCCGAGAGCACTCGGAGGTACTCGATGTACTTGTCGGGATAACGGCGCAGCAGGAAGTAGGTGAGCGACCAAGCTTCGGCGTACGCATCGAGTCCCTGCTTGGGATCGAGAAAGCGCTGGTCGTCGCGCAACAGGGTTTCGAGCGAGTTGGCCGGCCGGCGCCGGAGGTATTTCCGAAACTGCACCAGGCGGTCGGTGTTCACCGCGCCGATACCCCGCCAGCCGCGGGCGCTGGTTAGGTCGGGTGTTTCGAAGTACACGGCAATGCCCTCGCTGAACCAGCGGGGGCAATCGCTGTACCGGGTGTGCAGCCCGCAGTTGTATGCAATCTGATGCGTTGCCTCATGGACGATCGTGGCCACCTGGCGGCTCGCGCCCGGCTGGGCCAACAGGGCGTTGATCTGCGCGGTCGACGTCCCCCCTCGCGGTATGCGGCCGGCGGCCTGGCTGCCGGTCAGGTCGTACATCACCATGCGGTTGCTGCGCAAGCTATAGTAGCCGACGATCGATTCGATGGCATCGCCCACCTCGGGCCGGGAATAGCGCAGGTAGGCTTCGCGGTCGGCAAATACGACGGCCACCAACGGGAACTCGGGCTCCTCGATTGCGAACCCGCGCCGCCGCCAGAAGTTCGTAAACGCCATGTACAGCCGTTCGAAGAGCGACCCACACCATTGGGCGTACGCGCGCGACGTATCGTAACAGATGACGTAGTGGGCCGTTTGGAACACGTCGAACCCAGCGGGCAGTTCCGCCAGGAGCTGCCTGCCGAGTTCCTCAGAAGTGAGCGGTGCAAAAGGCCGGTCCTGGTCGGCACGTTCCACCTGCTCATCGGGCGGCACGGCCCAGAGCACGCCGTCCGTCGCCATCAGCAGCACTCCCCCGTCTTGCGCAGTGAGCAGCACGCGTCCCTCGACGGTTCGCTGCTGCCCGTCGCGCTCGAGGACCAAGCGTTCGAGGTCTTTGCCCGCCGCCGAGGGGCCTGGGGCTGCCCATATCGCGGCGAGCACCAGAAGCCATGTACCATGCGTGTGCGTTCTCATACCAGTTCAGTATACCCCGGATTCCACCGCGTGGCACGTCTTCCCGCATGGAGTGGCCGCGGCGGCTACGGGGCCAGTTCCTCGCTGCGCGGCAGGTCGTCGAGGTCCTCAAGGCCGAAGAGCCTCAGGAACCGGTCGGTGGTGTGGTAGACGGCGGCCCGGGGATCGGTTTGCGGGCGTTCGATGCGCAGCAGGCTGCGACGGACAAGTTGGCGGATGATGTGGCCGCTCGGCTTCCCGCGCAATCGGCCGATCTGTTCGGCCGTCAAGGGTTGCTCGTAGGCGACAATGGCCAGCACGTCGATGGCGGCCTGCGAAAGGCGCGCTTCGCGAATTCGGCCGTGGAACCGGTCGCGCAACGCATGGAACGGCCGGCGGAGCGCCAGGCGGTAGCCGCCGCGCTCGCTTTGGATTTCGTAGGGGCAACCGTGGGCATGATAACGCCGGTTCAATGCATCGACGAGCGACGGGATTTCGCCCGGCTCGACGCCCCGCATCGGCGCGGCCGCCTCCTCCACGCCGAGCGGCCCGCCGTCGGGCCTGCCCACGAACAGCATCGCTTCGAGGATCGACGGCGGGCAAACCGGACAGGCCGCGTCGTGCTCGCTTGTCTCGCTCGCCGCGTCCGGTTCGTCCGACGCGTCGACCTCGCCCTCCTCCCGGTCGGCGGGGGTGTTTGCCGGGGGTGGGGCGTCCTCCGAGGGCGCGGGAGGGCCGCCCATCGCCTGCGCAAACGCCTCGGTCAGCGCCTCCAGGGAAATCCCCGGTTGCGAGGAAGGATCGAACGGCCTCTCCGGCGAACGGCTCATGTACGCACACGCTCGGGGTCAGGCCTGCATTTTACACTTTGGCTTGCCGACCGCTGAGAAACGGCCGGTGCGGAGCGGCAAAGTGTAAAGTGCAGGCCTGACCCCGCCCTAAGGAACTTCCTACTTCCAGCGTTTGGCCACTTCCTGCTTCATGAACTTCAGCCCGTCGCCGGCCAACTGCATTTCCGATTCGTACATGCGGCGCCAAATCTTTGTGGCGGGAATAAGGTTCTCCAGCGAGAGGCCGAACGCCTCGATTACCATGATGTTGTCGTACCCGATTTCATGCAGCGTGTCGAAGTTCTCGTCCCAGCGGATGTTGCCTGTGCCGGGTGTGCTGCGATCGTTCTCGGAAATATGCACGTGAATCAGGTGATCCTTCAGCACGCGAATGGCGTCCGGAACGCTCTTTTCCTCGATGTGCGAATGGAAGGTGTCGTACATGGCCTTGCATCGCGGGTGGTCCACGTCGTTGCAGAATCGGGCCAGGTCGGCGGTCGTGTTGATCAGATAGCATTCGAACCGGTTGAGATGCTCCAGGCCCAGGTTCACTCCGCACGTCTCGGCGTGCTCGGCCACTTCCCGCATGCTCTCGACCGCCCACTTCCACTCGTCCGCGGTCGGACCGCGGCCGGAGAAGTGCCCCAGCGCCGAGTGGTACGGCCCGACAAGCGTTTCCACCCCGGCGGCCTGGCAACAATCCAAGGCAATTTTGTTCGCGTCGATGCCCTTACGCCGCACGGCCGGGTCGGGGCTCATCGGGTTGTCGCCCTCGCCGCGAACGACGCAGCCGGTGCGGGCAAGGCCGATGCTGTCGAAATGCTTTCCCCAGGTTTCGTATTTTGCCGTGTCCGTCTCGAACACGGGGATTTCCACCGCGTCGAAACCCATCTGCTTAATGTCTTCCAGAAGAGGGAGGACCTCGTCGGTGAGCGTGTCGACCCAAAGAAACATGTTCATACCAAAACGCATCGATTCCTCCTGGCCGTGGTTCGCGGCCGCAAACGGGTGTACGTGACGAACATCGAATATCGAACGTTGAAATGACGAACGGGGGGAAACGGGACGGGAAATACCTTATTCGTTAGCCAGACGTGTGTAGGGAGGAGGAGAAAGGGAAAGGCGGAAATGGATACGCCGAAACACCCGGCCTCCTGCCGCATTTCCATTGCCCCCTTTCCCATTTTCCCCTTCCTGCATGACCCGGTTTCCCCGTCTTCCCTTCGCACTTCCGGCGGGCCTACCCCCACTCGGGCAGGTCGAGCAGGGCGTCTCGGCGGTCGGCGACCAGCCGCCGGGCGTCGGGCAGGATGCCGACGAACGCCTCGGGCAGCGGCAAACAGCCCACTCGACGCATGACCTGGTTCAACCGAACCATTAGTCTGTCATCTTCCGCGTAGTCTGACAAGATGCGCGCCTGCCGAAACCCGTGGATCAGCGCCGCCAGGCGCGCCGTCGGCCGCGGCGCCATACGATTTACGGCAGTTTCCAGTTCCTCCGGCACCACCTCCTCCAGCAGGGTGTAATAGCGTTGCAGGGCGTTAGGCTGTTCGGCAATGAGGACCGCGTCGAGCAATACTTCCACGAGCAGGTGTCCCAGAAAGCTCGGCCGGAAGCCGCGCTCACCCTCGAGCGCGTCGCGGGCGGCAACCGTCAGCTCCAGCGAGGTTGTGACGAACGCCTGGCTTCCGTGGAACCGCGCGTCATCTTGCAGATGCTGGACGACCCCGCCCGCTACGGCGGCCAACGTCGTATCACTGTTCTCGAGGAACGCCGTCGCGTGCTTCGAACGCAAGCGGACCTTGCGGTCGCACACGGTCAGCCAGTCGGGAATGCCCGTGGCCGCGGCGAAGCAGGGCCGATCGAGAAACGGCAAGGCGTGCGCGAAGTAGTTCATGAGCGGAACGGGGCCGTCAACTCGTCGGGCAGTTGCGGCGTGGCGCCCGCCTGGCTGCACACGTAGCTCGCCACGCGGTTGGCGGATTCGTTGACGGCGTCCAACGTTAGCCCGCGAAGCAGGCCCATCGTCACCGCGGCCGTGAAGGCGTCGCCGGCGCCCACCGTATCGGCCACTTTCGCCGGGAGCCCCGGTTGTTCCGACCGCGCGTCCGGACCGAGGAGGACGGATCCATGCGATCCGCGCGTCAATACGAGCAGGCGGAGGTCGAACTCCCTGAGCAGCGCCGCCATCTGCGCGTCGTCGTTCTCGCCGGGCGTTTTCAACAGTCGGGCGATGACCGGAAGTTCCTCATCGTTGAGCTTTACCACGTCGGCCGCAAGCATGCCCTGCAGGATCACGTCGCGGCTGTAGAACCGCTGCCGCAGGTTGACGTCGAACACGCGCAGGCAGCCGTCGGGGACGGAAGCCAGCAAGCCGCCGATGGTCGCCCGCGATACAGGCGCCCGCTGCGCCAGCGACCCGAAGCAGACCGCATCGGCCTTATCGACTACCTCGTGAAAGACCGGCGCCGGCGGCAGGTAATCCCAGGCCACCTCCTCATGGATGACGAAATACGGTTTCCCGTCGGCGTCGAGTTGAACTTCGACCGTGCCCGTCGGATGCCGCCCGTCGACGGCGATGTACCGATGCGAGAGCCCCAACCGGTCGAACTGGCCGAGCAGTTCGCGGCCCAGCGGGTCGTCGCCGACGCAACTGACGGCGAAGCCGTCGGCGCCCAGGCTGCGGGCATGGTAGGCGAAGTTGGCCGGCGCGCCGCCCATCTGCTTCCCGGCGGGCAGCATATCCCACAGCACCTCGCCAATTCCGACCACGACCGGGGTTGATTCGTTCGTCACGGAAATCCTCCGAAGGGGAAAATGAAGCAAAGCACGTGCGGCCTCCAGGAACCTCCCCGCGGCTTTAATCGCCTCGTCGATCTGCTCACGAGACACATGGGCCGTACCACCATAGTCGCCGACATTTCGCAGTTCGAAAAGCCAGTTCAGGGTCTTGCCGTGTTCTTTCTCCAGTTTGCCGGTCTTGACGAACCTCTGATGGATCGATGCAATCACGGTGCTGTGCTTGCTGAAATCCAACCTCTCCTGCAACAGGAGGGCAGTGGCGGCGTAAAAGCACGCGTAGTACGCTCGCGAAGCGGCAAAGTCGCAAAAGCCGCTTGCCACCAACTGTCGCGCAGCGGAAAGGGACTGCTCCGCCCGTTGAACATGTGCCGCCGTCTCGTCGTCGAAGTGCGAAGTCACACGGCAATCCCTTCTTGTTTCGCATTTCGGTAAAGCTGAACGGCGCCTTGGTGAAAATCGTCCCAGCGAGCCGGCTTGGCGGAAATCAATTGCTCCGATTCCAATTGAATGGGGTAGAGCACTTCGACAATCCTGCGTAGCTCGTCGAAGTAATTGAAGGGTTGGTTGAGCAATACAAGCAAGTCGATGTCGCTGGCCGGGCCGCCTTGATTGCGAGCCATCGATCCGTATAGGATCAGCCCTCTGAACTGCGATTGGTAACTGCTCGCAAGGACCGCCTTGCATCGCCGAATGGTTTCTGCGGTAGTCATACCAAACCTAACAAGTCTTGTGTTGCGTTTCGGTACCCGAACCGGCGCTTACACACCAATGTGTCATCTTACCGCAAACCCCGCCTTGCCGCCACCCTTGCACTCGTTCGACTGATACAGGCCCCGCGAGCCGCCCGGCCTGAGGTTCGGCGAAAGCCTAAGGTACCCGCACATCCACCTTGACGCTCGTGAACACCAACACGCGCCCGGCATCCCAGCCGAGCTTCTCGGCAACGCCGCGCGGATAGGTCCAAGCGTCGGAGTCAGCGCCGGCGATGACCACGGGCGCCCGCTCAGCGGCCATGGCCGCGGCCTGCGGCAGGTGCAGTATTCGCGAGATGTTGAGGAAGATCGGCCCCTCGCGGTGATCGACCGGGGGATCGTGCAGTTGCAGTTGGGCCGGGGGCGGCTCGAACAGCGAGGCGTACAGCGCGAGCACGCCCGCCTGACGCGGGCCTTCCGCCGTAAGCGGCGCGTCCTTGCACGCCTCCAGCGACCGGACGGCCTGCATCGCGCGCCGCACGTCCCACACGCGCATGCCGTCGAGCGTTTGCCCCAGCAGCATGAAGCGGCGGCGGATTTGGATGTGTTTCCTCGCGTCGTCGCCCCAGGCCGACGCACCGATGCCGCGCGGGGCGAAGTACACCACGGCCGGCCCGTCCGGGTCCATCTCCAGCGGCGTCGCTTCCGACGCGTCGACGTCGGGGAGCGGTTCGCCTGAAAGCACCTCGGCGAAACGGCCGCGCAGCCCGGTCAGAATCTCCTGCCAGGCCTCCTCGTCGGCCACGTGCAGTACCACCGACTCGGGCCGTTTCGGCTCGACCGGCCGCAGCAGGTAGAACCGCAGCCGCACGTGCGACTGGCTGTCGAACTCGTAGGCGGTCAACTGCATGCCGTCGTGCTCGGCCGAGGCGATTTCACGCACGTCGACCGGCCGCGCCTCGCCTGGCCAGCCGCGGAAGCACTTCTCCGTTAGATCCACGTGCCATCCGTCGCGCATGGCCGCCCACGCGGCGCGCGAATGGGGCAACTCGGGCTCGGGCGCCGCGGGAACGAACGTCTCGTGAATGTCGGCATTGATAGAATCTTTTGGCAGGTTGTCGAATACCTTCAACTCCTGCGGCGTGAAGAGCTTCTCGGCCTGGTCTACGACCGGCGCCTTCGCGCCCTTCAGGTGGCGGTTCATCCACTGAAAGGCCGCCTCGCGCAGCTCGGGCGTGTCGCTGTGGCCGCCCGCGGTCATCTTGAGCGACAAATTCTCGGGCTTGCCGAGCAGAACGTAAATGCGTTGTGCTTGCTCGTACAACCGCTCGACGCCGTCCTTGGGGAAGATATTGTCGTCGTCGGAATTGGCAATCATCAGCGGTCGGGGCGCCAGCAGCGCAGCCACCTGCGCGTAATCCCAACGGTAGGTGTTCACTTGGTACATGCAGTCGCAATGGCCCTCCACGCAGCCGTCGACCACGTGGTTGGTCAGGTCGGTGATGCCGGCCACCGGCACGGCCGCCCGAATACGATCGTCGACGGCGCCGATCCACCAGCTATACGCTCCGCCGCCGCTGCGGCCGGTCACGCCGATTTGCTCCGGGTCCACTTCCGGCCGGCCTTGCAGGTAGTCGATCGCGCGAATGCAGTTCCACGCCTCGACTCCGGCGGGCGTGTAGCCGCGATTGTTCCACCACCATTTGTCGTACCGGTAGGTTCCGTGGTGGACGCCTTCGATTTCGCCAAGCTGGAGCGTGTCGATCACCAGGCACACGTACCCGTTCCGGGCGAACCAGGCGGCATGGTGCTGGTAGTGGGCCTTGTTGCCGTAGCTTACCCCGTCGATGGCCACCCGGCCGTGCCCGCACACATACAGCACGGCCGGCGCCCGGCCTTCGAGCCCCTTGGGCACGTACAGGTTGGCCGTAACGTACAACTTGGGGCGCGACTGGAAGTGGACCTTCTCCACGGTGAACTGCTCGTGGTCGAGCGTACCGGTCACCGTCGCCTGCAAGGGCGTGCGCTGCGGCAGAGGATCGAGCCCGAGCATTTCGAGCAGCTCGCGGCGGTATTGCTCATGCCGGGCCTCCCACTGGTCGCGCGTGGCGACGTCGGCCAGGCAGCGGGCGGCCAGGCGGGCGGTTTCGGCGCGGAAGTAGTCCTTGAGCATGGCGCTGCCGGGCCCGTCGCCCAGCACGGCCCACCGTTCGGGCGGCCCAGCGGCCAGGGGATGGGAAAGCACCAGTGCAACGAATACGCCCAGCAGCAGTTTGCAACGAGTGCTCATGGTTGAGCCTCCTGGCTGTTCGTGGTGCCCCGATGGTTGCGAGGCGGGCCCCTTCGGCTTCTACCCGTCGGGGTTCCGCCACATGGCGGCCGTTCGGCGAATTCGGTCGTCGAGGCCCTGTTCGTACGGTTCGGTGGCGAAGGAGGGCTGGCGGTCGGCGGGCATCAGGGCCGCTTCCAGTTGGCCGTCGGCCCGCTTCCCGCGCAGGCACGCGATGTACAGGTCGTCCAGCACGTACTCGCCCCGCTGGTCCAATCCGGCGGCCTCGGTAATGCGGGTGACCTTGCGCGAACCGTCTTCGCTGAACCGGGCGATTTGCACGACCACGTGGATGGCCGAGGCCACCTGGGCCCGGGCAACGTGGACGGGAAGCTGCACGTCCGACATCAGCGACAGCGTCTCCAGCCGAATGAGCGCGTCGAGCGCCGTGTTGGCGTGGATGGTCGACATGGCCCCGCTGTGCCCGCTGAGCATCGACTGCACCATGTCAAGCGCTTCGCCGCCGCGCACTTCGCCCACGATAATGCGGTCGGGGCGCATGCGGAGCGAGTTGGCGAACAGTTCGCGCACGCCCAGCCCTCCGCGCCCTTCGGTCCCTCCGTGCCGCGCTTCGAGGTACAGGCAGTGGCTTTGGATGAGTCGCAGCTCCGAGGTGTCTTCGATGACCACGATGCGTTCCTGCTCGGGAATGGCCCTTGAAAGGGCGCCCAGCAACACCGTCTTTCCCGTGCCCGTGCCGCCGGCAATCAGCAAGTTCTTCCGCAACACCACGCACAGTTCGAGGAACTCCTTGGCCTCCTCGGAAAGCGAACCGAAGCCGATCAGGTCGTCGAGCGTGAAGGCCTCGCGCGAGAACTTCCGAATGGTCAGGTAGATGCCGGTTCGGGCGCTGGGCGGAATGACGGCGTGGACGCGGGAGCCGTCCGGCAGCCGGGCGTCGAGTACGGGATGCTCCGGCCCGATCTCGCGCCCCACCCACTGGGCGATGTTGTGGATGGCCGTCAGCATCGCATCCTCGCTCTCGAACGCCGCATCGGTCCGTTCCAATCGCCCGCGCCGCTCGGCGTATACCTCGGCATGGCCGTTGACCATGATCTCGGTCACCGCGTCGTCGTCGAGCAGGGCCGCGATGGGCTCCAGGAAGTACCGGGCACTTGCCTCAAAAACCGACTGACGAAGCGTGGTGGGCACAGTTTCCTCCCTTTCAGACTGGCGTTCCGGCCGTGTATTCAAGATACTCACCGAGGGGTTTGCGGTCAAGCGGCAAGCCCGGTGCCCCGGGGGACTTGGCGAGTCCTAACATCGGCCATCCGTTCCGCCGCGGCCGGTTGTGTCGTTCGTAACCGTTCACGGGGCGGCGCGGGCAGTTCTTTCCGCTGTATACGAAGGGGACAGTCCCATTTTCGCGGCGGAACCGGTGGATGATTGGGCAAGAACGCCCTTTGTGCCGCGAAAATTGGGACAGTCCCCCCGTGAACTGTTACCGTCGTTCGTTCGCCGCGTATGGCAGCCGCCGCTTGGCGGCTATCGCGGCAGGTGGAGCATCGCAGGCGATGCATCGACGGCGAGCGATTCGGCACCGGAGGCATCGATGGCCGAAAGGTGGTAACGCATGTTGCTGCCGGGGCTCAGCCGGACGCGGTCGACGTAACGCACATGCGAACCGGGCAGGACGGCGATCGGGGCGCCGTCGCGATAGACGACGTACACTTCGGCACCAGCCGCCGGCGGCTGCCACGCTAGGGCCACACCGTCTGCCTCGACCTCGACCGTGAGTTCGGACGGCTCCTCGGCCACCGAGCCGGCCGGGGCGTCGGGCTTGACGATCATCAGGAAAACCTGCGCGGCCTCGGCACGGTCGTCGGAGGCCGTCACGGTGGCCGAGTGGACGCCTGCGTCCTCTGCACCCGGCCGCCAGGTGATGCGCCGCTGCTTTGCGTCGTACGCCGCGCCGGGGGGCAGGCCGGTTACGGTGATCGTCAGCGCGTCGCCGTCGGGGTCCATGGCGAGGATGTCTTTGTGAATCGGCTCGCCCGGCCGTACCACGTGCTTGAACATGGGCTTGAGGATGGGCGCGTGGTTGGGCTCACGTCGGTGCGGCCCGATTTTCGACGGGTCGGCGCAGAGCGCCAGGGCCCAAGCGTTGTGGAACACCTTGCGCGAGTGGTCCATGCGGGCGCGCGTCGGCGCGTCAATGCTCCCCTCGATGCCGAAGTATGCGTTCAGGTCGCTGAGCAATTGCCCGACCTTGGTCCGAACCGGCGCCAGGGCGGCGTAGTTGTTATGCCGGTTGAAGCCGTACACGGCCGATTCAATGCGCGGCTCGCCCGCCCGCCAAATCCTTTGCTCGGCGTCCCACGCGAGGCCGACCACCCCGCCGACCAGCCGCCGGCGGAGGTAGGTTTGCACGGCCGCCGGGCTGCCGCGCCGGTCGCCTTTGAGCCGCCGCATGAGGTCGAAGGCGTAGAGCCGCTCGACGAACGGCGCTTCGTAGCCGCTCATCTCGATGAGTTCGACGCGTCCCTCGGCATTGGCCAGCCCGCCGTATTTGACATCGACCAGGCGCGAACCGAGCGGTCCGCGGAAGTAGCGGTCGCCGTCGGCCGCCAGCCCGTTGGCGCCCGTCCACCAGCCGTCCTCGGTAATCAGCAGTCCGGCGCGCGGCGGAAGCGCCACGTTCGGGTAGCCCGGCCGCTCGATGCCCGGGTCGGTCGCGCACTCGTACCATGTGACGGCCTGGTCGGGGAACGGGTTCCAGTAGGGCGGATGCGAAGGAGACCGTCCTCCGTCCACCTCGGCGCCGCTCGTGCCGTAGTAGGCCGACTGGTAGCTGGTCATCGCCAGGGCGATGGTGCCGAAGGCCAACTCGTAGCCATGCGCCCAGTGGCTATCGCCGCCGCCGCTGGTGGCCGAGTAGTTGTCGCGGAACTGCAGGATGCTCTTGGCGATCTTGGCCAGGCCGTCGCGAATGAGGCGTTCCTCGATGGGCGTCATGCCTTCCGGGTGATCGGTGCTGCGATAGTGCGCGGCCAGCAGGTCGTATGCCACGCCGGCATCGGCGAACAGTTGCACTGTTTGCCCCAGTTCGTTCAAGAAGTCCTTCGCGGGCGTACTGTTCGAAATGGTCGTTTCGAACCCGACCGGCTGGAGCCGGGCCATCCGCAGGAGGCGCTGCTTGGCCAGCCGGGCTTCGGCCGCCGCGGCCTCCGCGCCTTCGACGGCGACAACCAAGGCGTTGTTGAGCGAACGAACGGCCTGGGTCGCGCCGCTGCGCCAGCCCCCGCGCACGTCGCCGGGCGCCTCGCCGACGCCCTGATGGTAGTCGCCCCGGAACGCGCCGTACGATGTTTGGAACGGCTCGACCTGATGCAGGCGGTGGCGAACCTGCCGCAACTCGGCTTCATCGGCCCAGAGCATGAAGCCGTGGCGCTCGCCGGGCGCCGGATGCTCCGGATCGCGGACCATCGTGCGGCGCAACACGGCGCCCTCGGGGCCGCAGCGGGCCTCGAGCACCACTTCCACGCCGGCTTTCGGAAGGAGCTTTGCCGCTGCCATCGGCGTGCCGTCCCACGTTTGCCATGCGCCGCCGGCAAGGCGGTACTGCACGGGGTGGTCGTTCGTCAGGTTGACGAACCCGACGGTCACGCCGCCGGTCAGGTACGAAGTTTGCGGCCAGAGGACCGGCACGTGGTAGGTTTTCACCGGCGTGGTGTAGAACTGGTCGGCCGGGGTCGGGGCCCGCAGTTGGACGACCGGTGTTCGTGGATCGACGCACATGAAGTAGCAATGCCCGTCGCTGGCGCCCTGGCGGCCGTAGCCGATGCCCTTTTCGGTGAGCAGGGGCACGTCGTTGTCCCAGAAGGTAAGCGTGTGCCACTCGTTGCCGGAGGCATCGCGCTGGCCATAGGCGAACCGCTCGGTCGTATTGAGGGCTCGGCTGCCGTACGGGCCGCCGTTATCGCCCACCGCCCCAAGCACCTTCTTCGTTCCATCGTAGGTGAGCGTATCGAAACGGAACGGCTCGGCGTACCGCGGCGCGAACGGCGGCACGCTCCCGCGCGGACCGGCGTACAGGTGTGCCTGCATGTCGCGATCGATCTTGTAGTGGAGGTCGCCCTCGTCGCCGGAGTCGGGTACGCCGTCGGGACCGTCCTTGCCCAGAATGCGCGGCAGCCGCGGCGTGCTGACGAGGATCGAGTTTCGCTCGTTGTGCGCCAGGCTGATCGGCACGCTGCGCTTAAGGTAAACTATCTGGTCGCCGATCGAGCGGTCGTGAAAGCAATGCTCGACGGCCCAATCGGTCCCGTTCGCGCCGCCGAGGCTGATGGAAATGCCGCTTTTCGTGTTCACAAGCGGCAGCGGGTCATCGGCCCGGGCGAGACCGACGGCCGGCCCCGCCGGCACGAGGGTGCAAAGCGAAAGGAACGCGGTTGCGAGCGTGTTGTGTTTCACAGGATACCTTCCAAGAGAGCCGTTCTTGCGTAATGTAGACATTATGTTTCTCGAGCGGGCAGGGTGCAAGCGATCGGATGTGCCCCGAGGGCGTGCGGGTGGGGGAGCGTGTGGGAAGGTGAAAGAAGCAGTGTGGGGGCCACTTCGCGTGGTGCCGCTTCTGTTGCGGCGGGTGTTGGGCCGGCACCGCACCACGCTGACCATCGCAGTGCCGCATCACTTCACCCTACCCCTCCGGGGGAAGTTAGACGCGGTAGCGGCTGGGTGGGGGCGCGCTTTGTACCTCGCCTATTCTTTGGATTCGACTGGTAAGTGCCCTCCCCGGGCCTGGGAGCCCGATCCTTCCGCTGCGCGGGAGGGTGGAGATCCGCCGCCCGAATTGGGTGCAATAACAAGGGCCGTGCCATCCCGGAGGGCAGGGGACTGCACTGCTTCCTGGGGGGCTACGTTCCGGCATCCCCGACGCCAAGTCGCCTAAACCATCGGCCACAGGACGAAAAGCTGGGAGACTCAGCCATGAAAGGTTACAATCCATGTAACCCAGTACCCCACTCGCGTATCGAATGGGGATAGGACCCCACGGCGCATCTCGAGTTCTGCGGCCGAATCGGTGACCCATTGTTACCGAAAAGGAAGTTTACGCACGCCTCGAGTCGCTTCCCCTCGATAGAGGTGCGTGTTGCTTTCCAATTCCTAAAAGGATTGTCCATGTTCAGATGCCGTTTCTCCGTCTTTCGGATTATGAAGTCCCTAGTTCGAACCCCAGTTTGCTTATGGACCGGTACTTTGCCCCTTCCCGCCCGAACGCTCGTTGTTATTCTTTTGATCGGGATGGTGCCGGGAGTGGGGTACGCACAATTCGATTCCGCCTCCCAGGTGGATGTGGATACCCGATTGTCGGTAGACGGAGTACGGCCCGGCGATACGTTCGAGGTGGCCGTTCGGCTCACCGTAACGCCGCCCTACAAGATTTACGGTCCGGGGCAGGAACCTCCCTTGGTGGCTACTCGGGTGGAAGCCGAGCCGCCTGAAGGCCTAAGGCTGCTGGGAGAGCCGATTTATCCCCCCGCAGAATCCACCGAAGCGGATTACGGGCCGGATTTTCCCAGTCGGGTCGAAGCCTTTTCCGACGCGGTGACGACCGTTTTCCTGCGTATGGAACGGACAGACGAGCCGCTGGAGGGCGAAGCGGAACTGATCCTGCCATTGCGGGTAACCTACCAGGCATGTACCGACATCGGCTGCTTGGCGCCGGTGCAGGACGTGCCCATCGAGGTCCGAGTGCCTCTAGCGCCGAGTGATGCCGAGGTTTCCCGTACGCACGACGATTGGTTTGCGGGGCTGTCGGACCTTCCCGCCCCTCCGGCCGACGACGCCGACACTCCCTTGCCTGCCGACGACGCTCCCGCGACTGCTGACGAGCCGCCGTCGACCACGTTTGAGGCACTTTGGCAGGCGGGCGTTTGGAGGGCGATCGCCTTTGCGTTCCTGGCCGGCTTGGTGGCTAGTTTGACCCCGTGCGTGTACCCGATGATCCCCATCACCGTAGCCTTCTTCGGCGGACAGGCCGGACAGCACACGGGCCGCCGTCTATTTCTGGCCGGCCTGTACGTGCTCGGCATCGTCGTGACCTTCACCATCCTTGGAATCACGGTGGCGCTTATCGGGAAGGAACTCGGCGCCCTGATGGGGCACCCGCTGGTGGTTCTGGGCTTCGCCGCTTTGTTCGTCGCGATGGCGTTGTCGATGTTCGGCCTCTACGAGATTCGCCCGCCCGCCGCACTGTTGCAGAGAGTAGGCGGCGGGGGGGCCAAGCAAGGCCCGATCGGAGCGCTTTCGATGGGCTTGATGCTCGGGCTGGTGGCCGCCCCGTGTGTCGGACCGTTCGTGGCCGGAATCCTCGGCATGGTCGCCTCGCTGGCCGGGCAGTCGGAAACGCTCGTACAAGGCGTCGTCATGGGTGCGGCAGGCATGTCGTCGTTCGGCCTCGGCATGGGCGTGCTCTTCTTCATCCTCGCGTTCTCCTCTGCCGCCCTCTCGGCCCTGCCGAAGGCCGGCCAGTGGATGGAGGACCTCAAGCGAATCTTTGGGTGGGTGTTCATCGGCGCGGCCTTGTTCTTCCTCGATGTCCTTATTCCTTCCGCGCTCACCGGCGTGCTGTTCGCGCTCTGGGCGATTGGGCTGGGCGTGTTCATCCTCCGATTTACCACCTTCCGTCACGTGGCGTTCCGCGTTGCGTCGGTTGCTCTGCTGCTCCTCGGAGCGTACCTGCTGACGTGGACGGGGGTGAACACGGGCGTTCTCCGCGGGCTGCCGCAAGGGCCGTTTCCGCGGTCGCTCGCCGGCGTGCTGTTCCTGCCGGCGGAAACCATCGACTGGGTGGACGACTACGAGGAAGGACTCCGGATCGCGCGCCGGGAGAATCGCCCCCTCCTCGTCGACTTCTGGGCGCCCTGGTGCCGCCCCTGTATTGAGATGGACGCGCGGGTATTCAGCCGGCCCGACGTGGTCGACGCCGTTGAGCCGTTTGTGCCCGTCAAACTGAACGTCGACGTGTCCGAGTATTCCGAACTGAAGATCAACACCTTTGGCTCGCATGCCCTTCCGTATTACATCTTCCTGCACCCCGACGGCTCGCCGACGGGCGTTGACGTGGAGTACGCGGTGTCGGTGGAGGAGTTTCTCGACGCGGTTCGGCGGGCCGCCGCCGAGAATAGATGACACGTGCTCCGCGAGTACGACGAACGCGCGGAGTCGGCGGAAGAAGCATTCACTTCCCGTTGCGCCTCGCCCCCACGCAGAGGCCGTTCCGCAGCACCTCCTCCTTCCGCTGGCCACAATCAGGAACCTGGATCCCCCCCGAACAGGAGCCTCATCGTGAAGAAGACACTGCGCCCTTGTTTCACCGCTTTCGCGCTGCTGCTGGTGTGGATATGGGCCGTGCCGAGCCATGCCGAACCGCGCCGGACGAATGTGGTGTTCATCATGACCGACAACCAGGGCGCCTGGACGCTGGGCTGCTACGGCAACCCGGACATCCGCACGCCGCACATCGATCACCTCGCGGCGGAAGGCATTCGCTTCACCCGGGCGCTGAGCAGTAACCCTGTTTGTTCGCCCGCCCGGGCCACCTTCCTCACCGGGCTTATGCCGTCGCAGCACGGCGTGCATTCTTTCCTCGATCCGAAGTACATGATGGGCCCGGAGGCGTACAATACGCTCGACGAGTTCACCTCGCTGCCCGAGGTGTTGCGCGAGGCCGGTTACACCTGCGGGCTGAGCGGCAAGTGGCATCTGGGCGCCAACATGACGCCGTCCGAAGGCTTCACCTATTGGATTACCAAGCCGGACGGAAGCACCCGGGAGTTCTACGACCAGAAGGTCATCGAGGACGGGCAGCTTCGCGACGAGGCCGACTACACGACCGATCTGTGGACCGACCGCGGCATCCGGTTCATCGAGGAGAACAAGGACCGGCCCTTTTTTCTCTTCCTTGCGTACAACGGCCCCTACAACCTCGGGCGGCTTATGACCAATTTGCCGCGCAACCGCCACGCGGAATACTACCGGGACAAGCATTTCACAAGCTTTCCGGTCGACTCGATGCACCCGTGGCAGCACGCGAACAAGCAGTTTCACAACACCCAAATTGCCATGGAGCGCTGCGCCGCGGAAACCAGCGGTGTCGACGACGGCGTCGGGGAGATCATGGCGACGCTCTCGCGCCTCGGGCTCGACGAGAAAACGCTGGTGATCTACACCGCCGACCAGGGCTGGATGGGCGGGCAGAACGGCCTGTGGGGCATGGGCGACCATACCCGGCCGGTCACCGGCTTTGAACTGATGATGCAAATTCCCTTGATCTTCCGCCATCCCGGCGGCATTCCGGCCGGCCGGACCAGCGACCTGATCGTGAGCAATTACGACTTCATGCCGACGCTGCTCGGCTATCTTGGTCTCAGCGAGAAGATGCCGCCGGAGCCCCAATCGCCCGGCCGCGACTTTTCACCCGCGCTGGTCGGCAGGGCCGTCGAGTGGGAGAACATCATGTTCTACGAGTTCGAAGTTCTCCGTGCGGTGCGGGCCGAGCGGTGGAAGTACGTCGCCCGGCATCCCCGCGGTCCGTTCGAGCTTTACGACATGCAGAACGATCCGCACGAGCGCGTCAACCGGTACGGCCAGCCCGGCACGGAAGCCGTCCAGGCTGAGATGGCCGGGAAACTCACCGCATTCTTCAACCGGTACGCCGACCCGCAGTACGATATCTGGAAGGGCGGCCGATCGAAGGCCAGGCGTTTCACCGAGCGGGAGTGAGTGTACGGGTCGCGGATCGAAGGTCCGTTCGCTATCCTTTGTCGACTTCCTTGCGACGTACCACTCGGAGAATCGCGACTTTGGTTTCGATCAAAGCCAAGATGTCCCGGTACTCGCCAACATGACAGCTCCGGAGGAGGGTGAAGTGCCCTTCTAGCGATGGATACTTCGTCGGCTTTGCGTCTAACTCGTTTTCGATTTGGTCGAGCCCCCGGCGTGCGTCTGCCTTGCTCAGATTCTTCAGGATAATATCTCGGGAGACCCCCATGCCATTGCATCAAAAAGAGACGATCCGCGACAACCTGCTTGACGACATTTACGCATCGACCGACCTTGCGGTCAGCGTGCCGAAATACAGGATTCCGGACGAACGGCACGATCCGCGCCATGCGTATTCAGTCGTGCACGACGAGTTGATGCTCGACGGCAACTCGCGCCAGAACCTGGCCACGTTCTGCCAGACGTGGGCCGAGCCGGAAGTGCATCGACTGATGGACGAGTGCATGGACAAGAACCTGATCGACAAGGACGAATACCCGCAAACCGCGGA
>CAYPWB010000027.1:24451-27660 GCA_964414315.1 uncultured Planctomycetaceae bacterium | reverse complement strand
CACGCCCCGCGATTGTCCGGCGTAGCCGTCGATCATCGCATGCAGCAGTTGTACGACCCGTGCCCGCGTTACGTCGGCGACTTCCACGCCCAAAATGTCGACCACGCGGTCCGACGGCGCCGGGGCTGGCGCAACCGGCGTCGTTGCGTGCGACGGGAGCAGATCGACGATGGGCAGGTTGAGGTTGTTCATGAGGAAATACTGCCAGACGGTAGCACGACTCTCCGAGTCGTGATCTACTGTAGGTCGACTCTCCGAGTCGACAGGCGACGACTCGGAGAGTCGTGCTGTGATGGTTGTCGACTTGGAGAGTCGATCTCCAGTGGGTCTCAATACGCTCCTCGGCAGGTGACGACGCTTATGGGCGTGCGCCATAGCAGCACGAGGTCGGTCCATAGGCTCTGGTGCTTGACGTACCACAGGTCCAGGCGTACCCAGTTTTCGAACTCGATTTCGTTCCGACCGCTCACCTGCCACAGGCAAGTGAGCCCCGGCTTGACCGAAAGCCGGCGGCGCTGCCACGGCGCGTAGCGAGCCACCTCGCGGCCGACGGGTGGGCGGGGCCCGACCAGCGACATCTCGCCGCGCAGCACGTTGATCAATTGCGGCGTTTCATCGAGGCTCGTCTTCCGCAGCCAGCGGCCCAGCCGGGTGATGCGCGGATCGCGGCGGTTCTTGAACACCGGCCCGCCCTGCTCGTTGTTGACGGTATGCTGGATCCGGTCGGCGTCGAGTCGCATGGTGCGGAACTTGTACATGGTAAACGGCCGGCCGAGGTGTCCGATGCGCACCTGGCGGTAAATGGGCCGCCCGCGGCTGGTCACGTACAGCACGGCGTAGACGGCCAGCATGACGGGCCCAAACAAGCTTAGCAGCGCCAGGGCCCCGGCGACGTCGAACGCCCGTTTCGCTCGCTGATAGACGGCCGACCGGTTCCCCTCCGGGGCGACGAACTCGCGGCCCTCGACCAACCGCCGAATCGCCAGCGGCACCGAACCCGCCGCCACCGGCCGAATCCGACGCACATGCCGGGGCTTCGTGCCGACGCGGGCCTCCGGGACGCACCGGGGCGGGGGATTGAATACGGGCAGTGTGCCAACATTCGATTCCGGCTCCAAGACGATTTCGGCGGCCTGACTTACCATGCTGCTTTCTCCGCGGTGCGTTTACCTGCACCGGAAGGAAGCAAACCGCGTGCCCTGGGGCACCGCCCCCCGCAGCAACGCGGGGTAAGAGAACGCAACTCGTTGTGACGCATGGGGTTGCGAGCGCCGCTCCCATCGGGCGCGTCGGCGCCGGCGGCGCGCCCGTCGTCCGTGTTGCGAAAACGCAACCTGCGGCGCGCCGCCGGGGCAACATCGAGGCGGGCAGAAACCTATCCGACGAGTTACTCCCAGCCCTTGCCGTTTCGACGCGTGCCGCACAGGGCGACTTCGATGCCCAGGGCGTCGGCCATGGCGGCCTTGGCCAGCAGGGCATGGTCGGCCTCGCGGGCACTGTTGGCGTAAGCTACCTGAATGTGGTTGGCCTTGTGCCGAGCCATCATCTGGTCGCGCGAAATGCCGTAGGTGACCGCGTGCATGATGGGCCATTGCGAGGTGGTCAGTTGCCAGCGGCGCTCGGTTTCCTCCTGCGGCAGTTCCACGACACCGGCCCGGCCGAGGTCCATTCTGAGCTTGCCGCGTTCGACGAAGATGCGCGACCAAACGATCTCGCCCGGTTTGGAAATGCCCTTCAGGGACCCGCCGCCGAGGCGGAAGTACATGTCGGGCTGCCGCTCGCTGGAGGCCCCCTTCCAGCCGTCGATGAAGTGGGCGGGCGGGGCCGAACCGCTGATGAGGAACACCCAAACGTAATCGTCCACCGTGCCGGAGCGGTCCCAGTCGCCCCAGCGGACGTCGTGCAAGGTGTTCTCGACCGGCTGGCCCATGGCGTTGTGTACGCGGTAGGTCATCAGGCCGTCCAGTCCGGCGCATTCGTCGACCTCGTTGAAGTGCACGACCGGCCGGCCGTCGAACAGCACGCGCTTGCCGTCGCGGCTGCGCACGGGCGGGCGGTCGGCGTTGTTGAGCATCCCCTCGACCAGGTCGCTGGCCGGCAGCAGGTCCTTCAGCCCCTGCTGGTACTGGATGCCGATCAGGTCGCAGCCGAAGTCGTCGGCGATCCGCACGGCGGCGATATACATTTTGCACTGCGTGAGGATTTGCCCGTCGGTCAGATCGGTCTCCTCGTTCGGCCCGGTCCGGAAGGTGATGCCGCGGTTCTCCATCCATTTGCGCACCGCCGTCGCCTCCTTGTCGGGCACCTGGGTGGTTTCGTAGTACAGGGCCGATTGGCTGAGCCGTTCCTTGTACACGCCGGTCGGGTGGAGCAGTTCGTCGGGGATGATGGCGTTGTACATGCCCATGCACCCCTCGTCGAAGATGCCCATGATCGCCTTTTTTTGCTGGAGTTGCTCCGCCAGAGACTTGCCCAGCCGGCGCTCGGCCGACGGCACGCGCACCTTCTTCCACGGCGTGACGTGTTTGGTCGGATGCCGCACCGAGCCCTTTTCGAGCCAACGGCCGAGGTTCTTCAGGAACGGCGCGTCGGTGAAGTCTTCGCTCCACAGCGTCGAGAAGGGCTTGCCGGCCTTCGTAAGCGAGGCGTTGAGATTCAACATGCCCACCAGCCCCGGCCACGTGCCCGACCAGTTCGCCACGGTCAGGATCGGCCCTTCGTGGCTCAAGAGCCCCGCCAGTACATGGTGCGAGTACTGCCAGACGGCCTCAGCGACGATGAGCCGGGCGTTCGGGTCGATTTGCGCGAACACCTCCATGCCTTCCTTCTGCGAACCGATGAACCCGTGCTTCTGGTCGGGCTTGTACGGATGGGCGCGGACCAGTTCGCAGCCCAACTCGGCCACGGCCGTGCCAAGGGCCTTTTCCATCTCCTCCTGGGCCTGCCAGCAGTTCTGGTTGGCCGACAGCCGCAGGTCGCCGCTGGCCACCAGCAGCACCTGATTCTTCTTGGCCTTCGGCGGTTTGGTGAGTTGCGGGACGTCGTACTTCGCCATGGTTTGGGCTCCTGGTTGGTCTTGAGGGGATCGCGGCACACGCGCCGGGTTGCAACCTAATCACTGCCGACGCTTGCCCGGCACGCTACTATCATAGTGATCGGGCGGCCTGAAGAGAAGAGCGCACGTATTCCTCACGCTCCGCGTGAGGCTA
>CAYPWB010000027.1:21012-24351 GCA_964414315.1 uncultured Planctomycetaceae bacterium | reverse complement strand
CGCAAAGTTCGGTTCGCCGCCGCCGGTATGCGCAACGGCCGCACCGGACCGCCGGGGTGCTCCCAGGCCGCGGCCCGACGGCGACCATTCGCTTGGCTTCACGCGGAGCGTGAAGAGCGCACGTACTCCTCCCGCCCCGCGTGAGGCTACGCAAAGTTCGGTTCGCCGCCGCCGGTATGCGCAACGGCCGCACCGGACCGCCGGCGCGTGGGAGCGCGGCGGCCGGGCGGCGAACCGTTGCGAACTCCAAGCGTATCGCAAGGAGCCAATTGCTCAAGCGTCGAGCACGTAGCCGTCGCGATACTCGGGCTTCACCAAGGTTTCCAGGCCGTCGACGTTCGTGGCCTTCAGCTTCTTGGCGTCCCACTGCACCTTGGGACCGAGCGCGCCGGGCTCGGGCGCGGTCCACACGGCCAGGTTGCCCAGGAGGACCGTCTCGGTCAAGGGAGAGGCGTAGTCGGGGAAGTTCGACATGGCCGGTTCCTCCCCCTTGATGGCGTTCACCCATTCGGTGAAGTGGCCCGGCGAGGGGGTGAATTCGACCTCCATTTCCTCGGCCCCGCCCATCAGTTTGTAGCTCGACCCGTAGTCGTTGGGTGAGTACATCTTGCCCTTTTCGCCGACGATCAGCGCACCGCTGGCACTGGGGTCCTGCCCTTCGAGCAGTTCCGCGGGGCAGCGCTTGCCGCCGTCGTACCAGACCATTTTCACCGGACCGCGCTGGTCGTTAGCCGGGAACTCGTAGGTGATGATGGAC
The DNA here is from genome assembly GCA_964414315.1 of uncultured Planctomycetaceae bacterium. Lineage (GTDB taxonomy): Bacteria > Planctomycetota > Planctomycetia > Pirellulales > Thermoguttaceae > PWXP01. The sequence continues at coordinate 23,594 of CAYPWB010000027.1, read as the reverse complement.
CACTTGGGATAGCTGTCGCGGTTATGGCCGGAGGTTTCGGCCTGAACGGAAACCGGATCGCGCAGATCGAGGCCGGCGAAGGGCATGTTCATGGTATGGCACGCCATGTCGCCCAGCGCCCCGGTGCCGAAATCCCACCAGCCGCGCCATGCGAACGGATGGTAGCCGGGGCCGTACGGGCGCTCGGGCGCCGGGCCCAGCCACAGATCCCACTTGAGGTTCTCGGGCACCGGTTTGGGTTCCGGCCGGTCGCCGCCTTGCGGCCAGATGGGCCGGTTGGTCCACACATGCACTTCGGTGACCTTGCCGAGGACCCCCGCCTTCAGCATCGCGGCCGCTTTACGCAGCCCGGCGCTTGCGGTCCCCTGGTTGCCCATTTGCGTGGCAACGCCCTTTTCGCGGGCGATTTCGCCCATCAAGCGGGCTTCGTAGATGGCTCGCGTCATCGGCTTCTGGCAGAAGCAGTGTTTGCCCATCCGCATGGCCATCAGGCCCGCCGGCGCGTGGGTGTGGTCGGGCGTGCTCACGGTGACGGCGTCGATCTTGTCGCCCATCTCCTCGAGCATCTTGCGGAAGTCGGTGAAGGTTTTGGCGCCGGGGAAGCGCTTGGCGGCCCCGTCGAGCCGGCCGGTGTCGGTATCGCAAATGGCCACCATCTCACCGGAGCGGCCGGCGTCGTTCGAATCGCTCGATCCCTTGCCGCCAATACCCACGCTGGCCATGCGAATCTTCTCGTTCGGCGAATCGGCGCCGCGGGCGCGCAGCCCGGTGGTTACAAAATACCCGAGACTCACTGCGCTGGTGGTCTTCAGGAACCGGCGGCGTGTAGTACGTGTTGCCATTGTGCGAAACTCCTTGGTTGGTTGGAAAGTACGGATAGGGTGACCTGGCCGTTTCCGCGAGACTACCCCGATTGCGTGAACGAATCCGCCGGGGCGATTCTTTTCGGAAACGAAGCTTGTGCATCCTACTCCAGACCGCGCGCGGCTGCAAGCTGCGCGGGGGCGACGGGCTGCTTACTTCGGTGCATAATCGAGCCCCCTGAATGTGGCCCGGGCTTCGCCGCCGCCCGGACTTCGGTTATCCTAACTATGTCGACCTGGAGCGAGGGTCGATTCCAGCCTGTTTCTTGCGAAAAGGAGAAGGTTCCGTGTTGCGCATTCGAACCCCGTATCGGTTTTTCGTCTTCCTAACGTGTTTGCTGGCGCTTGGTTTGGCCGGCTGCCCGCAACCCGAGCCCTCGGGGCCGGTTGCCCAGCCCGAGCCCGCGGAACAACCCCAACCCGAACCCGACGAGCCGGCTGAGCCCGCTCCCCTCGACCCGGCCGCCCAGGCCGCCGTGGCAAGAGTCGCGGAACTGAACGGTTCCGTGCAGAAGGACGACCGGGGCCGCGTGGTTGGGGTCGACCTGCACGAGCGCTCGGCAACCGACGAGGACATCGAACTGCTGACGGCCTTGGCCGACCTGCGAACCCTGGAACTGTGGGGCGCCGGCATTACCGACGAGGGCGTGAAGCATTTGCCGGAGTTCGAGCAACTCGAAGAGCTGGTGCTGGAAAACACCGACGTGACCGACGAGGGAATCCGAAGGCTTGCGGAGTTGAAGAAGCTCAAGGCCCTTAACTTGCGCCGCACCACGAACATGACCGACGCCGGGCTGGAGCATCTCAAACAGTTGCCGAACCTGGAACGGTTGTCGCTTCTTTACAACAACATTACCGACGAAGCGCTCCGGCACGTCGGGGAAATGGAGCGGCTGCGCCTTCTCGACTTGCGCGGTTGTGTGATGATAACCGATGCCGGGCTGGAGCACATCGTGGGCCTCGAGAATCTGGTGAGTTTGCAACTGCGCAATCCGGCCGTCACCGACACCGGCCTGGAGTACGTGGCCGAACTGGAGCGGCTCCGGTCGCTTTCCCTCGAAGACGTGAACGTGAGCGACACCGGACTGGAGTACCTGAAGAACCTGAACGAACTGACCGACCTGACGCTGTTTCGCGCCTACATTTCTGACGCGGGGCTCGAGCACCTGTCCGGACTCGCAGAAATCCGAATCCTTTCGCTGCGCGATACGCCCGTTAGCGGCGAGGGGGTCGAACACCTCAGCAGTCTGACCAACCTCGAACGACTCGACCTTTCCGAGACCCTGGCCGACGACCGGGCGCTGGAGGTCATCGGCACGAACTTCAAGGAGCTTTGGCGGCTCGACTTGTGGCATACCGCCATCACCGACGACGGGCTGGAGCACCTCGCGCAGCTCCCCTCGCTGCGGTGGCTGAGCCTTGAAGACACCGCCATCGCCGATGCCGGTTTGGTACACGTCGGCCGGATCGAATCGCTTGAAGAACTGAACCTCCAGCAAACCGACATTACCGACGCCGGACTCGTTCACCTCGAAGGTCTCAAGAACCTCAAGCGGCTGAACTTGTCGCTTACCGGAGTGAGCGCCGACGCGGTTGCTAAACTGCAAGCCGCCCTGCCCGACTGTGAAATCGCGCGGTAGCCGACCGGGCCCGCCGCCTCACGCGGAGTACATGTATTCTTCACGCTCCGCGTGAAGGCTGGATTACGGTCTGCCGTTC
>CAYPWB010000027.1:16573-20912 GCA_964414315.1 uncultured Planctomycetaceae bacterium | reverse complement strand
CGTCTGCTTGCAGCACGATGGGTGCTTCCGCGCCGGCCGTTGCGCGGAGCGGCCGGTTATTCGCAACGATTCTTCGCGGCCTCACGCGGAGCGTGAGGAGTACATGTATTCTTCACGCTCCGCGTGAAGGCTGGATTACGGTCTGCCGTTCAACCGTCTGCTTGCAGCACGATGGGTGCTTCCGCGCCGGCCGTTGCGCGGAGCGGCCGCTATTCGCAACGTTTCGTCGTGACCTCACGCGGAGAGTGAGGAGTACACTGTCAGCTTCGTCGCCTACGGACGAGCAGCCCGGCCGTGCTTGCCGTGCGGGCAACCACAAAGACTTCGTACTCGCCCGGAACGCCCAAATTGGGCAGGTTCAACCGCCGGTCGCCTCCGCCGAAACGGACCACCGGCAAGCCGTTGACCGCCCCGGGTACCTGCACCGGCGCGGCGCCGGGGGGCATGGCGTGCAACTCGTTTCCTGTCAGGTCGGTCCATTGCGTTACGTTGCCGCCGCCGTCGACCAGCACCTGGTCGGCCCGTAAGTGGACGGCCAGGCCGGGAAGCGTGGGCGAGGCCAGGACCTGGCCGGCCAACGTGAGGCACACAACGCCGGCGACCAGCGCGCCGAACGACTGGCAGAAGACATTACGCGGAAACATGGCAGATACTTCTTGGAAGTGAGGGAGAAGCAGTTCTCGTGTCGGAACTCGGATTCAAGAACGTGGGTAAACACCGCCTTACCAGCCGCCGCCGGCCTTCGTGTGCTCCGTGCTCGCTTGGCGCGCACGCAGGACCCTGGCACGGAAGGCCGCACAGGATTGTGCATAATGTTTGATTATAACCAGGCCAGTTGCCCTGTCAACGGTTTAGCTAAGGAAGGTCAACCCTGCGGGCCGAAGAGCAGGCCCATCAAATCGCGAGACCCCCACGGCGAGGGGTTCGCCAGCACTTCGCCGGCCTCGAACCCCGCCGCCATCCCTTGCTGCAACGCGTAGGCGCGAAGCCGCTCGAAGATCCCCTGCCTTTCGGGCGGAAATTGCGTGCGGTAGCAGGCCACCGCCGCCAGCTTCTTGTCGAGCGTGTCGCCGATATCGACCACCAGGGGGTGCAGCGCCGGGGGTTGGAGCGACCGGAAGGCCAGGAAGTATTCCAAGTGCCGCTCGATCGTGTGGACCGGAATGTGGTCGAACTGCTCGTCCCATTTCGTCAGCCGCGAGTAGAAGACGGCGGCGTCGGTAATGAGGCCGGCCTGATAATGGTCGGGCGAGGCCATGGGTGTTTCGCTGCCCAGTCCCAGCACCAGCCGCGGCCGGAACTGGCGGAACACCTTCGCCAGCGCCACCCGGGTTTCGAAGCTGTCGAACAGCCGCCGGTTCGGCAGGGAGAGTGTCAGACGGACTTCGGCCCCGAGCACGCCGGCCGCCTCCTGGGCCTCGGCCAGCCGGGTTTCGGGGCCGGGCGAATGGGGCGTCGGCTCGCCGTCGGTCAAATCGACGATGCCCACCCGGTACCCTTGGGCGGCCAGCTTCGCCACGGTGCCGCCGCAGCCGATTTCCACGTCGTCGGGGTGGGCCCCCACGGCAATCACGTCGAGTTGATCCATAGGGCTACGGTTTGACCACCGCCAGAAGGAACGTGGGTGCGAGGGGTTCGAACCGCACGCGGTCGAGCTGGTAGGTGCCGCGGGCGAGGTTGATCATCCATATCTTGATGTGCACTTCCTTGGCGATAAACGCCTGCTGCGTTTCGGCCACGTTGTTCACGCTTCGCATGGTGGCCACCATGCGCCCGCCGGAACGCAAGCGTTCAAACGCGCTTTCGATGAGCCGCGCAACGCCTCGGCCCGTGCCGCCGACGAAGACGGCGTCGGCGTCGGGCAGTTCGGCATAGGCCTCCGGCGCAAGGCCGAGCACCGGCACGAGATTCCCCACGCCGAAACGCTTCGCGTTTTCGACGATAAGCTGCTGGTCCTCCACGTCCTGTTCGATGGCGTAGACGGTCCCCTCGCGGGCGATTTGGGCCGCTTCGATGGCCACCGAGCCGCTGCCGGCTCCCACGTCCCACACGACGCTCCGCGGGCCGAGGTCCAACTCGGCCAGGGCCATCGCGCGGACCTCGGCGGGAGTGACCAGTTCGCGCTTCGGCTGCTTCTGCCCGAACATTTCGTCCGGATTGCCGAACAGCCGCCGGCCGATCGCGTCGGAGGGGCGGTCGGGCACGTCGGGCTTGCGCACGAGGATCATCACGTTGAGCGGGTTGAACTCCAACTCGGCAATCTCGCCCAGTTCGCCCTGCGTCACCCGCTCGTCCGGCGAGTTCAGGTTCTCGCATACGTAGGCCGAAAAGTAGTCGATACCGCGGGCCAGCAGCGCGGCGGCGACGGCGCGCGGCGGGCAGCGGTCGGTGGTGAACAGCCCGACCTTCGCCGCCCCGCGAATCTGCTCGACCACGGCGCCGATGTCGTGGCTGGCCAGGTTGGTCAGGAAGGCCTCTTCCCAGCTTTCCTTGACCCGGGCGAAGGCCAATTGCATGCTGCTCACGTGCGGCACCACCTCGAACCGGTCCTTGCCCAGCCGGTCGCACAGGTACCGGGCCACGCCGTAGAACAGGGGGTCGCCGTCGGCCAGAACCACCACGTGGCGACCCTCCACCGCGCCGAGCCGAGCGACGGCCTCCTCCAACTCGCTGCCCACGGCAATCCGTTCGGCGTCGCCGGGCGGAACGCGATCGAGCGTATGGGGTTCGCCGACGAGCACTTCGGCATCGCTGACGCGCGAGCGCGCGGCGGCGGTGAGCCCCTCCAGACCGTCCTCGCCAATGCCCACAATGTAAATCTTCTGCGATTCTGCCAAGGTTCGGTTCACTCCGTTGGTTGGTGGCTGGTTGGGCCGAATCGACGCGTCGGCCCGCCATTTTACGGGCGAGGGGGCGAAGCGGAAAGGGGTCGGGAACTGCGTCAGGGAGCCCCATTGCCGGCGCTTTCGCCCACTGGTTCCGGCGATTATAATGGCACCTGTCTTGCCTACCTCTTGCAACACCCTCCGGAGACACGTCCATGGCCCCGCTTTCCGCACGACTAATCGCCCGCCCCGTTCGAGCAATGCTTCTATTGGGATTCGCCGCACTTCTGATGGGGGTCCACGCCGCCGCTGCCGAGTTGGTTGTGCCGGCCCAGCCGGTGCCTGTTTTCCTTGCGATCGATTTGCCCGAAGGTGCGGAGTTCACCCCGGGGCAAACGGCGGTCCTGATGGAGGTGGAGGGGCCGGACCAGCCCGTGCCGGCCCAGATTGTGCCCGCGCTGGCCGACGACGGTACGCCCGCCGAGCGGGGCCGGTTGCTGGCCGTCGTGCCGCCGCGCGAGAACGCGCCGGCCGAGCGCCGCTTCCGGCTCGAACCGACCGCTGAACTGCCCGACCCCTTTGAGCTGCACGACCAGGGCGAAACCACCGTGAAGTTGACCCAGGACGGCGAACCCGTGCTGGCCTACAACTACGGCACCATCGTGGGCGAAGACGTGCCCGAACGCGAACACCGCCGGCGCCGCGCATGCTATATCCACCCCGTGTGGGGCCTGCACGGCGAGGTGCTCACCGACGACTTCCCCCGCGACCACTACCACCACCACGGCATCTTCTGGACCTGGCCGCACATTGGTGTTGAGGGGCGAGGGTACGACTCGTGGCAGGGCAACAACGTCGATCTGCGGAAGGTCGACTGGCTGCACAAAGCCACCGGCCCCGCCGCCGCCGTTCTGGCCGTCGAGAACGGCTGGTTCATCGATCCGGAGTTCAGCCGCAAGATCATGGTCGAGCGTGTGTGGATTCGGGCATTCCGCGCGATGGACGGGAGCCGCGCCCTCGACTTGGAGTTCACCTGGATTCCGAATGAAACGCCGGTGACCCTGCGGGGGGCGGGCGGGAAAAGCTACGGCGGTCTGACGATGCGATTCCTCGGCACGCCGCACAAGGATCAGGTCATTACGGTTCCCAGCGGACCCACCAAGAAAGACTTGCCCATGGCGCGGTTGGAATGGGCCGATTTCTCCAGGCATTTTGAAGGCGCGCCGGAACGGTCCGGCGCCACGGTGATGGTACACCCCGAGCATCCCGACTTTCCGCCCATGTGGCTGACGCGGCACTACGGCCCGCTGTGCGTCGGGTGGCCCGGCGTCGAGGCGCGTACGTTCGAGCCGGGCAAGCCCATTCGGCTGATGTATCGCATCTGGATCCATGCCGAGGACGGGCGGACGGAAGCCATCCAGCAGGCGTACGACGCCTACGCGGCCGCCGCCAAAGCGCGCTGGCAGTAGCTTGTTCTGTGGCCGCCGGCGGTTAGCTGCGCAGGGCGTTGCGCA
>CAYPWB010000027.1:0-16473 GCA_964414315.1 uncultured Planctomycetaceae bacterium | reverse complement strand
GCGGCGCTTGGTTTAGGAAACGGTAGCGAGGCCTCACGCGGAGCGTGAGGAATACGTACTCTTCACGCTCCGCGTGAAGCTGGACGCGAGATTGCCATTGCCGGCCGGTTGGAACGCCGCCGGCGGTTAGCTGCGCAGGGCGTTGCGCAGCGGCGCTTGGTTTAGGAAACGGTAGCGAGGCCTCACGCGGAGCGTGAGGAATACAAAGGAAAAATACATGGCAACGATTTCAGTAGGCGATCGGGCGCCGGAGTTCTCGGTGACCTCGCACACGGGCGAGCCGATCCGGCTGAGCGACTTCCGCGGCGACAAGGTGGTCGTGCTGTTCTTCTACCCGAAGGACGGTACGCCTGTGTGTACCAAGGAAGCCTGCGCGTTCCGCGACAGTTACGAGCAGTTCTCGGAGGCCGGCGCCCAGGTGATCGGTGTGAGCAGCAGCGGCGGGGAGAGCCACCAGGCCTTTGCCACGCGGCACGGGCTGCCGTTTCCGCTTATCAGCGACCGCGACGGTGCGCTGCGCAAGGCGTTTGGTGTGCCGAAGACGCTCGGCTTTCTGCCCGGACGGGTAACCTACGTGATCGACAAGGAGGGAATCGTGCGTCTGGTGTTCAGCGCCCAAATGACCGCCGACCGCCACGTGACCGAAGCCCTCGACATCGTTCGGCAACTCACGGACACCTGACACCTTCCCATGGCCATGTCCGAATCGCCCTTTGGCAATCTTGCAGAAGTGTACGACGCCCTGGTCGATTGGTCCAAGCGGCTGGCGCGGGAGGAGCCGTTTTATCGCCGCGTGTTCGAGGAGGTGGGGGCGAAGCGGGTACTCGACGCGGCCTGCGGTAGCGGCCGGCACGCGGCCATGTTCCACGAGTGGGGCCTGGGTGTCGAGGGGGCCGACCTGAGCCCGGAGATGATCGAACTGGCCCGCCGCCGCGTCGGTGAGCCGCCCGGCCTGCGCTGGGCCGTGCGAGGGTTCGAGCAGCCGGTCGAGTCGGGCCCGTTCGACGCGGCCGTGTGCGTGGGCAATTCCCTCGCACTAGCGCCCGACCGGGAGACCGCCGCCGAGGCCGTGCGGCAGTTGCTGGCGGCGGTCCGGCCCGGCGGCGCCGTGGTCGTGCATCTGCTCAACCTTTGGCGGTTGCCCGACGGACCCAGCGTCTGGCAGAAGATTCGCTGGACGGAAGTCGAAGGGCGCGAGCTTCTGCTGGTCAAGGGCGTGCATCGGTGCGGGGCCGGTGGGTTCGTCGACCTGGTGGTCGTGCCGGCCGAGGCCGAATCGCCGCCCCACACCGAGTCGGCCCGGCTGCTGGGAATCGAGGCCGCCGAACTCGAGCAGATAGCCCGCAGCGCCGGCGCCGGCACCGTCAGCCTTTACGGCGACTACCGCCGCACCCCCTACGATCGAGGCCGGAGTTCCGACATCATCCTCTTGGCGGTAAAATAGGCGGCACGGTAGGGCGACTCTCCGAGTCGCCGGACCACACAACACAACGACTCGGAGAGTCGTGCTACAGTAGGGGGCGCCACACCACACAACGACTCGGAGAGTCGTGCTACAGTAGGGCGACTCACCGAGTCGCCGGGCACGTCCACGTCGAGTCGCGCTACGCTGAACCACCGCCAGGAGACGCTACCGATGCAACCGCGAACGATCCTCATGTCGCTGCTTCTGCCGTTCATTCCCCTTGCAGCCTCCGCCGACGAATGGCCCCAGTGGCTCGGGCCGCAGCGCGACTCGGTATGGCGCGAAGAGGGCATTTTGGATGAGTTTCCAGAAAGCGGGCTCAAGGTCGAGTGGCGAGCCCCGGTAGCCCACGGGTACTCGGGTCCGGCGGTGGCCGGCGGCCGCGTGTTCGTGATGGATTACGTGGTGGAAGAAGGCGAGATTCGCAACAATCCGACCGTTCGCGATGAACTGGAAGGCACCGAGCGCGTGCTGTGCTTCGACGCCACTTCCGGCAAGCTGCTGTGGAAGCACGAGTACGCCCGGCCGTACCGTATTTCTTTCGCCGGCGGGCCGCGATGCACGCCCACCGTCGACGGCGACCGTGTCTACGCCCTCGGCGCGGAGGGGAACCTCTGGTGCCTGAGCGTGACAGACGGCCGCGTGCTGTGGAGCAAGGATTTTGTCGAGGACTACGGCGCCGAAACGCCGTTGTGGGGCGTGGCCGCCCATCCGCTGGTCGACGGCGATACGCTCTACTGCGTCGTAGGCGGCGAGGAAAGCACGGCTGTGGCGTTCGACAAGCACAGCGGCCGCGAACGGTGGCGCGCCCTCTCGGCCGAGTACCAGGGCTACTGCCCGCCCACGATGTTCGAACACGCCGGCACCCCGCAACTGGTCATCTGGCACGGCGACGCCATCAACGGGTTGGCCCCCAACTCGGGCGAAGTCCATTGGTCGGTGCCGCTGAAGCCCAGCTACGGCATGGCCATCGCCGCGCCGCGCAAGCTGGGACCGTACCTGTTCGCCTCGGGCTACGGGCGCGTCGGAGTGCTGCTCAAACTGGCCGACGACCGGCCCGCGGTCGATATCGTTTGGCGCGGCGAGCCGCAAACCGCTGTGTACTCGTCGAACGTGACGCCGTTTATGCTCGACGGCGTCATTTACGGCTGCGACATCCAGACCGGCGCCCTCATGGCCGTGCGCATGGCCGACGGCGAGCGTCTGTGGCAAACCGTGGCGCCCACCATGGGCCCCGACCGACGCGGCCGCTACGGCACGGCGTTCCTCATCCGGCACGAGGACCGCTTCTTCCTGTTCAGCGAGACGGGCGACCTGATCCTGGCCCGGCTGTCGTCGGAAGGGTATGAGGAACTCGACCGTACCCGCGTCCTCGAACCGACGAACGAGGTTTTCGGCCGCCGACTGGTCTGGAGCCATCCGGCGTTCGCCCATCGCAGCGTGTTCGCCCGGAACGACAAGGAACTGGTTCGCGTGAGCCTGGCGGCCGAAGAGTGAGATACATCAGCCTTTGTGACTGTTTGATTCTCGGGTGTGTGCCACTCGCGTTTCGCCAGTGCCATTGCTCGTGCCACGCGTACGATGGCACTGGCAGTATGCCAGTGGCACCCCAATTCTTAGCTGTCACAAAGCCCAAGGTGAGCGGCACCGGCGAAAACGGCCGCGCGGTTCAGGGGATCTTCAGCATCTCGAAGCCTTGCAGGATCATCTCCACCGCGATGGTTCCGATGACGAGGGCCGACAGCCGCCCGACGACGTCGACGTAGCGTTCGATCAGCTTCTCGTTCCGCTGTTTCACCACATCGTGGACGACCTTGAACCCGAGCACCGCGCCCGACGTAACGCCCAGCGCTATCAAGACGGACAGAATCGCGAGCACGAGCGGCAGGCGGGTTCCCGCAATGACGCTGGCGCTGACCGTTCCCGGCCCGATCATGAACGGCATGGCAATGGAGCCGGCGACATGCTCGGCGGGTCCGCGCAGGGAGCGGATGGCCTCGCCGCCCAGCAGGACGAACCGCACTCCGATGAGGAGGAACACGAGCCCGCCGAAGAGCATGAACGACGCGAAGCGGACGTGCAACAGCCTCGTCAGCAACGCATCGCCCGACCAGGCGAACGCGCAGAAAACCGTACCGCTGATGAGCGACGCCCGAAACAGAACCTTGCCAAGTTGTACGAAGCTCAGTTTTTCAATCAGGTCGAGCAGGTAAATACTGAGCAGGAACGGATTTAGTAGCACGATCAGAAACACGGCGGATTCGATCGTGAGCGCCATCTCCTCCGGGTTAAGCATCGTCACATCCTTTCTCGTCACTGTAGGGCGACTCTCCGAGTCGTCAGCCCACTGTAGGGCGACTCTCCGAGTCGCCATTTATCCGACGACTCGGAGAGTCGCCCTACAGTGGGTAGGTACGTCCCAAGGCTTTCATCTGCCGCGCCTGCTAAAATGCGCCCCAATCGATCGGTTCGTCGCCGTCGCGCGTGAGCAGTGCCTCGACGATCTCCGCCTCCAATTCCGTCCCAAGTACTTTGACCGAACCGTCGGCAAACAGCACGTTGGCAACGCCCGGATGACGGCTGCTGATCGACGGGCGCGACTCGTCGTTGATTGCCGGCGACATCGCCGCCCCCTCCAGATCGAGCGCCGCGGCCCAGTTCACGTCCGTGTCGGCAATCTCAACTACCATGACGGTATCACTTACGTTGTCGGGGAAGTCGCGCACCGTCAAGCACTCACCCTGCTCCCAGGCCATGCCGGGACCGACCACCGCCAGATAGCTCGTGAATGCCTCTGCCGCATGATGTACCGCGGGACACTGAAACACCTTGACCGTCTGTTCAGCTAGCGGCCAGTTGTGTGGGCTGTCCCACGGCTCGTCCAGGCGCCATTGTTCGTAAAGGTCCTGCCGATCGAGGAACGGCAGAATCAGGACGCGCCAACTATAGAGCGGCCGGCCCGCCTGGTCGGCAACATGAGGTGGCGGGAAACAGTGGTAGGCATCGTGGTATTGGTGCAGTGCCAAGCCGATCTGCTTGAGGTTTCGGAAGCAGTACGCTCGACGCATGGCTTCTCGGCATGGGCTGCGAGCCGGTAGCAACAGCACGGCCAACATTGTGCACAGGATAACCACCAGCGCCAAGGGGCGGTAACGCGAGGAAAATATGGCTGCGAGCACGACAAGGAGGAACGCCACCGGAACGGCCACAACGGGTCCCCACAGAAGCCCGACGAAGAGCACCAGCACAATGGCGCCCACCAGCGCGACCAGGTCGCCCTGTCGCGAGATCGGACTATCTTCGGGTTGCGGCTCGTCGCTTGCCCGCTGCGGTGCAATGGGTTCCGGCATGACTGCTTCCCTTCACGGTTTGCGCCACTGCCATTCGACGACGCGCCGCGTTGTCGGTTGCCGAACGGCGGCCGCAGCGCGGTCGGCTTCTTCGCGCTGTAGCGTTGAGGTCCGTCCAGGCAATGGTTGCGGTTGACCCTCGACTCGTCCAAAGAGTTCTCGCGTGGGTGAACCCGGCTGCTGAGACAGCCGGAACCACCCACCCTACGAAATCATTCGGTCCACTCGGTTTGCACTTCGCGCTCCGTCACAGGCCACCAATTGGCGATCTTCGCGGCAAGGCGGGCGACCAATTCCGGATGCTCGGCCGCGAGGTTGTTCTCCTCGTGGGGATCGTCGACCAAGTCGTAAAGTTGAGGCCGCGGGTCGGTGCGGGGGTGCCACTTGGCGTAGCGGCCCACGGCGCCGTCGTAGGTCAACAGCAGCTTCCAGCGGTCCTCGATGACCCAACGATGAATGAGCGACGCCTCGGGATCGTCCAGGTCGGCCACGTCGTGGGCGAAGGTCTCGCCGAAGATTGCCTCGCGCCCCAGCGGCTTGCCGTCGCGCACCACGGGCAGCAAGTTGAGCCCAGGCAGATTGTCGGGAATGCGCGCGCCGGCCGCGCTGAGCATCGTGGGCACCAGGTCGATGCTGCTGATAAGTTCCTCGCGGCGGCCGGGTTCGATCACGCCGGGCCAACTGAGCATCGTGGGCTGTCGCGTGCCGCCCTCGTAGGCCGACTGCTTCGAGCGCGGCGCGAACCCGCGACCGTCGGGGTTCTGAATCCACCCGTTGTCGCCCACGTAGACGATGAGCGTATTCTCCGTCAGTTTCTTTCCATCGAGGTATTCCAGCAACTGGCCGCACGTTTCGTCGAACCACTCGCACATGGCGTAGTACCGGGCAATGTGGATCGACTTGACCCGGTCGCGGTACTTCGCCAGAAGTCGCTCCGGCGGATTGTGCGGCGTGTGCGGCAGGAACGGCGCGTACCAGAGCAGGAACGGCTTTTCCTCCGCCACGGCGTGGTCGACGAACTCGAACACCGGGTCCATGCCCTCCCGGCCGATGCGCAGCCCGTCGTCGCCGTGCCGCCCGCCCGGCTCGGGGAAGCCGCGGGTCATGCCGTGCGTGAAGCCGCCGCGACGGTAGGAGCCTTCCCACCACTTACCCGACTGGTGGCTCAGGTAACCTTTGTCGGCCAGCAGCTTCGGCAGCGTCGGGTGGCGGTCGATATGGCTGATGAGCTGCGCGCGAAGTTTGGCATACTTGGCCGAGTTGGGCGGCGCCAGCCTGTGCGACGGATCGTTGCCGGTGTTCTTGTGCTGGTGTGCGTACAGGCCCGTGGCCAGCGTGGCCAGCGAGGGCCGGCACAGCGCCGTGGGAACGTACCCTCGCGTGAACAGGGCGCTGCGCTGGGAAAGCCGGTCGAGGTTCGGCGTTTCGATCGTCGGGTGGCCCATGAAGCCGTAGTCGGTCCATGCCTGATCGTCGGAGATGATCAGCACGATATTCGGCCGGGGCGATTCGGCCGAGGCGGAAACAGCCGCCGACGCGGCCAAGGCGGCAAGCAGCGTGGTGAAAATCGCTCGCATGGTTCAGGTCCTTGGGGTGGTGTAGCTTTCAGCCTCTTGGCTGACATGAAAAGTCGGCCCACTGTAGCACGACTCTCCGAGTCGTATCGTGGCGATTCGGAGAATCACCCTACTGTAGCACGACTTTCCGAGTCGTATTGTGGCGACTCGGAGAGTCGCCCTACAGTCGCCTATCGTAGGTGTTCACTCAGCTTGCGCATCGTCTCGGCAAACTCGGGCTCGGCGGCCAGGTTTCGCGTTTCGTCCGGGTCGGTTTCGTAATCGTAAAGTTGTTCGGCACCGCCGCCGTAACGGATGTATCGGAATCGCTCGGTCCGCACGGTGCGATCGTTCCCCCAGAAGCCCAACGCCGGTTTCGGCGAGGCGGCCGCCGGGTCGGTCAGTTGCGGTTGCAGGCTGCGTCCGTCGAGGTCCTCCGGGGCGGGCAACCGGCACAGGTCGAGCAGGGTTGGGTACACGTCGACCGTTTCCACTACGGCGTCCGATTGCCTGCCGGGTTGCGGCAGGCCCGGATACCGGAGAATCAACGGCGAACGCAGGGCATGCTCGTAGATGCAGTGCTTCCCCCAAATCGCGTGCTCGCCCAACAGGAAGCCGTGGTCGCCCCAAACGACGACCACCGTGTTTTCGGCCAAGCCGAGTTCCTCGAAAACGTCGAGCACGCGGCCCACCTGCGCGTCGACGTACGTGGTGGCGGCGGCGTAGGCTTGACGCATGAGACGGGCGTACTCAGGGTCCTTTTCGGGGTCGCGGCCCGCGTGCCCGTAGTTGCCGCGGAACTCGCCGCTGCCGTGCCACCCGCCCTTCACCTTCGCCCGGTCGATGGCAGCAGGGGCGGGAATGCGGTCGGGATCGTGCATGTCGAAATACTTCTTGGGCGCCGCGAAAGGCAGGTGCGGCTTGAAGAAGCCTACGGCGAAAAACCACGGTTGCTCCGAACCGGCCAGTTCCCGCAAGGTCGCCACGGCGTCGCGGGCGACCCAGGCGTCGGGATAGGCTTCGTCGGGCCCGTCGAACGCTTCCCACGGCGGCGACTTGCCCCGCGTGCGCGGCACGCCGTTGGCATAGCCGTGCATCATGCTCAGTGCATTCTTCCAGGGGCTTTCGGGAATCCAGCAGCGGTTCCACGCGCCGGGCAGTTCCTCCGGCCCCTCGGCCCAGCCCGCCCCGGTCCGCCCGCCGGGATGGTGCGTGATCTTGCCCAGCGAAAGTGTCTGATAGCCGTGCCGGCGGAACCACGCGGGCAGGCTCCGCGCGCCCCACTGCTTGTGGGTTCGCGCGATGGCGCCGTTGTTCAGATGCGCCCGCTCGGTCGGATACTTGCCTCGCAGCAGTGCGCAGCGCGACGCCCCGCAAGTGGGCACGTGGACGTAATGATGCGTGAACATCCGCCCCCGAGACGCCAGTGCGTCGAGATTGGGCGTTTGGGCGTGCTCGACGCCCAGGCAGCCCAAGTGGTTTCGGAGATCGTCGATGGCAATGAACAGCACGTTTGGCCGCTCGGCCGCCGCGGCCATTGCCCGACTGCCGAACACGAACCCGACGGTGAGCAAGCAGCAGGATACGACCCAATTCGTTCGGCACATGGTGGAGGCTCCCGAGACAACGTTGGCATGCACGACTCACCCAGTCTAACCGACGCCTGCGGGCTTGTCAATCGGCCGAGCGATCAACGTTCATGCTGCATATTTCGCTGGCTTTCCGGGCAGCGGGTGCGGGTACTCGCCTCGTCGTTGAAGATCACACTTCCTGCTAATCCCCGTCGATCGGCGAGGGCCAATTCGGCGACGGCGTGCGCGACTCGCGCAGGAAGCCGTCGAACCACGCGGCACGCTCGGGATGCTCGGCGGCGAGGTTGTTCTGCTCGCCGACGTCGTCGGCCAGGTTGTACAGCTCCAGCGGCTTGTCGTGCGCGCGGCGTACGGCCTTCCAGTCGCCCCGGCGAGCCGCCTGCTGGAATCCGCCTTCGTAGAACTCCCAGTAGAGCGGCCGCTCCTGTAGCTCCGGCTGCGGTTGGGATAGCAGGCTCGGCAAAACACTTACCCCGTCAATGCCCTCCGGCGGTTCGGCGCCGGCAAGGTCGGCGAACGTGGGCATCACGTCGGCGAAGTACCAGATGTCGTCGCTGACCGCGTCGGGCTCGATCGTGCCCGGCCAGCGTACGACCATCACGGTGCGCAGGCCGCCTTCGTACATGGCGCGTTTCCGCCCTCGCAGCGGGCCGGAACTGTCGAACAGGCCGTCGTACCGGTCCGCCGCGCCGTTGTCGGAGCAGAAGAAGACGATCGTCTGCTCGTCGATACCCAACTCGTCGAGCATCGCGAATATGCGGCCCATATCGCGATCGGCTCGGGTAAGCATGGAAGCGTACACCTTCGCCTGTTGCGGCCAATCGGCATCGCGGGCATAGGGCTCCAGTTCGGGAATCTGGAACATACCATGCGGCACGGTGTAGGCAAGGTACAGGAAGAACGGGGCCTCGCCGGAACCGTGACGCCGGACGAAATCCAGCGCGAAGTCGGTGAACAGGTCGTGCGTGTAGTGTTCTTCGGCGACGAAGTTCTTGCGGGTGCCCGTGTTGCCCTCCAGTACCATCTTTTCCTCATTGCGCCAAATATACTCGGGATAGTGCGAATGGGCCCGTCGCTGGTTGAGGTAGCCGAGCCACTCGTCGAAACCCTGCCGGTTGGGAGTGCCCGTGGTGCCCGGCTCGCCCAGCCCCCATTTGCCGGTGATGCCGGTCACGTAGCCGGCCTGTTTGAGCACGTCGGCCACGGTCACGTCGTCCTCCCGCAACGGCACACGGATCCCGCCGCCGCCGGTGCCGGGCACGCCGCCTTGGCCGCGCCGGCCCTTATTGCCGCGCACGGTCGTGTGGCCGGTGTGTCGGCCGGTCATCAGCACGCTGCGCGAGGGCGCGCACACGGTCGAGCCCGTGTACGCGTTCGTATAACGGAGGCCCTCGCGGGCCATGCGGTCGACATGGGGCATCCGGATCAACTCCTGCCCGTACACGCCAAGGTCGCCGTAGCCCATGTCGTCGACCATCACGAAGATGATGTTCGGCCGCGCGCCGCGTGCGTCGGGCGCGTCGGCCTGCGCCGGCGAGGGCGCCGTCAGCCATGCGGCCAGGCAGATCGCGGTCAGGCAGATCGCGGCAGGTCGCTTTGCTTGAGGATGATACGAGGTTTGCGCTGGGTTCGTCACGATTGGTCTCCTGTCTGCGGGGTTGCTGCGAGAAATGGCAAATGTCCCGTCCCGGCTCACTCCAAACTGAGCAGGTAACGCGGAATCCGACCCGCCGGCTCGCCCAGGTCGAGGTCCTTGACCATGGCCTGCGCGCGGGCGAGCGAAACGTGCCCGGCCTGCCGCATGAAGTCGAGGGTATTCAGGGCGGCGAGCGTTTCGTACGGGTTGCCGTCTTTCAGGACGCCGTCGAGCGTCTTGAGCGCGGCCTCCGTTTCGCCCAGGTAACCCAGGGCCTCGGCGGCGACGACCCGCACCTCGGCCCAATCGTCGTCGAGCGCCGCCAGCAGCCGGTCTTTGGCGGGCATGGCCTGCTCCTGGAGGATGAGGCAGCCCATGGCGCCCCAGTAGCGGACGACCGGATGCGGATCGGCCATCGCCGCAACAAGTTTATCGAGAACCTTCGGATCGCGCGACGTGGCCTGGTCGGCCAGATCGACGATGCGTTCGATCGGGTAGGCGTCGCTTTGAACGTAGTCGTAAATGGTCCCCCGGCCGGCCAATCGGGCGAGCATGCCCTCGGGAATGAAGCCCGTATCGCGGATGGCAACCATCTCCTCACGCAGGGCCTCCCGCATTTCGGCGATTCGCCCCGCGTGCTCGGGCTCGTCGATCAGGTTGCGTATTTCAAACGGATCGGTCTGCGTGTCGTAGAACTCCTCCGACGGTTTGGGCTGCCAGTAACGGGCCTGCACGTCGTTGCACTCGCCCGCCGTGTACGCGGCGTACCACGATCGCATGCTCGGCAAGACCCGGAACGGATAGGAGTAAGGTTGCCCCCACGGCCGGTGCGGGCTGTAGTTGCGCACGTAGCGGTATCGCCGGTCGCGAACGGCGCGAACCGTATCGTACCGCTCGTCCATCCGTCCGCGGAACAGGAACACGTGCTCGCGCGGCGCCGCCTGCTGGGGGCCGAGGAAGGCACGGCCTTCGTAATGGTCGGGAACGGGCGCGCCGGCCAGGCTGAGCACCGTGGCGGGAAGATCGACGAAGCCGACCGGCTGCTCGACCCACTCGCCCGGCTTGGCGGGCGCCAAGTGGGCCCACTTGGCCGGAAAACGGACGATGAGCGGCACGCGCGTGCCCGAGTCGTGAATGTTGCGCTTCCCGCGCGGCAGCGCCCCGCCGTGGTCGGAGTAGTAGAACACGATCGTGTCGTCGGCCAGGTCCTCGCGCTTTAGCTCGCTGAGCAGTGCGCCAACCTCCGCGTCCAAGCGGGTGATTTGGTCGTAGTAGTTCGCCCAGTCGCGGCGGATTTCCGGTGTATCGGGATGATAGGGCGGCAGGACGATGTCTTCCGGCGGGATGCGGAACGACGTCGTACCCCGTTTGGGCGCGACCCGGCTCTCGTGGCTGGTCGTCGAATTGAAAACGGCAAAGAACGGCTGCCCCGGCTTCCGGTTACGATAGTGGGCCTTGCGGCTGCTCTCGTCCCACGGTTGTCCGGCGTTCGACAGGTTGTAGTCGGTCTTGGAATTGTTGGTGCAGTAGTAGCCTGCGGCGCGCAGGTGCTCGGGATACAGCTTGAAATCATCGGGAATCGCCACGCGGCTGCGGTGGTGGTGCGCGCCGAGCGAGCAGGCGTACATGCCCGCAATGAGCGTCGTGCGCGCGGTGGAACACACCGGCGCGTTGGCGAAGGCGTTGCGGTAGCGCACGCCCTCGGCGGCCAGGCGGTCGAGGTTCGGCGTCTGGGCCTGCGGGTCGCCGTAGCAGCCGAGGTAGGGGCTGTTGTCCTCGCTGGTGATCCAGAGGATGTTCGGTCGCTCGGGCTCCGAGGCCGATGCCCGGCCCGCCATCGATAACAGCGCGATGAAGCCAATCGCAATGGGCCAGAGATTCGTGCGTTTCATGCTTGTTCTCCGCTCAATTCGAGGTGTTGGAATGTTTCAACGAACGTCGGGCTTCTCGCGCAGGGTGTGCTGCCAGTCGGGGTGTTCCGCCTTGTAGAGTTGAAAGGCGTCGTACTCGGCCTTGTCGATCGTTCCGTCGCCGGTAGTGTCGATGAAAGGGAACAGCCACTCCCAGCCGGGCTTCCCGGCGTTCCATTCGTCCCGGCATACGAGGCCGTCGCCGTCAGCGTCGCATTCGCGCAGCAGGCGAGCGAAGGTCAACCCGGTTTGGCCGAAGCCCGGGGCGCGGTCGTGCTGCGGGTCCCAAAACAGCTTCTGCCCGGCGGCTTCCAACGCTTCCTTGTACGCGTCCATGTCGATGTCCTGCACGGAGGCCGCCTCGTCCATCGCGCGGCAGGCGGCAATGCCTGCCGACTCGCCGCAAATCATAAACACCGGCTCCATTCGGGCCGAGGCGTAGCCGAGATGCGTCGCCGAGAACGCCACCGGCACCAGGAGATTCGTGCATTCCTCGGCCTGGGGCGTGATGGCGCGGTAGGAAACCGGGTAGGGCACGTTCGTCGGCCCGCGGTTGCCGCCGATGAACATGTTGCCTTCGATGCCCACCCAGGTCCGGCCCTCGCGACGCAGCCAGATGCGGCGCGCGGGGTAGGTGTCGATGCCGTACTGGGCCAGCCCGATCGAATCGCCTACCTCGGTCCGGTTGTACACGTCGTGCGCCGTGATGGTGTAACGACCCTTCAATCGCCGTGCGACTCGCACATAAAGCTGATGCGGCCAGCCTTGCGTTTCGGGGTGGAAACGGCCGTCCAGCCCCAGCGCGGCAATCTCGTTGCGGTGGCTTTCCGGCACCCGCGCGTCGGTTCGCATGAAATGGGCGAGGCCCCGCAGGTAATTCTGGTGTTCCTTCCACACGCGCGCCCGGTCGGCATGGTAGCCGTCGGCGTACTGGTGGCTGATGCCCAACGGCGCCATGGAGAACAGGGTCCGCCGCTGGTAGTTCCATTCGCCGGAGTTCATCCATCCCGGCCAGATGCCCACCAGCCGATCGCGAAGCTCCTTGCCGTCGAAGTTCGCAACGAGGTGTTCGACATACCGCCCGACCAACTCGTAATGCACCGGGTCGTAGTCGTCCGGCGGTGCAATGGGCACGCGATGCTCAGGGTCGGAGGTTGTGTAGTAGCGGTAGTTGTATGCCTGCGTATAGCCGTCGGCCGCGCCGACCGGCTTGCCGTGGTCGTGTTCCACCCAGCACAGCAGCCCGCTCTCGGGCCGGCCCGGTTCGACGAACGGGTCGATGGGCGTCAGCACCTGCGGCGGCCGGACGCCGGCGTGTGGCTCGTTGAACTCGGCCGTCGCCTCGCGCCCGACACGGTACGACACGCCGGCGCGTGCCAGCAAATCGCCCTCATAGCTCGCGTCGATGAACACCTTGGCTTTCACGCGCAGGCTGTCGGGTGTTTCGGGTTGGGTTGGCGGACATCCGAGCGCGTCGTAAGGCGCCAGGTCGAACACCGCGACGGTGATGTCGGTCGACGGCTTTTCGCATCGCGCAATGCGATGGTTGTAAACCACGCGAATGCCGTGCTCGTCGAGCAGTTTCCCGAAGTCGTCGCGGATGTCGTTGGGCGTCAGTTCGCGGGTCGACTTCGCTCCGGGCTCACCCTCGGGCTGTCCCAAGGTTTGCAGCAGTGTGCGGGTCATGCCGCCGGTGGCGGCGTGGTTGGGGCAGTCCTGCATGGGTTTCAGGCCCGCCCCCAAAATACCGCCCACCCAGCGACTCGGCTCGATGACGACGACCGAGTGCCCCCGCTGCTTCACGGCAACGGCCGCCAGGATACCCGAAGGCGTGGCGGCGTACACGCACACGTAGGCCTCGAGCGGCTCAGCATCGCCCGACTCGTCCCTGGCGTCCACGGCGCTTACCGACAGGATCGGAAGAACCGCCAAGACGAGCCGAAGGAATGGGTGAGCGGCCGACAACAACTTCCTGCTGGGGCGAGCTTCCGGCTCGCCGCCTCCGGCGGATTCGCAAGCTGGAAGCGTACGCCACGGCAGGGAACCAACCGCGCTTCGCCACACGCTGCTGCGATGCATGGTTCACTCCCTTTCCGACCGGTCGGCCGATACGTCGTCTTTCCAGGCGGCCAGCGCGGCAAGCAACTGCTTCACGCGGTCGGGATGCTGTGCCGCCAGGTCGTGCTTCTCGCCCAAGTCGTCGCCGAGGTGGAACAGCGATGCCCGGACGGTCGGCTCCTTTGCGGTTGCGCCGCGGCCCGGCCCGGCCGGCGGCACCATCAGCTTCCACGGTCCCTTCCGCACGGCGTACCGTTCGCGAAAGCCCCAGAAAAGCGTACGTTGCGGCAATGGCTCTCCTTCGAGCAGCAGCCCGGCGAGGCTCACGCCGTCGAGCTTTCGGCCCTCGGGCGGCTCGACGCCGGCCAGGTCGAGCAGCGTGGGCACCAGGTCCATGGTCAGCGCGGTTTGGTCGGACGTGCCGGGCGCAATGCGTCCGGGCCACCAGGCGATGCCCGGCACGCGGTGCCCCCCTTCCCAAAGGCTCCCCTTGAAGCCGGCTAGCGGCCCGTTGTTGCCGTGACGCGTACCGCCGTTGTCGGAGCAGAAGAAGACAAACGTGTTCCGGTCCAGATCGAGTTTCCGAAGCAGCGCGATCAGTTCGCCCATGCTGTCGTCGACCGCTTGGACCATTTCGCGGTAGGCCCGGGCGATGTGCCCGGGCGGATACGGCTCGCGCCCGCGGGGTTTGCCCGCGGTGCGCATCGGCGGATCGTTCGGTCCCTGGTACGGATAGTGCGGGGCCTCGTGGGCGATGACCAGGCAGAAGGGGCGGTCGCGGTTCGCCTCGACGAAACGCAACGCGTGCCGATGGATCAGGTGCGTCGTATAGCCCGGCTCCTCGGTCAGTTCCAAATCGTGCCACCAGTCGAAGAAGCCCGCCTGGTCGACGTGCGAGTGAAAATCGACGTTGCCGCTTACGAAGCCCCGGAACTCGTCGAACCCGTGATGCACCGGGTTAAACCGCTTCGCGTAGCCGAGGTGCCACTTGCCGAACAGCGCCGTCCGGTATCCGGCCTGCTGCAACAGCGAGGCGAACGTCGCTTCCGCAGGATCGAGCCCGTGCGTTTCGCGCAGCCCGCGTGCGGGATCGGCAAACACCACGCCGTCGACGCCGCTGCGCTGCTGGTACCGGCCGGTCAGAAGCGCTGCCCGCGTGGGCGAGCAGACGGGGCCGTTGGCGTGGAAATCGGTCAGCCGCAGGCCCTGTTCGGCCAAAGCGTCGAGGTGCGGCGTTTGGTACCGGTCGTTGCCGTAGTAGCTCAGATCGGCGTAGCCCATGTCGTCGGTCATGACGACAACGAGGTTCGGCGGCCGGGTGTCGGCTGCGTCGGCGGAAAGGACGCCGGCAAGCAGGAGGCATCCGGTGAGGGCGGCAAAATAGGCGTTCGCCCGGCAGGCGATCGCCGGTGCCACTACGGGCAGAATCGGGAGAGACGTACGGCGCATGCGAATACCATCTTTCGGTGGGAAACCCGGCTGGGAGGACGACGCAACCGTTCCACAAGGTACACAACCGGCCGAACGGAAGCAACACGCCGAGCGTTCCGTGCCCGGCCGGCCCCTTGCTACCCCCTCGTGAGAGCTAAGCCCACCGGGAGTTGTCTAAAAAAACCGCCTTTTTTACCAAAGGGTTGTAATTGCCGTCATTTCTGTTATGATCAAGGTTGAAATCGCAATCTCGTCTCAGGCCGCCGATGCGCCGGCCGCAGAACAAGAAGGAGAAGACGACCATGTTCGGGCACAACAAGGCCGCCGTCCTCTGCATTGTAGCGCTTGTCACGCTTTCCCTTGCACAAACGGCCGCCGCGGCCGTGGTGCAATTGGAAGGCGGCAGCATCGCGCTCCCGCAGACCACCGCCTCCTCGGGGTTCGAATCGGTCGCGTTCGCGCAGCCGTTTAGCGTAGCCCCGGTGGTGTTTGCCCTGCCGACCAACCAGGGCGGCGACCCGGCCGACGTGCGGATCAAGAACGTCTCGCCAACCGGATTCGACATTATCCACGTCGAACCGCCGGGCGAAGACGGCACCCACGCCGGGATGACCGTTTCGTGGTTCGCCCTCGAACCGGGCCGCGCCATCCTGCCCGACGGACGCGTACTGGAAGCCGGGATGATCGACTCGAGCCGCACCGTGGCCAGCAACGGCTCAAGCGCATGGGAATCGGTCGGCTTCGGCAGCGTGTTCGCCGACGCCCCGGCGCTGCTGGCCCAGGTGCAAACGATGAACAACGAAACCGGATCGCCCCCGGGCACTGCTTCCACACCATGGCTCACCGCCGTGGTGCAGAACCTCAATGCAAACGGCGCACAGATTTCCATGGAGCAGGCGGAAACGGCCGCCGCGGCCTTGCTGAGCAACTCGGAAACGCTGGGATACGTAGCCGTTTCCACCCGACCGCTCGACGGGACGTTCCGCGACGCGAACGGGAACGACATCGTTCTCGACGCGCTCGTCTCGCCGCAGGTGATTCGCGGCTGGACCGATCCCAACCCGGACGGGTCCGGCGATTGGGTCGATTTCAGCCGGGCATTCGCCTCCGCTCCCTTGGTCGTCGGCAACCAGGCCACCCGCAACGGGGCCGACGGCGGCTGGCTCCGCAGCGGGCAGGTGACCGATAGCGGCGTGTATCTGGCCGTCGATGAAGACCTCAACGACGACGAACGAGGCCACACGGCCGAGCGGGCCAGCGTGGTGGCCTTTTCGCAAAGCTTCGGGATCGGCGCCGCCGCGCTGCCGGTGCCCAAACTCACCTACGCGGCCCAGAAAGACACGACGAACAATACCACGTGGGAAAACGTTGAGGAGGGGATCACCCACAACTGGAGCCTCAATTCGAACAGCCGCACGGCCGTCTCCGTCCCTGCTTCCTGGGAACTGACCGAAGCGTACGTCTTTCCGAACGCC
>CAYPWB010000026.1:16913-28146 GCA_964414315.1 uncultured Planctomycetaceae bacterium | reverse complement strand
GTGCAGCTCGACGGCGTACGTCAGGGCGGCGGTGAATCGTTCGGTCAGGTCCATCTCACCTCCGTTCTACGAGAAAAAGCTGTTCGGTCACGTGGATCGGGCGGTTGCGGAAGCTGCGGCTGCCGCGGAAGGCGTTGTAGCGGGTTTCCATCACCTCGACGCGGCCGAGCCGGGCCAGCAGGGCGCGCATCTCGGCCGGCGGAATGAACCCCTCGTTGTTGAACGAAACGAGCAAGAACGGCGCGTCGAGCGACTCGACAAGCTGCTCGAAAAGCGGCAGCGACCGCGAACGCACGTTGTAACCCGATCGGCGCCAATCCGCCGGAATGCCCGACACGCGGCTCACCTGCTCGGGCCGCTCGTAACGCACCAGCAGGTTCAGCATGAAGTAGTTCGAGCCGTAGGGGTGCTGGTTGTAGGGCGGGTCGAGGTACGCGAGGTCGAGGTGCCGCAGCCGCCGGGCCGCCGTGTTGGCGTCGTCCTGCATCACCGTACAGTCGCACTCGAACGCGCTGAGAACGGGCGTTTGAAGTTCGATGGAGCCGGTGATGCGCAGCAGTGCGTCGGACCCGCTGCCGCCGAACTGCCCCACCTTCGTAGCGCGGTTCTTGTAAAAACCCTTAAACACGCCCGCCGTGTTCGCGTGGATCGACGCCTCGCTCAACAGCGGCCCGAGCAGCAGGTCGCGCCGGTCGGCGGGCACCTCGTCGAGCAGCCGGCGGTAGTTGTCCAGCCGGCGAGCGTTGCTTTGGGTATAGAAGACGCGGTCGTCCTTCGTGATGCGGGCTTCGTCGCGCGGGGCGTACATTTTCTCGATGAACCCCGGCGGAAAGGCCTCGTCCATCACCCGGGCGTTTAGTTCCGCCACAAGCTGCCCGAGGCCCGCCAGGTCGACCGTGCTCCGGTTGCGCAGGTAGCACCGCCCGACCACGGCGGCGTAGTCTTCCAGGTCGTTGCTCACCAGCCGCGAGGCATGCGCCTTGAGGAAGCGGGAAACGACGCCCGAACCGCTGAAGGCGTCGAACACATGGAGCCGGTCCTTGCCCAGCCGCTGCTTGATCCGCCCGACCGCCTGACCGATCTGCCCGAGCAGCGCCCGCTTGTTGCCCAGGTACGTGATCAACTGGCGCGACAGGTAGGCGGGGTCCTCGGCGGGCAGGAGCGAGGTCTGTCGCGATACGTCTGCCGCGGCTGTGGTATCCATACATCGCACGATGCTGAATCTTCCGTTATCGCGGCTGCGTGGGCACCGAGCGGGCGCCGCCCTTGGCCGGCTTCGCCTCGAGCGCGGCGATGCGGTCGAGCAGTTCCTGCCGTTCGGCCTGCCAGCGCTGCCGATCGCGCAGCAGGCGCAGCAGGTAGTAGCGGGCCTTGCAGATCAACTCGGCGTTGGCGTCCATCACCGCCGGGTCGACCAGCGACTCGACCGCGGCCGTGCGGCTGACCACCACGCGTCCGTCGGGCAGGGTGAGCAGCGGCGCGCCGTCGCCGTCGGTTTCGTCGTCGAGCACCAGCGGGCCGGGCGTGGCCGTGTGGCACAACGCCTCGATGGCTGCCGCCTCGTCGTCGCCGACCGGCGCGCTCCGCTCCACGCACAACGGATCGTAGCCCATCGCCTCCGATCCCGCCAATTCCTGGAACCAGCGTGTCATCCGACTGTCCCCCGTGTGAAGAGCCCCGTTCGCATCGCTGACGAACATTATTCTAGCCGACACGGCCCGCAACAGCCAACCCGGCCCGCGGCCGGAGACGGAATGAATCGATCAGGGCTGAATGGAGGTAATGCGGAAAAACCGGTACTTCCCTTTCCCGGGCGCAAGCCATTCGGCCGAACGGCTGCGTTGTGCCGGATAAAGCGGACGGCACGACGGAGCGTGCCTGCTACTTTGCCGGGCTTTGCACCCAGAAGCGGAAGCCCGGAAAAGGCCGCACAACCCGCAAATTCCACAACCCGCTTGGGGGAGACAATTTGCGTGCCCCCCTGCGTGTGGTATAATCTTGTATGGATTCTGGACCTCCCTCAACCAGCCGGATTCCGGTGCCTACCGTCGCCGAACTGCGGCACGCCGCACCGGCAGACCAGCCTCAGAGCGTGGCGGACGTCGCCGCCAGGCTGCTTTCGGCATACACGGTCGACGGAGGTCGGGCGCATCTGGCCGGCTGCCAGCTTGAGGATCGGCCCTTTCTGCGGTTGGACTTCCAGGGCACCGAGGGGCCGGCCACGCGATTCGTCACGTTCCAGGGCCAACCGCTCGACCCGGCCACGGTAACCGAAATGGGCCTCTGGCAACTGGCCGATTTGCCCCGCCCGCCGCAGCGGCTCGATCCCGGCTTCGAGGCGCAGATGCATGCGGCCGTTGCGGCCGCGCGCCGGCTCGGCGCCGAGGCGGCGGGAGGCGAACCGGCTTCGACCACCGTGGTGTGGTGCAAGCACGCCGACGGCAAGCTGCGGTTTTCGGTGGGCGAGACCTCGGCCGATCTGCCGTTCGAAGGCTGGGCCCGCTCCGTCGAGCCGCCGCCCTACGTGTGTCCCGCCACCGGCACGGCCACGTTCCACCTGGCGGCCGACGACGACGGACGCATCGTAGCGGCCGAACACCTGGAGCGCTGCGCCGAAACGGGCCGCCTGTTGGTGGGCAAGGATCTGGTCGACTGCGCGGCCACCGGGCTGCGCGTGGCCGCCGACCAGACGAAGCGATGCCCGGTTTGCGGCGACCGCGTACTCGTGCGCACGCTGGTAAGCTGCCAGAATTGCCGCCAGGAAGTGGCCCCGGGCTCGATGACGAAGAGCGTGTGCGCGGCGTGCCGAAATTTGCGCAAGGTGCGCAAGGCCGACCCCCGGCTGGCTCGCCTGCTCGACGAACATCCCGTCCTGGATCGCTGGCGCCATTGGCGCATCGCCGAGACGGCCGAAGTGTACATCCTTTCCGCCCGCCGATGGCTCACGCGGCTCCTGCTGGTAATGGACAAGGAATCGCTCCAACTTCGCAGCATGGCCGTCGGCACCGGACCCTTTTCCCTCCGCCCCGTTCCACCGGAGCAGTACGAGTACGTGCTGCGCGACTGAGGGGCCCGAAAAAAAGGCCCCGCAGCCAAGCGACTGCGGGGCCCTGGTGTTGGCTCCGGACAACGTCTGAACCAGTCCGCATTACCTGACAATCGAGGTGTTGCTCTGGTTCACCTTAACGCCAAGACTGTTGTTCACGGTGCTGATGTTGAATTGGGTCACTTTGACGAAGCTCGAGTCCTTGATCGAAGAAAGGTTCTCCTGGGCAACGGAAACCTTGGTGGAGCCCTTGACCGAGGAAACGTTGTCCTGGTCAATCTTGACGAACGCCGACTTCTTGACATCCGAGCCGTTGTACTGGTCGATAGCAACCTTCTGCGACTTCTTGACGCTCGAGCCGTTATCCTGGTTGACTTTGACGAACGCCGACCGACTGACGTCGGAAACGTCGGCCTGTTCGACCTTGACCAACTTCGTGCACTTCACCCGCGGGATGCGAATGTTAAAGCACTTGCCGGGACAACGGCCCAAACCGCGGATCGTGTCGCCCTCGGCGTCCGACACGACCTGCATGTTGTGGATCCCCATTTGCGAAAGGGTGTCCTCCGACACGGGCACGTCGGCATTCGCCGCCGAGCCGGCCAGCATTACCATACCCACCAACGCCAGAACTGCAAAAAACTGTCTCATCGTGAAGTCTCCAAAAAACTAGAGTGTGGGACGGCGGATCCACCGTCCCGGATGTGCGGCGGCCGGACCACCCGCCCGCCTGCGAACCAAACTCACTCTCCCGCGACGACGATTCGTCGAAAGTGCGGTCAGCCGGTCAACGTCACGTGCAACGTCCAGAGCCGATCCAGGCACGCGGGGGCGCACCCCGATCGGCCGGCCGCGCTTACGACGAAAACTCTTCTCTCGTAAGCGATCCGGGGGATCGCAACGTGGACGCCGCCTCGAACAGCGGGCGACGATGGTGAATGGCCTCTAGCGGCTTTACGCCGGTGGGGCTCCGTGGAACATCGGGCCGATCAAGGAATCCTCCAACGGGTGAATGCCAAGCTGCGCTGTTCCTGCCCGAATCCGTCAGCAGGCACGCCGACCAACGAAGCGCGACTTCATAACGCGCCGAAACAACCCGTTCCGCCGTCGCCGAGCCCCGCTTGTGGGCGCTATGGGCCGGCCGACTGGCTGTGCGGGTTGTTTCGATTATAGCAATTGACCCAAAGAAGGCAATATACGGCGTGCCGCTTTTGATGATTGTGCGGGGTGTTTCAAGGGCGGAAACACTGTCGTATGCGAAGCATGTAGTGCCGCGTTGCGAATTGCAGCTTGAATCGATCGTGCATTCCGATTTGCATGGAGGAGGCTCGTCATCGGCATAAGCCGCCGATGGACACTTTGCCGGGACGCACTCGGCTGCGAAGCATCTATTGCAGATAACCCTGTTGGAGGATAAGAAAAATGACCGGCAGATGGTTGCTTCTCGTACCCTGCCTGTGCCTCGGGCTGACGTCCGGTCCGGCGGCTGCCCAGGACGCGCGTTTCATGGCGGCCGGCTATCCGGCGGGCGCCTACTCGGCGGGCGGCTGGAACGCCGGCGTGGAGGCCACGTTCCTGCGCCCCCACCGGGCCGACTCCGGGCCGATCACCTTCCAAAATGCCAACTTCGACTTGGCGCTCGGAGGGCTGGCCGAACTCGACAGCCTCGAAGGGGCGCCGCGCGTCTGGCTCGGCTACCGCGGAGAGGCGTGGGGCATGCGCGGCCGCTACTGGCTGTACGACGCCGACGCGACCGGCACCGTCCAAGACATCCAGGGCGACACGGTCTTCCGCTTCGCCTCGGCCGTGCAACTCCTTTCCGCCAAGACGGCCGACCTCGAAGCCACCCGCTGCTTCTGCTTCGGCAACTGGGATGGCGACCTGTTCCTGGGCGCCCGATGGGCTGAAATCGAGCGCAACGCGCTGATGAACGCCAACGACGTCGACTTGGGGTCGGACCTGCTCGATCCATCCCAGCAAGGTTCCCGATCGATCGCCAGCGGCGTGGGGCTCACCTTCGGCCTCGACGGCCGCCGACCCATCGGCGACTGGGGCCTCGCGGCGGTGTTCAACGCTCGCGGGTCGGTGCTTTGGGGCGATCGGTCCGCGCACGTCTATCAAACCTATGCGGAAGGCGGCGTCTTCGCAGCGCAACTGCAAAGCGTCGACGACACCGGCAGCTTGTGGATTGCCGAGCTGCAAGCCGGTCTGGAATGGTCCGGGCCGCTGCAGTACGTCAACGCGGAAGTGTTTACGCACGTCGTGTTCGAGTACCAGTTCTGGGACAGCGTCGATCAGCCTCGGCTCCGCTCCCAGCAGTCGATCAACGGCACCGACATGGTGGTCGGCTCGCTCGGCTCCAGCGTCGACTTCGTCGGCGTGGCCTGGGCGATCGGCTTCCGCCGCTAACCTCAACGCCGGCAGCCCGGCTTCCACGGAGGAATATTCGTAATGCGACATCCGCTGCGAACGATACACCGTCACTTTGGCTTTCGGGCCGTAGTGCTCGGCTCGACCGTACTGGCGTGGGCGGCTTCCGGGAACGCGACCGAAATGCTTCCGGCCCCGCACGCGCCGCCCGGGCTTCGACCGGCGCCGGCGTGGGACCGACCGATCCGCCTTCCCGCCGTGGCCGAGGGAGTCGAGGCGGAGATGCGCGTGGTTGACCAGCGGCAAGAACCGGCTCCGCTGCGACAGCCGGCGCTGCAACCCCGCCGCGCCGCTGCGCCGCGCTACTTTAGCGGTTTGGCGCGCGACCCCGACGAGGTGCTGGCCGAGCCTTTGGAAAGTCCGATCCAATTGGTAAGCCTCACCCGAAGCCTCAACATGTACCAGCCCGCGGAGAACGGGCCGGACCCCATGCTGCCGTCGGAAGAGCCGATCGGCCAAGCGCCGCCCGACAACAGCCGCGAGTTCCTCCGGTCGGTGACGGTGCTCTTGCAGCCGGGCCAGATCCAGTTCGACTGGGGGGTCGAGTACAGCCTTCAGAAGACGACCACCCCGGGCATCGCCCTGGTCGACAATGAACTGGTCGTGTTCGACCAGGAACTGCGCGACCGGCGGCTGCTCATTCCGTTTGCCGCTCGGCTGGGCGTGGCGCCGCGGGTTCAGGCATTCGTGCGGGCGCCGATCGGCTGGACCCAGGCCGAGTTCGCCAACCGCTTCGGCGAGGCGACCGACGACACGTTCAACGTGGCCGACGTCAACGCCGGCTTGAACCTGCTGCTACGCGACGGCCGCGGCCAGCGGGCCGACTTGATCGGCTCGATCGGTTTCACGGCCCCGACCGGGAAACACCCCTTTGAAGACCAGGTGGCCGTTGCGGCGCTGGGCGACGGCTTCTGGTCGATCGACGCCAGCCTGCTGTGGATTCGCAGCTACGACCCCGTTGTGGTGTTCTGGGGCGTAGGCTATCGGCACCTGTTCGAGCGATCGTACTTGGGCGTCGACGTCGCGCCGGGCGAGCAGGTCAACTATAACCTCGGCGTTGGGTTTGCCGTCAACGATCGAGTTACCATCAGCTCGGCGTTCATCGGGCAGTATGTGACCGAAACGAAGTTCGACCGCGACCACATTCCCGGCAGCGACCGGGAACCGATGAGCGTTCGAATGGCCATGACGGCCATTACGGGCCGGAACCGCATTGTGGAACCGTTCGTCCGTTTCGGCCTGACCGACGACGCCACCGACGCCGAATTCGGCGTGATCGTCACTCGAGGCTTCTGAGGGAGAAACACCCGATGCGAATTGTCCTGATTGCCGCGTTGCTTTTCGGCGCGCTCGTCGTGGAAACAGCCGCCCAGGAGCCGGGGCAGCGGTGGTGGGGCCCGCCCGTGCGCACGCCCGACCGAAACGTGCACGTGTTCACGTGGAACTGGAAGGCGCTCCGGGAGCGGCATGTTGTCATGCAGCAGTACGACTATTCGTGCGGCGCCGCGGCCATGGCCACGCTCATTCGTTACTACTGGGGCGACCCGGCCACGGAAGAGGGTGTCCTGGTGGGCATCCTCTCGACGCTCACGCCCGAAGAGGTCGAGGATCGGGAGACCAACGGGCTCTCCTTAACCGACCTGCGCGACATCGCCGTGGCCGCCGGCTACCAGGCCACCATGGGCCGCCGAACCCTGCAGCAAATGACGGAGCTGAAGGTCCCGGTCATCGTCCGGCTGATCGACGGCGAGTACAAGCACTTCGTCGTGTTTCGCGGCGTGCTGAACGATCGCGTCTTCCTGGCCGACCCGGCCCAGGGGAACGTGCGAATGCCCATTCAGGAATTCGTGTGGCGGTGGCCCGACGGGGTCATCCTGGTGGTGGCCAAGCCCGATGCCGACCTGCCCGACGACGCCCCGCTGGCCTTGCGTCCGCACAGCCCGGTGGTGCCGGAGTTGCAGCCGGTGCGTCGCTGGGCGATGGAGCCGAAGGTGCCGGATCCGCTTCGGGCGGGCTCGCCTCGCTGGTAGGCGGTTCAGGCCGCGTCTGGGCTGACGGACAACCGCACACGTGTCGCACGGTGGAGGCGGCGTGGCCTGAAAAAGTTTTTTTCCTTCTTTTCGATTGCGCTTTCGGGGGCCATGGCGTTCGCACGGTCGACCCGGGCCGGGAGAATACCTTGTGTATTTACCCTATTATGCCCAAGCTAACATTTCTCCCAAAGCTCCCATCTTCCTTGGCCGTTGTGTTGAGCGTCGGGGGCGTGGTTTAGGCCCCCTTTTTTCGCCCCGGCCCTGGACTCTGGGCAGGGATGCGATTACAATTAAGTGTCCTGGCTTCCCGAATGCAGAGTCTGACCACGGTACAACCCTTCGGCGAGTGAGCGTATGGCGGAACGCCGTCCTCCCGATGTGCGGTTGCTAGTGTAGCTGTAGGGCGAGGCGGTCGCCCACAGCACCTGTCTAGTGGTATGCCAGGGTTACGCCTACCCAAACTGCTTGCTTTCAGAAACGGCGAACTCGGCTCTCGGTCGGCATGTGTCTTGGAGTGCGATTGCCCGATGGCGAGGTCTTTCGGCGCGTGCGCCGGGTGGCTGCGGGCGAGCCTCCGGGGTGGAGCCGGGGAAAGTGTCGGCCTTTTTGCTGGCAAGCCGCCGGGGTACGGTGCATAATCGGGTTCGGGGAGCCGCGACTCCCCGCAGTCAACCACTGCTCTCGACGAACGTGAGGAGTACTGCTTTGTACGATGCATTGATGGAAGACCTGGAAGATCGTCCAACCACGTCCCGCGACGAGGTCGGCCTCAGCTTGGTGGATTCCGACTCCGATGAAGAAGAACTGGACCTCGACGACGATTTGGACGAGGATTCGGACGATGATGAGTTGAACCAGGATCACGACGCCGGCGCCGACGACCTGCTGATCGCCGACGAGGACGAGTCGTGGTCGGACGACCCGGTGCGCATGTACCTGACGCAAATGGGCGAAATTCCTCTGCTGGCGCGCCAGGAGGAAATTGCGCTGGCGAAGCGCATCGAAATCAGCCGGGCCAAGTTCCGTCGCAAGGTTCTCGAGTGCGATTTCGTCATGCAGACGGCCGTGAAGGTCCTGCGGCGCGTCCACGCCGGTGAACTCCCCTTCGACCGTACCGTGCAGGTTTCCGTCACCGATCAGCTCGAGAAGCACCAGATTCTCGGCCGCCTGCCCATCAACCTGCGCACGCTGGAAACCCTGGTGAAGCGCAACCATCGCGACTACCGCATTGCCACCAGTCGGTCGCGGCCGCGGGCCGAGCGCCGGGCGGCATGGCGACGTCTGGGGCGCCGCCGCCGTCGGGCCGTACGGCTGATCGAGGAACTCGGGCTGCGCAACCAGCGCGTCGAGCCGATGATCAAAACGCTGCAGGAGTTCAGCCACCGCGTGGACGAATTGCAGGCCCGCATCCGCGAGCATCGGAACCATTCGGGCGGCCACGGCAAGTCGCGGCGCCGCGAGCCCTGGCTGGCCGAGTACCGCAATATCCTCCGCGCCACGCAGGAAACGCCCACCAGCCTGCGCAATCGCGTGAAGTACCTTCAGTCGATCTACGCCGAGTACCAGGAGGCCAAACGCGGCCTTTCCGAAGGCAACCTGCGGCTGGTGGTTTCCATCGCCAAGAAGTACCGCAACCGCGGCCTGAGCTTTCTCGACCTGATCCAGGAGGGGAACGCCGGGCTGATGCGCGCCGTGGACAAGTTCGAATACCGCCGCGGCTTCAAGTTCTGCACCTACGCTACCTGGTGGATTCGCCAGGCCATTACCCGCGCCGTGGCCGACCAGAGCCGCACCATCCGCATTCCGGTGCACATGGTGGAGACGATGTCGCGGGTGCGGAACGTGTCGCGGGCTTTGCTGCAGAAGCTCGGCCGCGAACCGACGATCGAGGAGACCGCGCGGGCCGCGAACACGTGCATCGACGAAACCCGCCGCGTGCTGGCCATGAGCCGCTACCCGATCAGCCTCGACCGCCCGGTGGGCAACAGCGAAGACAGCCAGTTCGGCGATCTGCTGCCCGACGGGGGCGTGCGGGCGCCGGCCAGCGGCGCGGCGCAAGGCATGCTGCGCGGCCAAATCGCCAAGATACTCAAAACGCTCAGTTACCGCGAGCGGGAGATCATCAAGCTGCGTTACGGCTTGGGCGACGGCTACAGCTACACGCTCGAGGAAGTGGGGCACATCTTCAAAGTCACCCGCGAACGCATCCGCCAAATCGAAGCCAAGGCCGTGCGGAAGCTGCAGCAGCCCGGCCGGAGCCAGGAACTCGTCGGGTTCCTCGATTAGGTCCGACGAGACACGGTGGGCGGCTTGTTGGAGTTCACGCTTCAGCGTGTTGGCGAAGGGTCATGCGCCGCGCACGCTGAAGGGTGAACTCCGACGGCCTGCCTCCGAAGCCGCCCGCGCTCAGGCCAGCGTCCAGTGCGTGCCGTCGCGTTTGACCGGCCGGTACAGCGAGTCGCGCTCCTGCGGCTGCCGGCCGGCCTCGGTAATGAGGTGCCGGATTTCCGGCTCGGTGAGGATTTCCGGCGCATCGGAGCCGGCGGCCCGGTGGATGCGCTCGCGCCGCACCGTGCCGTCCAGGTCGTCGGCCCCGTAGCTTAGCGCCGTCTGCGCCAGCCCGACGCCCAGCGATACCCAGTACGCCTTCACGTGGTCGAAGTTGTCGAGCATCAGCCGGCCGACGGCCACGGTACGAAGGATCAGGTCGGCCGAGGCCGGTTCGAGGTGGGCCATGCGCGTGTTCCGCGGATGGAACACCAGGGGAACGAACGCCTGGAACCCGCCGGTCACGTCCTGCTGCAACCGCAACTCGACCAGGTGGTCGACGCGGTGCTCGGCCTGCTCCAAATGCCCGAACAGCATGGTGGCGTTCGTCCGCAGCCTAAGCTGATGCGCCGCGCGGTGCACGCCGAGCCACGTGCGGCCGTCGGCTTTGCGAGGGCAGATTTGCGTGCGGATTTCCGGCGCGAAAATTTCCGCGCCCCCGCCGGGCAAACTGCCCACGCCCGCACGAATCAAGTCCTCGATGGTCGTGCGGATGTTCCGCTTGGTCGACTCGGCGAACCAGGCAATCTCCACCGCGGTGCAGGCCTTCAGGTGCAAGCGGGGATACGCGCCGTGCAGCGAGCGGAGGATGTCGAGGTACCACTCCCGCGATTTGTCGGGATGCACGCCGCTGACGATGTGCAGTTCCGTGCAACCGGCCTCGACCGCTTCCCGCCCTACCGCCAGGATGTCGTCCATGTTCATGACAAACGCCCGCGGATCGTCCGGATCGCGGCTGTAGGCGCACAACGCGCAGCGGTACATGCACACGTTCGTGGGGTTCAGGTGCGCATTGAGGTTGTAGTACACGCGGTCGCCGTTCTTGCGGCGGCGCACCAGATCAGCCAGTTCGCCCACGTCGTGCAGATCGACCGATGGGTGATACAGGTACTCGCCGTCGGCAGCCGAAAGCCGCTCGCCCGCCTCCACCTTCGCCCGTATCGCTGAGAGTCGTTTATCGCTCATCGAAGTTCCCTCGTATCGTTTCACGCTCCGCGTGAAGTCGTGTGTTCTTCACGCTCCGCGTGAAGTTGCGCCGCGCGGTGGCCGGCGGCCGCCGGGTTGCGCAGGAGGCCCTGCATGGTCGACCGCCGTGTTGTTCCGCCCTCGGGCGTAATGCACGCCCGGGCGGAGCTTTACGCGGAGCGTGACGTCGTGTATTCTTCACGCTCCGCGT
>CAYPWB010000026.1:9428-16813 GCA_964414315.1 uncultured Planctomycetaceae bacterium | reverse complement strand
GGCCGACCGCCGTGTTGTCCGGCCCTCGGGCGCGATGCAGGCCCGGGCGGAGCTTCACCCGGCGCGTGAAGAGTACAGTGTGCTTCACGCTCCGTCATGCCCCGCCCTTCAACTTCACCACCTCGGCCTCCGCCTCGGCTATTTGGCGTTCGAGGGCTTGCAGTTCCCCTGGGTCGTCGGCCTGCTTGCGTGTGCCGGCAAGCTGCTGCCGCAGCTTCCGAATCCGTTCGTTGAGGGTTTGAATTCGCTTTTTCGCTTTCTTATCCATGCCTTCAACCTCTACAAAGGGTTCGGCG
Organism: uncultured Planctomycetaceae bacterium; assembly: GCA_964414315.1. Taxonomy (GTDB): domain Bacteria; phylum Planctomycetota; class Planctomycetia; order Pirellulales; family Thermoguttaceae; genus PWXP01. Next base: position 16,517 of record CAYPWB010000026.1, on the reverse strand, counting down.
GTGCCGCCAACCGTGGGACACGCTTCCAGCTTGTCATCGTGGGACGCGCCTCCAGCTTGTCATCGTGGGACGCGCTTCCAGCTTGTCATCGTGGGACGCGCTTCCAGCTTGTCATTGCCGCCGTCCGTTACTCGTTCATCATCTCCCGCTCGACGAGTGCCAGGGCTTCCTCGCGGGTGGTCACCTCGCCGTCGAGTTGCGCGGCGCGGGCTTGGGCCAGCAAGCGGCTAAAGGCCGGGCCGGGCCGAAGGCCGCGCGCGATCAACGCCGCCCCGTCGACCAGCGGCGGCGGGTTCCACTCCTCCGGCGGGCGGGCAAGCACCGTGCGGCAGTGCGCCGCGCCGGCCGAGCCGGGCTCAACCGCTTCGGCCAAGGCGATCAATTCGTCCACCCCCTCTTGAACCAGCACCGGATGAAGTTCGGAGTGCCGGGCCTTGCCGGCGCGCGCCGCCAAGGGTAAGTGTACCAGAAGCCATGCCACCCGCTCTACCTCCCGTTTGGCCAGCCGCCAACGTCGGCCCACGGCGTACACACCCGGCACGTCCAGCCGATCCTTCAGCGTCGCGGCCAGCGCCAGCGGAAAGCTCGGATCGACCAGGCGCGACAGCACGGCCAGGTTCTCCTCCAGCCGGTCCCGCTCCCGGTCGTTGCCCGGAACGATCTCCGGCAGCACGTGCGATGCCAGCGCGGTGTCCAGCAGCAGCCGGATTCCCGCCACCCGGCCGGCCAAGGTGAGCAACCGGCGCATTTCCATGGCGATCCGTTCCGGGCTGACCACGCAGATTTGCGGGGCCATGTGCCGGACGGCGCAGGCCGTGTCGGCTTCCAGTTCGAAACCGAACGTGGCGGCGAAGCGGACCGCGCGGAGCAGCCGCAGCTTGTCTTCGGCCAGCCGCTCGTGTGGGTTGCCGATGGCGCGAACCACGCCGCGCTCGAGGTCGGCTTTCCCGCCTACAAAGTCGATCACTCGATCCTCCAACGGGTCGTAGAACAGCCCGTTGATGGTGAAATCGCGGCGTCGGGCGTCTTCCTCGGCCGAGCTGAACGTGACGGCGTCGGGATGCCGGCCGTCGCTGTACGCGGCGTCGCGGCGGAACGTGGCCACCTCGACCTGGCCTGCCGATTTCGGGCCCAACACCGTAATGACGCCGAACGCGGCGCCGATGGCCAGCGTGCGGCGCCGGCCGAACAGGTTGCGGATTTCGGCGGGCGTGGCGTCGGTGGCCACGTCGAAATCGGCCGGGGTTCGGCCGAGCAGCCGGTCGCGCACACAGCCGCCGGCGAAGTAAGCGGTGAAGCCCGCCTCGCGCAGCCGGCCGACCACCGACACCGCGAACTCCTCCTGCTGGACCATGTTTTTCATAAGTGTTCAGCCTACCGGCGCGGAACCGCTTTCGGCACCCCTCGTCCGGGTTGTTCGATGCGAATTGCCGGACGCCCGGGACTGCGGGAATCGCGGAGCCACCCCGGAAAAGATTCCTAGACCTCCTGAAATGCCCATATTGTCATCCGGGCCACTGGAATTGGCCAAATTAGGTTGCCGCAACGCGCTATTCGTTTGACATTGGGTAGCGGGTGGAGGTAAAATTGCGAGTTGGGGAAAGTCTCCGTCGCCTTCTTGCTGATGTATCGGAACAGGGGCGTCGTTCCCATTTTCTCCGGAGTGCGTGTTCCGTGGCCGCGTAGGCCGCGTGCGTTTTTTTCTCATTCGTTCCTTATTGGAGGAGGTGTGTCATGGTTCGGAGTTCCGGAAAGCGAGGGTTTACCCTCATCGAACTGCTGGTGGTGATTGCCATCATCGGCATCCTGATCGCCCTGCTGTTGCCGGCGATTCAGGCCGCCCGCGAAGCCGCGCGCCGGGCGACGTGCATCAACAAGCTCAAGCAGATCGGCTTGGGCTGCCACAACTTCCACGATTCGTACAAGCGGTTCCCGGCGAATCAGTGGAGTACGCAAATGGGCTTCGGCTGGAGTTGGCTCACGTACCTGCTGCCGTACATGGAAGAGAGCACCTTGTTCGACAGTCTGGACGTTCGCAACATCGACCCGGCTAGCAGCGACCAGGCCTTGCTGGCCCGGCCCAACGCGTTCGTGTGCCCCAGCTATTCGGGGCAGGAGTTCGTCGATCCGGTCAACAACACCGGCGGCATTGCCAACTACAAGGCCCTAGGCGCCACGACGCAGGAGAGCCTGGCGATGTTCAATCCGAACGTTAGCGGAGATCCGCCCTACGGCACTCAGGCCCGGCATCCCGACGGCGCCATCTTCCCCGGAAGGCGGCTGCGAATGGCCGACTATTCCGACGGCACGTCGAACACGGTGATCGCCACCGAAACGGTTGAGGAGATCTCGGCCGTCTGGCAAATGGGCGATACGGCCACGCTGGTGGGCTTCCCCGATGTGAACGACTCCTTGGTGGCGCCGGGAAGCGGCTACAATTATTACCGCTTCAGCGGTTTCGTCACCGGGCAGTACGAAGACGAAAGCCAAGTGGACCGCTCCATCCGGGCGTACCTGAACTGGGACTACGAGGGCGACGACGGCGTCTACCTGAGCACGGACTACATGTACGGCCTTTCGAGCAGCCACCCCGGCGTGGTGAACCACCTGTTCGCCGATGGCGGTGTGCGCAGCATCAGCACCGAGGCCGACGTTTCGCTGTACTGGTTCATCATCACCCGCAACGGCGGCGACCCGGCCGGCGAGTTCTTCAGCTACTACTAATGTGGCCCGGCCGGGTCCTGCACCCCGCCGCCACAAGCGTTTGCTCTGCATCACTCAGCCGCTGCTCCCTCAACGGGGGCAGCGGCCCTTTTTTTGAACGTTGAACGTCGAAGGTCGAACGGTGCTGAGGGCACTCTTCAGGGAACGCGGGCCCTCCACTTCCGGGTGCGGAGCCGGGGAAAGTAGCAGGCACGCTCCGTCGTGCCGTCCGCCTCCTCAGGCAGAACGTCGAACCTTGAAACAGAAGCAACGGTGCGTTACCGAATCCTTAAGTGCTCAGCGTTCAACGTTCAACGTTCGTGCGGCATATCGCTACACAGGAAGGATCGCTACCGTAGAGAGCCGTGATCGCTGACCCGATAGAGTGTTTTATAATGATACGCACGTTCGATTTTGCTGTATCAAAATAAAACAGGCGAGCCAAGGATCGCTCGGGCAACAATCCTCAGCTCGCCATAGGTGTTCGGAAGCCTTTGCCGAATGAGTCAAGGGTTACCGGCAAAAAATAGAAAGCCGGGCCTCCCTAAGTCGACCAATTCGCTCAACGACTCCCGATGCGTCGGGCTTTGCCTAGCTTCTCCGTTCCAAGAGGGGACTTGCGAACCGGAAAAAACCCGACACTCAAAAACGCAAACGTTACACGCACCTCATTCCGCTTTGTGAGCCCTGCGTGAGGCCCTTCTCTGTTCCAGCCCCATCACGCAACCCAAAAACCCTTCGGGCAAACGCATCGACTTGGGCTGTGGCCAAAAAGAGGTTGCAAACGGCGTGCCGTTGCTGAGAGGCTGACTGAAAACTCCCCGATCCCTTTGGGCGAGGGGCTGGGGTTGAGGGCGCGTAGAAACTTGAGCAAGATAGGGGCAAGCTCTGTTGGCCTACGCCCCTCACCCTAACCCTCTCCCGGAGGGAGAGGGGACGTGGAGCCGAGCCTTTTCGGACAGTCTCTGCGATGAAAACGGCAGCGGGCTTGGGGCTTACGCGGCCGCCTTCTCCGCCGCATCGTCCGGCTCCTCCAACTGGAGCCGGTGCAGCCGTTGGTACAGACCGCAGCGCGCCATCAACTGCTCGTGCGTGCCGGTGTCGAGAATCCGGCCCCCGTGCATCACGACCACCTGGTCGGCAAGGGCGATGGCCGCCAGTCGGTGGGTGATCATCAGGGCCGTACGGTCGCGGATGAACTCCTCGAGCGCCTGCTGAATGGCCTCCTCGCTTTCCAGGTCGATTTGGCTGGTCGCCTCGTCGAGGATGAGGATGGTCGGGTTGCGGAGGATGGCCCGCGCCAGGGCGATCCGCTGCCGCTGTCCGCCCGAAAGCCGGCTGCCGCCCGAGCCCACCCGTGTTGCGTAGCCTTCCGGCAAGCTTCGCGTGATGAACTCGTGGGCGTGGGCCTGCCGGGCCGCCTCGACCACCTGCTCCTCGGTTGCCCCGGGGGCACCGTAACGGATGTTGTTCAGCACGGTATCGTCGAACAGAACGGTTTCCTGGGTCACGAGCCCGATCTGCCGCCGCAGCTCGGTCGAGCGGACGGCTGTAAGCGGCACGCCGTCCAACAGCACCCTGCCTTCCGTGGGGTCGTAGAACCGCGGGATCAGGTTGGCCAGCGTGCTCTTGCCGCATCCGTTCGAGCCCACGACGGCCACGGTGGCGCCGAAGGGAATGCGCAGGCAAACGTCGCGTAGCACCGGCTGGCCCGGCCGATACGCGAAACCGACGTGGTCGAACACCAGGTCGCGGCGGTGCGTGGGGCAGGGGACCGCGGCGGCGGGCTCGGCCACGCCCGGCTCGCGGTCGAGCCGCTCAAAGATTCGGTCGGCGGCGGCGATCGCCCGCTGAAGCCGCGTGATGACGTCGGAGAACTTCCGGATCGGGTCGGCCGCCCCGGCCAGCAGCCCGTAGAACAGCAGCAGGGCGCCGAGGCTTAGCGGGCGGGGGCTCATGGGTATGCCCATCAGGTGCGTTTCGCCGGAGAGGACCAGCCGCGCGCCGGCCAGCAGGGCCAGCGAAATGACCAGGATGCCGGTCAGTTCGGTCATGGGATGGGCCAGGGAGTCGTAGCCGGCAATGCGCATCGCCCGCTGGAAGTAGCGCTTCGCGCCCTGGTGGAACCGGCGCCGCTCCTGCCGCTCGTTGGTGAATGCCTTGACGATTTTGATGCCGCGGAGCGTCTCCTCCAGGGTGGTGTACAGTTGGGCCATTTCTTCCATGGCCCGGCGATTCGCCCGCTTCAACGCCTTCGAAAGCCAGTGGATCAGCAGCGCGGCCACCGGGGCCAGAACCACCGAAAGCAGCAGGAGTTGCCAGGAGATCAGCGCGGCGCCGATGAGGCAGGCGGCCATTTTCAGCGGTTCCCGGATCATCTTCCCGAACAGGGCAATCAGCCCTTCGACCACGCGTTGCATGTCGTGGGTGAAGCGGCTCATCAGGTCGGCCGAACCCTGCTGGTCGAACGCGCTGAGGTCCATGCGCAGCGTGCGCCGATAGAACAGCTTGCGCAGGTCGTAGGCCGCCAACTCGGCCAAACGGCACACGAGCACGTTTTGCGCCACCAGAAACAACTCCTTCAACAGGGTGCCCAGCATCAGCAACCCGGTAATCACCACGAGGGTCTGGAAGGGGTCGTTGGGCAGGTACCGGTCGAGGTACGGCTTTGCCCAGAGGTAGCCGGCCTCGGCCCTCCGCTCGGCGTCGATTGCCGCCTTGGCGGTGACGATTCGCGACTCGATGCGGCGAAGTTCCTGTTCCGTCGCCCCGCGCTTGGCCGTTTCCAGGCGAACGATTTCCGCCCGGAGCGAAGCGGCCGTTCGCCGGGCATTCTCGATTTCCTCCGTGACGCGTTGCTGAAGCGACTCGCCGCGGAAGACCACCTCGACGAACGGGTACACGGCGCCGATGTTCGCACCCCATAGCACGCCGACCCCCAGCGCGCACAAGGCCGAGGCCGCGAACGTCAGCCGGTACCGCAACGCCATGCGCAGAATCCGTCCGAAATTCCTCATGCAATTCCCATCGATGGCGGCAGAAACGGGGCCGAATGCGATCCGTCGGGCAGCGACAGCCAACGGGTGGGTTTTTTAGCAGATTCAGGCGACTGAGCCAAGACCGAACCGGCGTCGGGAGTATGCAGGGGCGTACTTCGTTCGGCGTGCGGCGAGAAGCCGCAGCGCCCGAGCGAGCAAAAAACATCCCGAGACGCCTACTTTACCCAAGTTCTCTTTGGGGTTATTGCAGCTTCTCCACGCGCTCGACGACCTCGGCGTGGCTCAGTTCGCGGTCGAGCGGCAGCAGAAGGTAGGCGGCCGCGGCGGCGCAGCAGTCGATGATGACCTGGATTTCGTTCGGCGCGTTGTACCCCTTCGCGCACGGTTCATGGCCGTTGATCAGGATCCGGGCGCCGACGAGTTCGGCGAAGGCGCGGGCGTTTTCCTCCCGATAGTCGCGACCCCAAACCAGTTCGAAAATGCCGGTCCGTTCGAGGAAGTCGCCCTCGTCCAACTCGCGAGAAAAGATCGAGGCGTCGAACCGCCGCGTATCGCACTTTTCCGGAATGCTGTGCGAAACGAACACGCCGTGCGGCAACCGCACCGCCAGGGGCGAGCTTCGCAGGAACGGCAGGAACGCTTCGCGCACCCGCTCCACCGCCGGACCGTACATTTGGTGCAGCCCCTGGCGAAACATCAGGTTCAGCATCTTTTTGTTCTTCTGGATGGGATAGTCGGCCACTTCGGCCAACTCGTGGTTACCCAGAATGAAGTGAACGCGGTCGGGGAACTCGGTTTTCAGCCGGGCGACGTCTTCCAGCACGGTGTGCGACATGCATCCTTCGGTATTGGGGTAAGTTGGCCCTCCGTGGCATACCTCTTGCAGGACCAAGTGCCGGCGGGGGTTCTGGGCGAGGGCGGCCGTCCGCTTGATCAGATTGAAATTGCGCCGGTGCCCGTGCAGGTCGCCGGTAATCATTACCTCGTCGGCCAGCTCGGGTGTCAGTTCGATGAGGTTGCCGCTGCGGCCCGGGGTATCGAGATTGGCCTGGGTAGCCTGCTCAAAGTAACCGAGAATCCGCTCAATATAATCGTTCGATGCGACCATAGTGCTCGTAAGGTATCAGCCGAATCGGGCCGGGTAAAGCCACCGCGCCCATTTTTTTCGGATCTCCAAAGTAGCAGGCACGCTCCGCCGTGCCGTCCGCCCACCGTAGCAGGCACGCTCCGCCGTGCCGTCCGCCGAAGCGGCTGTCGGCAAGAAAGCACCTGCTCGCACCGGGTAACGCCGAAAGCAAGGGTATCGACTCGGAGAGTCGACCTACAGTGAAACAGGCACGCTCCGCCGTGCCGTCCGCCGAAGCGGCTGTCGGCAAGAAAGCACCTG
>CAYPWB010000026.1:0-9328 GCA_964414315.1 uncultured Planctomycetaceae bacterium | reverse complement strand
GCCGAAAGCAAGGGTATCGACTCGGAGAGTCGACCTACAGTGAAACAGGCACGCTTGCCCGCAAATTTTTCCCGGCACGCCCATCTTCGCGCGGGTCGCATGTTTCGCGAGGGCAGGCCGATGCCGAAAGCGCCGGCTGTAGCGATTTTCTGGATACGGCGGATTGTCGGGGCCGATGCACTTCTTGGAGGGCCGGCGCACGCCGCGGTCAGCGCCCGTAACGCTTCGTCCGGGCCGGCGCCGGCTCTCCGCCGGACCGACCGTCGCACACTCGACCCACTCGGTGCCGCTCAGGTCAGCAGAAAGGATATCAGAAGATGAAACAAGCGTTCTTCGTGTGCGCGGCCCTGGCCGCGCTGATCAGCATTAGCGGATGTGCCGCTACCCGAGGAAGTTGCGCCCGCGCACCCGGAACCTGTGCCGCGGTGTGCCGCGGCGCCGGCCGTGCATGCCACGGGCCCGAGATGGCCCAGGCGGGTCCGCCCACCGGGGCGGTCGCCTACCCGTACTACACCACGCGCGGCCCGCGCGACTTCCTGGCCTCCGACCCGCCCAGCATCGGCCCCTAGGCCAACGGCTGGGATACGACGCAAACCTTGCGAACCAACAGGCGAGCGGGGGCCGCAAGGCCCCCGCTCTTGCTGAAATTCCGGGCCGCAGTTCGACGAGCTGGAAGCTTATCCCACGGGAAACAGGGGCCTCACGGCCCCCGCTCGCCGACATCTATCTGTGCTGCCCGACAAGCTGGAAGCTTGTCCCACGGCGCGCCCTAGCCGGCCTTCGCGCGTCGGTTCGGCACGCTCGATTCCGGTTGTTCCTGCGTGTATAGTTTCACCGTGGCGGCGGGCGGGGTGCGTCGTTCCGGCGTAATGCCGCGCTGGGTCGAGGCGAGGAAAGCGTAGAACTCGGCGGCCGGCCCGGCGGTGAACTCGACGCGCAGCCGCTCGAGCACCTCGCGCCACAGGAGGCCGCTCCGGTAGATGATCCGATAGGCATCCTTGATCTGCCGGATTTCACGCGGCGCCAGGCCGGCCCGGCGGAGCCCGACCCGGTTGACGCCTACGATCAGGCTGCTCATGCCGTCGACGGTAACGAACGGCGGTACATCGCGGGTGATGCGAGCCTGGCCGCCGACCATGGCCAGCCTTCCGATGCGTGCGAACTGATGCACGCCCGCCGCGCCCGACACGAACGCCTGATCGTCGACCGATACGTGGCCGGCCAGCATGGCGTTGTTTGCAAAGATGGTGCCGTGGCCGACCCGGCAGTCGTGGGCGATATGCGCGTTGACCATGAAGTAGTTGTCGTCGCCGATGACGGTGGTGCGGTGCGTGTCGAGCGCGACGTGCACGGTCGTATTCTCGCGGAAGACGTTCCGGTTGCCGATCACCAGGCGGCCCGGCGTTTCGGGCGGTTGCACGTGCTGCGGGAGTCCGCCCAATACCGCGCCCTCGTGCAGCCGGTTTTCGGCGCCCAGCGAAGTTCCCCGCTTGACCACCGCCCGGCTGGCGAGGACCGAGCCGGGGCCGATGACCGCGCCCGCCTCGACCACCACGTAGGGCCCGAGTTCGACATCCGAGGCAAGCTCGGCTTCCCGACTGACAACCGCGGTGGGGTGGATCTTCACGGGAGGCGTCTCACAGGGGGTTCGGGTGGGGTCCAGCAAGTGATATCGGTCGACCGACCGACGCCGGTTCAGCACGATGCGCGTTCCGTATGGATTTTGTGGCGGCCGGAGGAGGGCTGTCTGCCGGGCCGTTGCCGGCCGCCCCTAGCCCAAGACGCGCGGACTGGGTAAAATACTGCGTTTTCCAGCGAACCAGCTTTCCCTCGCGCGAGGATATCATGCCCACTGCTGAAGACCGATACGACGAGGCAATCGCCCTGAAAGAGGCCGGCAATCTTGAACAGGCGGTCGACCACCTCGAAAAACTGGCGGAAGACGAACCCGACTATGCCTTGGCCCACGCCGGCCTGAGTGTCTTCTACAGCAAGCTGGATCGGCACGATCAGGCCGTCGAGCACGCCCAGAAGGTGTGTGAGTTGGACCCGGAGGACCCGTTCAGCTATATGTCGAAGAGCCTCATCTGCCAGAAGGCGGGCCGAATTGCCGAAGCCGAGCAGGCGTTGACCCAGGCGATGGAGAAGCAGTGGGCCGCCCGGCGAAAAGCGGCTCCCGAGGCCTGATTCCCCTCTTGTGGGAAGACAAAGACAGGTGGCCCTGCCGCCGGCGCGCCGGTCGTGGGTTCTGTATGGGGGGAACGAGGCCGCGCGCTTCGGTATCGACCATTCGGCCGATTTCGGCTGTCGGGCGCCCAACCATAACCTAGTATTGTACTGTGGGATATGGTCTCGGGCGATTTCTGCAATCAGGGCGAGCAGCACGATGGCAAACACCGACATCCGTCGCGTCGATTTGGAGGAGCTTCTTTCGGCCAGCCAGCTTCCGGCCATGCCGCAAAGCGCGCTGCGTATTCTCGATATTTCCCGCGACCCCGACGCCGGACCCGCCGAGTTGGCCGTGCCCGTCGAAGCCGACCCCGGGCTGACCGTCCAGGTGCTGCGGTTCGTGAACTCGTCGTATTTCGGGTTCCGGCACGAGATTTCGAACGTGAAGCAGGCGATTGCCCTGGTGGGCATGCGTACGGTGAAGAACTTCGCGCTGTACAGCGCCGTGTTCAGCCTGATTCCCAACCCGCGGTGCGGCCAGTTCGACCTGATGAAGCTGTGGCAGGACAGCCTGCGCCGCGCGCTGTTCGCGCGGCACATGGCGGGCATTCTGGGCATGAGCGACGTCGAAGAGCCGTTCGCGGCGGCCCTGCTCCAGGACATGGCGGTTCCGCTCTTGGCCAAGGAAGTGCCCGAGGCCTACGGCAGGCTGTTCGGCGCCCGGCGGCAGGACGCCCGAGTGCGGCTTTCGTTGCTGGAGAACCACGTGTTCGGCTGGACGCACGCGGACGCGGCCGGGCGGATGGCGCGCAACTGGAAACTGCCCGAAAACTTCGCTTCGCTCATCGAAGCCCATCTCGACATCGACGGTACGGCCGGCGGCGCGGCCCATTCGCCGGGCAAGCTGGCCGTGGCCCTTTCGGCCTTGCTGCCGGCCGCCAGCGACGAAGGCTGGGCGGAATGTCCGCAGTTCGAGCAGCAGTACCTGGCCGCCTGCCCCGCGCAATCGCCGCCCGTCGAGGATCTGCTCGAACAGATCGACGCCGAGTTCGCCGGCTTCGCCCCGATCCTTCGCGTGAGCATGCCCGAGTGCTCCCTGGCCGGAACGTACCAGCAGGCCGGCGCGCTGGCTGCGGGCTGAGCCCCGGCTCTAAGGGCCCACGAATCAATAACTGACCGATTTGGGCGGGCTGCGGCTACGGCTGCGTGCGTCAGGCTGCATCGACGTATAGGCAATATGTCTGCTTCGCCTTCCTTCGCAGCCTTGTCCTCGCCGCGCCTAAATCGGCCATTTATTCCTTCGCGAGCCCTAACGGGGCGCATCGTCCGCCGCGCTGTCGATGCGGCGCAGGATCAGGAAGAACGGCGGCAGGTAGATCGTGTCGGCCAGGAACACCACGACGGCGAACCACCACGGCAACCGGCCCAGGGCCACGTACGTCGCCGAAAACAGCGTGGCCGCCGCCTTGCTCCAGAACCCGAGCAACAACAGGTTGCGGTTCCGCATCGGGTCGGCCGCCGCAAGGTGATACCCCCAGCCGAACAGGGCCACGAGCACGCCCAGCACCTGAATGGACAGCGCCGGGCTCGGCTTCGTCGCGCCCAACGCCTTGAACCCCTCGTGGTAGAACACGATCATCGCCGCGCCCGCCAGCAGGTTCCAACAGCCGGCCACACGCAGCACCCGAGTCATCCATGGTCGCAGGGGAGAGGGGGTCATGGGGCTTTGTCGACTTGAAAGCATTCGCGCGACTCAGCCCGACGTTTCGCAGCTTCGAAGTGGGCCGGCGATTGTGTTGGTGCGATTGCTTATGGTCGTTTGCGTGTATCAGGTTCGAACCAAATGCGGGTCAGGTGTATTCCGTGCAAATGGTCAAAGTCGCGGTCCGTGGTGAGCAATGTGGCACCAGTCGCCTTTGCAGTAGCGGCGATCCAGATGTCATTCTGGCCCATGGCAACGCCAACGCTTCGGCTGAACTGATCGATTTCGCCGTAGGCCTCCAGTACTTCCCAATGGTCGATCCCGATCTGAACGAGTTGGCCAAGCATCTTCCGAAGACTGTCGCGTTTGCTTGAGCCCCATCCGAACTTACGTGCCAAGGCAATCATCTCCCCCACTGTGACCACGGACACCATGCTGTTGGCAAGTGTCCTTTGCAAATCGAACTCGGCGGCAATCCGTTGGCCCCGCTCGTTGCCGCGAGCCAGTTCGAGCAAGACGTTCGTGTCAAGAATATGGCCGGTAACGTGAGCCATCTAGCTTAGTTCCTGGAGGGCGGCCTCGATGACTTCATCGGTTTCCGTGCCCGGCCACCTGCCGAAGATTGCCGCGAGACCGCTCTTGTTGGACTGTTCCCGCACAACATCCCGTGTGTCTAACTTGCGGCCTGAGGGCGTGGGCATTTGCGAGAAGAACTTGTCGTTCGCGGATGCAATCTGCATTGCATCGGTGTCGACCCGAAGCAGGCGGCCCGACGGACGGTAGACCGCTTTGCCCAAAACAAGTACCCGCTGCTCCAGCATCGCTTTGCACTCGCCGATTTCACCGGCAACCAGTACGCCGCGGAGTTCCTTTCCGTCATCCAGTTTCAGCGCGAATGCCTGGGTACTGGCTCGAATCATGTCCAACGTACCGACCACGCGCACCCGTTCAGGCCGAGGGGTTTCCGAACTGAAGGACCGGGCCGTCTCAATCAGTCTTCGGTTCAAGACGGCCGGCCGGCTCGGTTTGTAGCGTTGCCCCGTGAAGGCGATCTCCTGAAACGCTCCGTTGATTCCGTGTCGAAACGCCTCCAAGTGGCGTAGTAATTTTGGATCGAACCTCTCGCTGTCGGCGTTTCCGGCCGCCAAATCGCTCAGCACGTCTCCCAACGTGTCGAAACACGTGTCGGAGGCATCCGGCTTACCGATATCGAATAGTTCGTCTTGATCGTACAGCTCTGGCGCCGCGCTGCGGAAAGTGGGGACTTCAAAGCGGAGGACCGTGTCGTCTTTGCCCGAGTACTCCACGAGGCGAACGTCGGCTGCCGCCGTCAGCCACCGGGGGCGCTTCCCCTGCGACGTGCTTCGCCCCTCGAATGCCATTCGGATGGACAGCCGCAACGCCACCGGGATAGCCCGCAACAGCTCCCCCAGCGGGCGCGGCGGGGCCTTTGAGCCGAAACGCCGATCGCTCTTCAAAGTGACGGTGCTCACGACTGGATTCATGGCGTATCTCCCGTGCTCGTGCCATCCTGTACCTCCCCGCATTATTCGCTTCCTCCGGTCGGAGTGCAATAGCGGTCGGGCGGGTATGCCCTTGTTCGCAGGGGGGAGGAGAAATGCGCGATGCCGGAAGAGCCGTCGCCCCGCCCTGCCCGTTGCCTGCCCTGGCCGGTGTCTGGTACAATCGCCCCCGCGGTGTAATGCGGCGGCAGGGCGAACCGTTCACGGGCGGCGAATCGGGGCAGCGAAAAGGGGACGGGTCCAATTCGTGCGAAGCACCCGCAAGGCCGCTCCGGGAAATTGGACCTGTCCCCGTTTCCTGCCCTTTCCCCGCCCAGCACCTTCACCCTCCCGCGCAGCGGGAGGGTCGGACGCGGTAGCGGCCGGGGAGGGCAGTTCGTATGTGGATACCGTTCTGTTCGGCGGGAAAGCCCTCTCCGGGCCTGAGAGCCCGACTCTCCCGACAAGCGGGAGAGTGAATTTATTGCAGTTGCTCAAGTGTGAACGACACAAATCGGGAAGTTATTTCTTCCCCGCCCCTGACGACATCCGAAGCTTCAGGAGAACTTTATGACGGCGGCAATTCTTGACGGCAAGGCGATGGCCCGGACCATTCGGGCGGAAATCGCGGAGCATACGGCGCAGTTCACGGCGCAGTCGGGGGTCACTCCGTGTCTGGCGGCCGTGCTGGTGGGCGACGACCCGGCCAGCCAGGTCTATGTGCGAGGCAAGCGGAAGGCGTGCGAGGCGGCCGGCATGCGGAGCGTATTGTTCACGCCGCCCGCCACGACCTCCACCGACGAGCTGCTCGCGCTGGTCGACGAAATGAACAACGACCCGGCGGTGCACGGCATTCTGGTGCAGTTGCCGCTGCCCGAGGCGATCGACGAGCTGCGCGTGCTCGACGCGGTGCGCCCGGAAAAGGACGTCGACGCGTTCCACCCGCACAACGTCGGGCTCATTTCGCAAGGCCGGCCGCGGTTCCTCCCCTGCACGCCGCACGGCATCCAGCAGTTGCTGGTGCGCAGCGGCGTCGAGATTGCCGGGGCCGAGGTGGTCGTGCTCGGCCGCAGCGACATCGTGGGCAAGCCCGTGGCGATGATGCTCACCCAGAAGGCGCCCGGGGCCAACGCAACGGTTACCGTTGCCCACAGCCGCACGAAGAACCTGCCGGAGGTGTGCCGGCGGGCCGATATTTTGATCGTGGCCATCGGCCGGGCGAAGTTCCTCACGGCCGACATGGTCAAGCCGGGGGCGGCCGTGGTCGACGTGGGCATCAACCGGACCGACGACGGCCTGGTGGGCGACGTCGACTTCGAAGCGGTGCGCGAGGTGGCCGGCCACATCACCCCGGTGCCCGGCGGCGTCGGCCCGCTCACCATTACCATGTTGCTGCAAAACACACTGGCGGCCGCCAGGCTGCAAACCGGTTAATTTGCATGGACACGCTTCGGCTTGCCGTTGTCACGCGCACGTTCTGGCCGCACGTGGGCGCGGCCGAGACGGCGGCCGCGCGGCTGGCGGCCGGGCTGGTCGACGCGGGGTGCAGCGTCACCGTGCTCACTGCCCGCTGGCAGAAATCGTGGCCGCCGTGTATCCGGTATCACGACATCACGGTCCGGCGCATCGGCCCGCCGCCCGACCGCCGCTGGAACGCATGGTGGTTCCGGCTTGCCGTCGGCCGGTGGCTCCGTCGGCACGTGAGCGAGTTCGACGCGACGTATGTCTTCGGCCTGGAGCCGGAGGCCGGTGCCGCGCTGCGTGCGGTGGGGTCGAGGATGCCGGTCGTGCTCCGGGCGCAAGAGGCCGGGTCGCATGGCGGATGGGCGCCGGCAACGGCTGCCCCGCATCGTCGCGCCAGGCAGCCGTGGATGGCGGCGCCGGCCGTGGTGTGCCGCTGCGAGACCGACGCCGCCCGGACGGCGGCCGCCGGGTATCCGGAGGACCGAATCCACGTGGTTCCCGACGGCGTTGCCATTCTGCCGCCGCGCACCGGCAAAACGCGAGGGCAAGCCCGGGCGACGTTGGCCGACGCAAACAACACGTTGCGCCTGCCCGAGTGGGCGCCGCTGGCGGTGTACCTCGGCCGGCTCGCCAACGACCGGGGTCTGGAGTTTCTCACGGCCGCATGGCCGCCCATCGGCCGGCGGTGGCCGAACGCCCGGCTGTGGTTCGTCGGCGAGGGGCCGTTTCGCGACGGGTTGCGGCGGCAGATATCGGGCTTGAAGCTCTCCGGTCGGGCGATGCCGATCGGGCGATTCGACCACGTCGAAGAGCTGCTGGCGGCGGCTGACGTGCTGGTGCATCCCGGCCCCTGCCCAACCCCGTCGATGGCGGTGGCCGAGGCCATGGGCGCCGGCCTGCCCGTGGTCGCGGCCGACTCGCCCGGGCATCGCGCGATGGTGGAGCACGACCGCACCGGAATGCTCGTGCCGCCGAACGACATCTCGGCCATTTCCGAGGCCCTCCAGCGCCTGTTCGACGATCCGAACGCCGCCGATCGCCTGGGCCGGGCCGCCCACGAGCAGGCCGCCCGGCACTACGCCCTTGCACAAATGGTCGGTCAGCACGTAACATTGTTACGTTCCCTCGCAGAACGGTTGCCATAAAGCCGCGACCGGGAGTATCCGATGTCGAAACGTATCCTGCACGTCATCCCGACGCTCGATCAGGCGGGCGCGGAGAAACAGCTTTGCCTGTTGGCAGCCGGTCTAAGCCGCCGCGGGCACGACGTGCACGTGTGCGCGCTAACGCGTTCCGGTCCCCGTGCCGAGGAACTGCGCGAGGCCGGCATTCCGTTCACGATAATCGGCAAGCGGTGGAAGCTGGACCCTCAAACCTACTGGCGACTGCGGCGCCTCGTGGCCCGGTGGAAGCCCGACGTGGTGCATACCTGGATGCTGGCGGCGAACGCCTACGGCATCCTGGCCGCGGCGGCGTTCGGGGTGCGGGCGCGGATCGCTTCGCAACGGTGTGTCGACCCGTGGAAGAGCGCCGCACAATTGGCCGTCGACCGGTTCATCGCCCGGCGCGCCCACCGCGTGGTGGTCAACAGCGAGGGGGTGCGGCAATTCTACCTGCGCCACGGGCTGCCGGCCGAGAAGCTCGAGGTCATTGCCAACGCCGTCGCGCCGGCCGAGCCGGGCCCCGTCGGCCGGACGGAACTGCTCGACGAGCTGCGCCTGCCGGCCGGCGCGCGGCTCATCGGGCTGGTGGGGCGGCTTTGGCCGCAGAAGCGGGTGAAAGACGCCATTTGGGCGGCCGACCTGCTGAAGGTCATCCGCGACGACGTCCACCTGCTCATCGTGGGCGACGGCCCGATGCGCGACCGATTGCTGCGATTCCGCGACCAGGTGCGCATTCGCGACAAGGTGCACTTCCTGGGCCAACGGACCGACCTGGTCCGACTGCTGCCGCACTTCGACCTGCTCTTCTCGACCAGCGAGTAC
The DNA here is from genome assembly GCA_964414315.1 of uncultured Planctomycetaceae bacterium. Classification (GTDB taxonomy): domain Bacteria; phylum Planctomycetota; class Planctomycetia; order Pirellulales; family Thermoguttaceae; genus PWXP01. Next base: position 506 of record CAYPWB010000026.1, on the reverse strand, counting down.
GAGGGGCAGTCGAACGCCGTCCTCGAGGCCATGGCCGCCGGCCTGCCCGTGGTGGCCACCGATATTCCGGGCACGCGCGAGCTGGTCGTTCACGGCACCACTGGCTACCTGGCGCCGGTGGGCGACCGGGCCGCCTTCGCCCGCTACGCCAACAAGCTGCTCGACCGGCCCGACCGCGCCGGCAAGCTGGGCGCCGCCGGCCGCGAGCGGGCCGCCAGCGAGTTCGGCATCGAGCCGATGCTCGACCGCTACGCGGCGCTGTACGCCACCGTAGCACAACAGTAGCACGACTCTCCGAGTCGTGAACAATAGCGCGACTCTCCGAGTCGTGAATGGTTGTCGACTCGGAGAGTCGACCTACAGTGGCGCGACTCGCCGAGTCGCAATTTCGTTAGTCCCACAGCCGGACGACCGGCCGCCACAAACCCGTTCCCGCAACCCACATCGCACCATGCACGAACACTTCATGCAAATGGCGCTGGCCGAGGCCGAGCAGGCGCTGCGCG
>CAYPWB010000025.1:1257-28432 GCA_964414315.1 uncultured Planctomycetaceae bacterium | reverse complement strand
CGATCGCATTCATTTCAGGCAGGTGCGGCGATGGAAGAAAACGGACAGCATTTCGACGCCTATTTCACGTGGCTGGGTATTCCGCCCGACGAACAGCCGCCGAACCGTTACCGCCTGTTGGGCTTGCCGCTCTATACCGACGCCCCCGCCGTCATCGAAAACGCCGTCGACCAGCGCATGGCTCACCTGCGCACGTTCCAGGCAGGCAAGCACGCGGCCGATTGCCAGCGGTTGCTCAATGTGCTGGCCGACGCCCGGGTGACCCTGCTGAATGCCGAGAAGCGGGCCGCCTACGACGCGCAGCTTCGTACGCAGTTCGGCGCCTCGGCGGCCTCGCCAACGCCATCCGGGCAGGCGACGTCCGAGCCGGCTTGGCCGGCCGTTTTCAAGGTCGACGCGGACGTTTCACCCGTTCGCGCGAGGGTTGCGGCAAGGCGTTCGAGGCCGAATCCCGCAGTCCTGGGGCTCGCCGCCGCGGCGGCCGTGGCTGCACTCGGCGTGGCGTTGTGGTGGGCGGTGGCCGGCGAGCGAAGCCGAGTGCAGGCCAAACCGCAACCGGCCCCCATGGCAGCACCGGCGCGTCCGACCCCGGCACCAGGAGCCGGGAAGTCGGCAGAGCGGCACGGCACGCCGCCCCGGCTCGAACCCAAACTGCCGGGCGCGGTGGAGCCCCTTCCGGCCGACGCCCCCTTCGATGAGGAAACGGCCCGGCTCCACCAGGCTCGCTGGGCCAAGTACTTCGGCGTGCCGGAGGAACTGACCAATTCCATCGGCATGCGGTTCGTGCTCATCCCGCCCGGCGAATTCCTCATGGGCTCCATTTACCAAGAGGTGGAGCAGTTCCTGCATGAGGCGGAGCAACACGGCGCTCCAGAGTGGTATGTGGAACGGGTCCCCGATGAGACGCCCAAGCATCGTGTCAGAATCACCCGGCCGTTTTACCTGGGTATGCACGAGGTAACCCAGGCGCAGTACGAAGTTGTGATGAACGACAATCCCAGCCGGTTCGAAGACGATCCGAGTCGGCCCGTCGAAAGCGTGGACTGGCACGAGGCGGTCGAGTTCTGCCGCAGGCTGGGCGCCTTGTCGAACGAGCAGGCGGCCGCGGCGGCCTACCGACTGCCGACCGAGGCCGAGTGGGAATACGCCTGCCGTGCCGGCACGAGCGCGCGCTATAGCTTCGGCGACGACGAGACCCTGCTGGAGCAACATGCCTGGGGACCGAAGAACTCGGACGCACAGACGCACCCGGTGGGCCGACTGCGTCCCAATCCCTTCGGCCTGTTCGACATCCACGGAAACGTGTTCGAGTGGTGCGCCGATTGGCACACAGTCGACTACTACACGGTGTGTCTGGAGGAGGATCCGCCGGGGCCGGAGCTGGCGACCTGGCGCGTGCTGCGCGGCGGTTCGGCGCTGAGCGGCACCCCGGGCGCCTGCCGCAGCGCGTTCCGCACCGGAGCTCCCCCGCATACCCGCGACACCCGCCTGCAAGGGCTGCGCGTCGTCCGAACACTGACACCCTAACCCGTCCGACCCGCCGCACTTGAAGGCAGCCTCGCGGCGATTGCCGTCTTCGAGGTTCCAACCCCGACAGCCTTTCGAGGACTATGGGCTCGCGAAGGAGTCCTGAGGTCCGCAACAAGAAGAACGGTACACCAATGAAGACATCCATTCGGCTTGCCGTGCTCCTGTACGTGGCGGTTTTGTTGGCCGGCTGCGGTTCAAGCGAGCCGCCGCCCTCGAAACCCGCAGCCTCGCCGACGACGCCCGAGGTCGAGCGACCAGACAGCCCCAGTACGCCGCATGCCAACGCGGCCGCCGTCGAGCACGAGCCCGACCAGCAGCCCACAACGCCCCAGGCGTCGGCGGGGCGCCTCGAATCGGATCCACCCGATGATCCCACCGAGCCGGTTGCCGAGCCGGCCGTCGAAGAACCCGCCACCCACGACGCGGCCAGCACGCAAGACGCACCGGCGGTAATGCGGGCGATCGGTAGCGCGCTGCGCACGGGCTTCACGCTGGGCCTCTTGGAGGCGGTCGACGGGCCCGACGCGCCGGTGGGCATGATCGTCGTCTACGAGGTCGATGCCGATTCGACGCAACCCGGAACCAAGCCCTCGAATGCCGACATGCAAGCGCTATTTACAGCATTGCAGCGGCGCCTCACTCTGAACGAGCGCCTTTCGGGGGTCATTCGGCAACGCGATGACGGCCGGATCGAGGTGCATATCTTCCGGGACGATCCGGACGCCATGCAGCGACTTGCCGAATGGTTGCCGCGGCCCGGCACGCTAGAGTTTCGCATCCTGGCCAACGAGCACGACCACGACAGTTTGATCCAACGCGCCGAAGCCGACCCCGACAAAGATCACCTTCGCGACGACGACGGAAACCTGCTGGCCTGGTGGGTGCCCGTCGACGAGACCACACGGCAGGAATTCGCGGAACGCGCCATGGTGAAGCGCACGGTCGGCGAAGGCGACGATGCGGTGCTGGAACTGCTCGTGGTCAACGATCCGTTCAACGTGACGGGCGCCTACCTGCGCAGCGCCCAGCCCGACGTCGATCCGCGTGGCAAACCGTGCGTGCGATTCGCCTTGAGCCGGCAGGGTGGGCGCCTGTTCGGGCGGTTGACCGGCAACAACCTTCCCGACCCCAACGGCTTCGCCCACCAGTTGGGCATCATCCTGGACGGCCATCTCTACTCGGCTCCGAATATTCAAAGCACCATCTTCGACGAGGCCGTCATTCAAGGACAGTTCACCGGGGAGGAAGTGCAAGAATTGGCCGGCCTGCTCAATACCGGTTCGTTGCCGGTGCCGATCCGCCAGGTCGAAAAGCGCATCGTACAGCCCGAGGCGGAGCCCGCGCCCTGAGTGGAATACGGAGCGGCGCTTTGCAAAGACTGAAAGCGGCTTCACCACAGAGGACACAGAGAGCACAGAGATGGGATGGAGAGGGGCCCATCGCCCCGAAAACCGGAGTCAGGCGCAGAATAGCGCTTGGCGACAATTTTCTCCGGGCGCAAGTCCTTGTGGAACAGCGACTTACCCCCCCCGAAAGTGCCGCGCCGTCGCTGCCAAACGTTTGGCAAAGCCCGTCATTTCTGCTAAACTAGCTTTCGTGCTAGCCGTCGACACGGTGGGCTCGGCAAAGCGTGCCCGCCGCGCAAACGCAAGAGTGGTTTGCAGCGTGAACTGTCGGCTTGCCGTTTTCCGAGGTGTTTGCCCTTAGAAGCGGAAGACCCATTCCTTCTCAACCATTGGGAGTCTCCTCATGACCACGACACGATTCCTCCGTTCCAGTGTTTTGCTGGCAAGTGCGGCGCTGGCGTTCGCGCAGTTCCCGGCCCATTCGGCATTAGGGGCCTGGGTGGCGTACCATGATATCGCGGGGACGAGTCACACCCCGGTCCCGAACACGACCAGCCAAACCACCGCCGACGCAGCGATCCCGCTGGTGCAATTTACCAATGGCAACTCGACCGGCGTCGCCGTCACGATCGATTCCGGAGCACGGGACGGCCGTGGTCCGACCGCTACGTTTGCCCCCGCCCCAGGCACGCTCGGAGATACCCTGTTCGCGTCCAGCGGGCTCGACCTTGCCAACGGTCTTCTCGCTTCACGGTTTGACAGAGACGGCCCGATGACGTTCACCTTCACTGGCTTGAACCCCGACCGGATGTACTCGGTCGCCCTTTACGGCCACCGAAACCTTGCGGCAGATGGCCTCGATCGCTTCACCCTCAGCGGTGTCGATAGCGCGAACAACTTGAGTTCTGGGACCATATCCGGTCTGTCGGCCGATTTTCACACCCGGCAGAACGATTTTCCGCCGGGCGATTCCGCCTATTTCACCGACATCGCTCCCGGCGCTGACGGCACCATGGTGCTCACCGCGAGCGGCCAAACCGGGTCGAACATTGTCTACATCAATGGGCTGCGACTGGAGGATACCTCGCCGGCCGCCGCTCCACTGAACGGTACACCGATTTACCGAGAAACTTTCGGCAATGCTTCAGGCTCCGACCAGGGGCTCAGTTATGCCGACTGGGTTGGCTACTACGGCTCCAGCGCCACGCAGTTGCCGGATACCGGCCCGCTCCGCGGTGATATCACCGCGCTTGCCGGCGCATCGACCACGTTGGGGCCGATCAATTCCGACCCCGACAGCAATGAGCCGGACAACGGCGTGGGCGCGACCGGTTTCGGCCGGTTGCTGTGGCCGAGCGGCGGCGGTGTCTCTCCCGCCCTGGTCTATACGGATGAGTTCACCGTCAACCGCAGCCTGTTCGCAATCGATACGATCCGGTGGGATCAGGCCGTCGATGGCGGGACGGACAGCTTTCGAGCGGCCGTTGAGATTGACGACAATTGGTACGTCTCGGACGAAGCGTTCACGGGGCCGAACAATGGCAGCAGCGGCACGTTCGGCGCAAATGCCACGGAAATGTCGCTCGACTTCGAGCTTGCCACGTGGCGCTCGCTCGACTTCACGCCCGACGCCGCGCTCGGCAGTCCCGGGGGATTTGTCACACTTCCCGGCGGAGATATCACCGCGTTCGGGCTGTACGGCTCATACAACAGAACGATGTGGTTCGATACGTTTACCATCGAGGCGGCGATTATTCCGGAACCCTCGCAATTCGCTCTGGCGTTGGTCGGATTCATAACGTTGATCGGACTACGACCAAGACGTCGACGTGCTCGTTCGTAATCGCCGGCCGAGAGATCGCCGGGCATGGAACAGCCAAACCATCCACGTTGCATGGATCGTCCGAGAGTGCCTGATGCAAAAACACGGTTTTACGCTCGTCGAGCTTCTGGTCGTCATCACGATCATCGGCATTCTGATTGCCCTGCTGCTGCCGGCGGTGCAAGCGGCCCGCGAAGCGGCGCGCCGCACGCAGTGCGCGAACAACCTCAAGCAGATCGGGCTGGCGATGCAGTCGTTCCACGAGGCCCGCGGGCACCTGCCGCCCGCCCGGGTCGTGGATGCGGTAAGGCGGCGCGAGCACAAGAGCGCAACCTGGGCGGTATTCATTTTGCCCCACGTGGAGCAGCAGGCCGCAGCCGATCTTTGGGACATGAAGGAGTCGTACTACAACCAAACGGCGGAGGCTCGGGCATTCGCCCCGTCGTTGTACTACTGTCCCTCGCGACGGAAGCCGCCGGCGCTGAGTATCCAGGGCGACAGCACAAACCCCAGCGCGGCGCCAAGCCAGAACATCCCGGGCGCCTTGGGCGACTACGCGGGCGTGTGCGGCGACGAAGGCCGTATCATCTTTCCCAACCAACAGCTACAGCCGTGCTGTTATGGGTTCGAGGGGGCCCTCGGACAGCCCAACGCCTCGAACGGCGTGATTGTGAGCGTTCAGGGGGACCATAACGACGGATCCGACGGGATCACAGGCGGCATTTCCTTCTCGCATATCCGCGACGGCTCAAGCAACACGCTCATGGTGGGCGAGCGGCATGTGAACGCAAACGGGTTCGGCTATCGATTGCGCGACGGGCAGGCCTACGGCGACGGCTCGATCTACAACGGCGACCACAACAGCTTCTACGCTCCCGCAGGCCCCGGCTTCGGCCTTGCCCGCGGCCCCGAGCATCCTCCCGGCGGCTCCCGCTTTGGCAGCTACCACCCCGGCATCTGCCAGTTCGTTTTCGCCGACGGCAGCGTGCGGGCCTTGGGCGTCAGCATCAGCGAGACCGTGCTCCAACTGCTGGCCGTTCGTGACGACGGGCAGCCGATCCCGGCCAATGCCTTTTGACCCGCCCTTTCACGGAGTGTCGTATGGCTTCCCAACGACGATGGCACACGTTACCGGCGATTCTCGCCGTCTTTTCGATCCTCGGCGGCTGCGGGGGAGGGATGACGACCTATCCCGTCCGCGGGACGGTCACCCTCGACAACGGCGAGCCGCTGGCCGGCGCAACCGTGTCGATGGAGTCGGTCGACCACGCGGTCAGCGCCACGGCGCAGACCGACGCCCAGGGCCGATTCGCCATGAGCACGCTTGAGGCCGAGGACGGCCTGCCCTTGGGCCAGTACCGTGCATTGGTCCAACCGCCGGCTAGCCCCGATCCAGACCAGCCCGCGCCCATGCCGTTTGATCCGAAATACACCGGCTACGAGACGTCCGGGCTGGAGTTTACCGTTGAAGGAAGAGTTGACGACCTGAAGATTCGGCTGGCGAAGTGAGAGATCGCAGCAAAGGAGCAACAGTATGCGTCACCAGAATCAAACGAAGCTCCATCGGCGACTCGCGATCGCGGTGTTCTTTGCCTGGACCACGCTAGGCGGCACGACATGGGCCGAAACCGATCAAGAGCAGCGCGACTATGCCGCATCCCGACTAGCCGCGGCCGGGAAGAAGGCCGAGTTCCGCCGGGTGCAAGGACTCGTCCATCGGGAAGCGTTCCGCGTGGTGACCGATGATGGCGGCCCGTGGATCGAGGCGGCCACCCCGGCCGGCTTCATCTACGGCGCGCAGGCGGTCGCTCGCGGCGAGGCGACGCCGGGCGTTGTCGAACGGCCGGATTTCGACATCCGTGGTACCACGCTGTGGATTGCGGGTGACGTTTCAGGCGGTCGGATCGCTGCCTATCACTCCGGCTTCGACGCTCAGCGGTTGCCATGGTTCTTCGACCGCCCATTCATGACCCGCTACCTGGACGCCTTGGCGGCCGCCCGATACAACACGCTTTTCCTCTGGGCCAGCCATCCGTTTCCCTACATTCTGGAGTTGCCCGAATACCCCGGCGCCACCGGCCTGACCGACGCGCAACTCCGGCAGAACCAGGAACAATTTCGCTGGCTTGCCGAGCAATGTCAGCGGCGGAACATCCGGGTGCTGCTGCACTTCTACAATATCCACCTTCCGGAGAAATTGGCCTCGCGTCTTGGGGGCCGGCTGGCCGGCGGCTTCGGGGGCGCCAGGGCGAGCCGGCCCACGCCGGAAATCGCCCGCTACTACCGGTACATCCTGGGCCGGTATTTCGACGAGTTCGCGGGCGTGGGGCTTTACATCTGCCCGGGCGAAACCTTGGCATCGTCGCATCAGTTGGAGTGGTTCCGCGATGTGATCTTCAAGGCGGCCAAGGACAGCAAGAAGAATCCATTGTTGGTCATCCGCGACTGGACACTCAACTTGGACTTTCGTGCGAAAATTCCCGACCTGTACGAGAACACCTATTCGGAACTGAAGCACAACGACGAGTCGTTCACCAGCCCCGTCCCCGACCGCCGGCACGAACAGTGGCGAGGCGTGCTCAAGGGGCATATCGTGAACCTGCACGGCCCGCCGATGGACCTCCAGCCCATGCGGTGGGCCAGCCCCGCGATGATCCGCGAGACGGTCGCCAACTGGCGCGACATGGGATACGTCAAGGGCGCGGAAATCTACGCCCTGAGCTGTTTCGACTGGCCCTATACCCAGGACAAGTTGACCCCCGATCAGTTCGGCTACCGCGAGCAGGTCAAGGGGCCCAAGCTGCTCTGGCTCGACCGCAGCGGCATCTACCTCGACGTGTTCGGCCGCTACCTGTGGAAGACGGAGCGTGCGCAAGAGGATGAGCGCAAACACTGGGAACAGGTGCTTTCCGAGAAGTTCCTTTCACCGGAAGTCGGGAAGCACGTCTATCGCTGGTACGTCGTCACCGGACCGATCAGCCCGGGCATGCAGAACCTGACGGCCGTGAAGTTCGGCAACTTCTGGGCGACGGTCATGCTCCAGAACCAGGGCGTTGATCAGATCCTCGCGGCGCGAAAGCGGATCGACGATGTGCCCATCACTCTGACGCAGGAAGCCGGCCGCACGCGGCAGATCTACTACTCGCAACCGGTCGATACGTATTTCTTCGAGCGTTACAAGGATCGCTATGACTTGCCCGAGCTGACCGAGCGGCTCTCCATGCCGGTGGCGCAGTACGCCGAGGCGCTGGCGGCCGGGCGGGAGGTGACCGAGGCGATGACACCGGACAAGGTGTGCGATTTGCTCTGCGAGCTGGCCGAGGAGTCGCTCGAGGCAGCCCGCGCGGCCCAGGCCGCGGCGCCCAACCCCGACACGAAGGCGGAACTGGGCCGGTTTGTCACCGATAGCCGGATGTACGTCCTGGCCACCCGGGCGTTGCGCCACAAAGTGAATGCAGCCATCCTCAAGGCGCGCATGACCCACACGGGCCAGGCCCACCTGGTCGAGCTGTTCCGCGATCACGTGGAACAGTCGGTGACCGTGTACGAAGAACTTGCCGAATTGACCGGCCGGACCTACCGCAACGCCAACGACCTGATGGGCCGGCACTGGAACCGCGAAGGCTTGGCCGAGTTCCGCAACGACCTGGCGGCGCAGCTCGCGTGGCTCGAAGGCTTCCAGCCGCTGCCGGAAGGGGCGATTCGCGTCGAGGCCGAGGCGATGACCGGGCCGTGGCGGATCGGCAGCGACCGGTACACCGGGTTTTCGGGCACGGGCTATGCCGCGTCGTATTATGCGGCGGCTGCGGCGAAGCCCGACCCGATGACGGCGTCGGTGCGGATTCCGGCCGACGGTGAATACAACGTGTGGATTCGCGCGCTGGCGGGCGGGGAGCATCAGGACCGCGCGCTGGCCGTGGAGTTGGCGTCGCGCCGCTTCGAGGCCACGCACGCGGGGGAGGGCCCTCCGGGCGGTGCGTTCACCTGGCAACGGGCCGGCAGCATTCAACTATCTGCCGGCGCTGTGGAACTGAAAGTCCATCCCGTCGGCAAGCGCCATCCCGCGGCCGATGCCGTCCTGCTGACGCCGGACGCGCATTGGAGGCCGGACGCTTCACAGCCGTCAAAACCATGATGCGGTCGCCGCCGCGCTCGATCAATACGTCCTCGGCTTTGGCGAATACGCCGGTGGCGCAACCGTGTCCATGGAGTCCGTCGACCACGCGGTCAGCGCCACCGGTCAGACCGACGCCCCGGGCCGGTTTGCCCTGAGCACGTTGAAGGCGAGCGATGGGAGCGGCTCCCGACCAACCGGTTCCCATGCCGTTTGATCCGAAATACACCGGCTACGAGACCTCCGCGTTGGAGGTTGAGATCACCGGCGCAACCGACTCGCTGACCATCCAGTTACAGTGAACCGCTCGAACGTCTTCTCCGAGCAACGGCTATATGCGGTTTCGGACCGTAGCGGGAATGTCTCTTGTAGAGTCTTCGCCCGCCGGTTGGGCATCATCCTGGACGGCCATTTCTGCTCGGCTCAGAGTATTCAAAGCACCATCTTCGACGAGGCCGTCATTGAAGGGCAGTTCACCGAAGAGGAAGTGCAGGAGCTGGTCGGCCTGCTCAATACCGGTTCGTTACCAGTGTCGATCCGCCGGGTCGAACAGCGTATTGTACGGCCCGAATAGGAGTCGGCTCCGTGAGACTTCAGAGCCCATTATGAATTGTGACAACCCATACCAATCACCGCAGTATGAAGCCCCCGCATCAGTTGGAGCTGTGTTGCCAGGGCCGGTGGTAGCGGCCTCCGCAGAAGAGATCTCGACCGTCGATACGGTTGTGCCCCGATACATCGCGGCGGTGTTGGACAACGCGCTCGCGATGATCCTCGCGGTAGTCGCCGCCAAGTCCGTGAGCAATGATTGGCCCCTCATACAACTCCTGGCCCTGCTCGCGACCTACCTCGGTTACTACTTCATCGCAGAGGGATTTACATCCCGCACGCCCGGCAAACTGCTGACTGGACTGGTCGTGGTGCAAGTCGACGGCAAGCCCTGTTCGTGGCGTCAGATCTTGATCCGGACCGGTTTCCGCGTACTGGAGGTTAATCCACTGATTCTCGGGGCGATTCCTGCCGCCCTTTGCATCCTCTTTTCGGGCCATCATCAGCGGTTCGGCGACAGGGTTGCGCAGACGATTGTCGTACCTCCGGGGCGGCTTCCCAGGAAACGAACGAAGCGGACGCAATCGAGTACGCAGTAGACGTTATCCATCGAAGCCCAGGGGCGCGGAGCGCACTCTGGGTGATCGACGCTTCCCTTTCCGGGTACGGGACGGCGCGCGTGGATGAACCCGGATGCTGAGACATCCGGAACCATCCACCCTACGTTCTGTCACCGGGAGCTTGGACCCTCGGATGGCTGACGAGCGCGCAAACGGCATGCGCTACCGCACCTTGGTGGGCACGTACTCGTGGTCGCGCTTGCGCAGCACTTCGGCTTCGACGATGCGGTCGGGCTCGGGTGCATTGGCGGCCGTGGGATCGCGGCGCTGGAGCCGGGCCAGCACGTCGAACCCGTCGGTCACGCGGCCGAACACCGTGTGCCGGCCGTCGAGGTGCGAGGTGGGCAGGAACGTGAGGAAGAACTGCGAACCGCCCGTGTCGCGGCCCGCGTGCGCCATGCTGAGGCTGCCGCGAAAGTGGCGCCGATACTCGGGCTTGTGGCATTCGCAGGGGATATTGTACCCGGGCCCGCCCGTGCCGGTGCCCTTGGGACATCCGCCCTGGGCCATGAAGCCCGGCAGCACGCGGTGGAAGGTCACACCGTCGTAGAAGCCCTTTTCGACCAGGGAAACGAAGTTGGCCACGGCGATGGGTGCCTCGTTCTCGAACAGTTCGATTTCGAGGTCGCCCTTGCTCGTCTTCAGCAGGACGCGAGGCAGGTCGTCGGCCTCGGCCTCGGCGGCGCGGATCTTCTGCTCGGCGGCCCACAATTGCTTGTATTTCGGCACGTCGGTCAGGAAGGTTCTGCCGCGCTCCGAAAGCGTTCCCTGTTCGGCGGCCTGCTTGAGGTACTTTTCGGCCGTGTCGAACCGGCTCGTTGCGAAAGCGGCGATACCGGTCAACTCGGGCGCCCGGCGGTCGTCGGTGTGTTCGCACAGGACCTCGCCCAGCCGAAGGGCTTCCTCGTAGTTGTCGGCATCCACTTCCGCCCGCAGCACGCCGGCGAGCAACTGCACGGCCCCCTCGGGGGCTTCGCCCGGCGCCGCCACGGTCCGTTCCGCCGCGCGGATGAGCCGGGGTTCAAGCTGCTCGCCCCGCTCGACCGCCGCGGCGAACTCGGTGCGGATGGCCGCCTTCCGCGCGTCGTCGGCCGTGGCGAACTCCTGCTGGAGTTCGCGAAGCCGAGCCAGAAGTGCCCGCCAATCGGTCAGAAGCTCCTCGAAGGAGGCGTCGGACTCGGCCGAGTGGTCGGCCGCCGCCTCCGGGCCCGGGGGCACGATGCCTAGTTCTTCTCTTGCCGTGGCCGCGCCGCCGAGCAGGGCGGCAAGTCCCAGGGGAACGAGGGCGTTTCGCAGAAGGGTCATTGGAGTCTCCATGGTTGGTGGACAGGGATTAACCTGTTAGAATACCACAATGGGCACGTTGGTCCAAACCCATCAGGTGCCATGCCCGCCGCGGGCAGGCAAGTATGGAAAGACCTCAGGGCGAAACCTTACGCTTGCCGAATTGAAAAGGTGCGCGTCCAGGAGGGGGTACATCGAGTTCTGCGAGGCTACGACCATGTCGATTACACTGGATACAATGCTGGCCAGGACCCCTGACGTTTGCGGCGGGCAAATACGCATCGACGGAACGCGAATCACGGTTCATCGTATCGCAACCCTGTACAAGCAGGGACAAGGCGCCGAGGAAATCGTGCAGACCTACCCCCACCTCGCTTTAGGGCAGGCATATGCCGCTCTGGCGTACTACCATGCCAATCGGACTGAAATTGAATCGGAACTGGCCGCCGCCGATGGAGAATATGATCAACTGCGAGAGCAAGACTTCCCTCAGGCGGGCGAAGCATGAGTGAAGTGCGTCTGCATGGAATACCTATAGGCTGCGCCATGCCCCCACGACGCCGCAAATCGAGCATTCCTGCCAAGCCGGTCCGGCAGCCGGTGGGGGTGCGACTTATCGGCGGCCGGCTGCGCGGACGGCGGCTGGCCTACAGCGGCGACTGCCGAACCCGGCCCATGAAGGACCGGCTGCGCGAGGCGATCTTCAACCTGATCGGGCCGGCAGTGAAGGGGCTGCACGCGGTTGATCTGTTCGCCGGCACCGGCGCCCTGGGCCTGGAGGCGATCAGCCGCGGGGCGGCGCGGGCGACGCTCGTCGAACAGCACTTTCCCACGGCCAACCTCATCCGCCGAAGCGTGGCCGAACTGGGGATCGACGCCGTTTGCGAGGTCGTACCGGCCGACACCTTCATTTGGTGGCGTCGCGGTCCCGATTTGGGCCCCCTGCCGCAAGTCCTCTTCTGCTCACCACCGTACGATTTGTACGTCACGCGGACGGCCGACATGATTGAGCTAGTGACCGGGCTGTTCCGCGCCGCACCGGCAGGTAGCCTCCTGGCGGTCGAGGCCGACCACCGGTTCGACTTCGCCCTGCTGCCGGAGGCCGAATCGGCCGACGTGCGGAGCTACCCCCCCGCCGTGGTAGGGCTTCTGCAAAAGCGGTAGTCCTTTCTCGATTGCACCGGTCAGACGGGCTCCGGATCGGCAAAGAACCACACTTCGGAATGGGTACCTGTCGGCCCGGAATGACCGCCACGGCCGTCCTGTTCCGAATAAGGCGGTATTCCGTTCGATGCCGGTGTACTTCGCTGCGCGCCATGCCGATTCTTACAGATACGCCTGCATCTATCGATTCACACGGTTGGCGGGGCAATTCACGCAAAGGAACTGGCATGGTCATTTGGAGGGAGTTGGTAAGCGGCGCGGTCCTGTGCGTCCTTTGTTGCGTTGCGGGGATTTACTCTTTCGCGCCTTCAGCCCAACAGCCGAACCGGGCGGCGAGTGTCGCACACAATGCGCGGGATGAGGAGCCGATGGCGGCAAAGCCCCCCCTACCGGAGGCGTCGACCGAGCCATCCGCCAAGCCCTCGATCGAGCCCGATGATGCCGCCGGCGCGGTCGAGGAGCCGCAGCCGCTCCCGGACACCGATTTCGCGCTGCCGGTTCCCGAGAGCGACAAGGTCCGATGGCTTCGGCTTCCGTCGGAGATTTCCGAGGGGCCGTTGCCGGAGTTGGCTGAGCCCGCCCCAGTCCTGGCCGAGCCGCTGCCGCCGTTTGGCAACCAGGCGGGCCCGGTGCTGAATCTCGGCGCACCGCTGACGATCGTGGCAGACGAGCCGAGCGACACCTCGTCGTTGCCCTCGGACGCCGAACCGTCGCTCGACGCACCGAGCGAAGAAGGCGACCGGTCGGCGCCGGAATTCATGGCGACCAGGCCTTCGATGGCGGGCCCCGACCTGCTGCCAAGCGAGTTGCCTGCCGAACCGAGCGAGCCTATGACGGAAACGCTGTCGGAATCGATCGACGCGAAGTCGGCCGGTTCGGCCGTGCCGGCAATGGAACTTCCGCCGGCCGGGCCGCAGGAGACGGCCGAAAAGCGGTTGGTTTGGCATGCGCCGGCGTCGCTGTTTGAACGGCTCGACCACCTTGCCGAGCATCCGCAAGCGAAGTCATGGGCAAGTTCGGTTGCGGAAAACCTCGATCTGCTCGGGCCGTCGATGGAAGCTTCCTCGGCCGAGGCCGACAGGCTGCTCGCCGCCCTGGATGCGGCGGTTGCCGAGGGGGGCGCCCTCGCCGCGCGCGTGAGCGATCCCGCGGTGGCCGCCCATTTGCAGCGAACGGCCCACGCGCTGCGCCGCCGGGTCGACGTTTGGCGTTCCATTCTCCTGTTGACGCAGGCTGCCGATCGGGAATTGGCCGATGCGCGCTGCGATTGGGACGCGTTGGCGTTGTCGCTGGAGCAGGTGGAAGCGTTCGTGGGCGAGACCACGGTCGGGCAGGCGTGGCGCGAGTACCTGCTGCTCGACGCGCTTCGGCACTGGACCGCAACTCGGCAGGCCGAGGAGCAAGCCTTGGGACGTGAGTTGGCCGAAACGACGCTCCAGCGGCTTACGCAAATTCCCATGGACGCGAGGCAGCGCGAGTTCATCGACAGCAGCCCGGTTCGCGACTTGAAGGTGCAGTTGCACCGCTTGTCGGCTGCGCCGGTCGAGTTCGGACAAATGCTGGCGCACCTGGAGCGATACGAGCAATCGCGCACTCCCGCCGACGCCCGCCGGGTCGCCCGCGACTATCGCCGCCTGGCCGCGGCCGAAGCGGAAGCCGAGCAGGCGTTGGCCGGCCGTTTCGCCGTCCATTACCGGAACGCGAATGTCCGGTTCGCCGTTTCCGAGCGTCTTCTGAACCGCCTGATGCCCAAGCAGGGTCCCGAATACGCGCCGGTGAACGACATCGTGTTGGGCATTGCCGCGCACGGGCAGCGGGCCACCTCGACCGACATGCAGGTGCGCCTCCTTCCCGACCCGCACCGCGCCCACTTGGCCCTCGACGTGCGAGGGCGGGTCTACTCGCGGACCACGTCGAGCAGCGGGCCGGCCACTTTCCTCACGAACAGTTTGGGTTCGTACATTGCACGCAAGCCGATCCATCTCGACCTGGACGGCATTCGCGTCGCCCCCGCCGAGGTCCGCGTGTCGAACGATTTGCGCCTGCTGGACGTGCGTACCGAGTTCGACGGCGTGCCGCTTTTCGGATCGCTGGTGAACTCGGTCGCCCGCTCGCAGCATGCGCAGAACCAGCCGGCTGCCAACGCCGAAATCCGCGCGAAGATTTACCGGCAGGCCAAGTCGCGTATCGACCGGGAGGCCGACGAACGGTTGGCCGAGGTCTCCCGCCGGCTGCGCACGAAGCTGCTCGAACCAATGCGCAGGCTGCGGTTGGATCCCGTGTTGATCGACGCGCAAACGGACGAGGAGCGGTTGAACATGCGCATTCGCCTGGCGGGCGAGGAGCAGTTGGGCAGCCACACGCCGCGGCCCCGCGCCCCGGCCGACTCGCTGGCCAGCTTCCAATTGCACGAGTCGGCCATCAACAACGTGCTCGATCGGCTCGATCTGGACGGCCGCACGTTCACCCTCGACGAGTTGGCGCAGCACGTGACCCGCGTGCTCAACAAGGACGACTGGCTCCGTGTCGGAACGGACGACGAAGACGTGTCGATTACGTTCGCCGCCGCCAACGCGGTGACGGTGCGTTGCCAGGAGGGCCGCGTGGGCATTACCATATCGATCGACCGGCTACGGCATGAACGCCGGGCGTGGCGCGACTTCCAGGCGCATGCGTTCTACCGGCCGGAAACGGGTGGTCTGACTGCCGAGTTGGCCCGCGACGGCGTCGTCCAGCTCAGCGGCGACCGACTTCCGTTGGGCTCCCAAATCGCTCTGCGGGGGATCTTTGTACGCATCTTCTCCAGCCGCCGTCCCTGGGAACTGCTTCCGACGGCCGTTGCGGAAAACCCGAAACTGGCCGACCTGGAAGTGACCCAGTTCGCCATCGACGACGGCTGGATCGGGCTGGCCCTGGGACCCCGCCGCACGGCCGTCCGGCGGCGAATCCTGCTGCGGTAATCGAAACAACCGACCGGCCCCGTTGCAGTTGCATTCGTGCCGCGCGCGCCGTTCGCACGACGCGTCGGTCGAAAAGGCCGGGGCTGCCTCCGATCGGCCTTTTGCTTTTCTCCCAACGCGAGCTATCCTTGAATTGAGAGACCCTTGCGAGGCGCAACGTCGTCCGAGGGGCTTCCGGCTCGTCGCAAAGCCACACTCATCCTTTTTCGAGGGTTCTCAATATGGTTTCGCGCATCCACGGTCGGCGCCGCGGCGTCGCGGCCGTCGAATTCGCCCTGGTTGCCCCGCTCCTGTTCCTGCTGGTATTCGGCATGATGGAAGTAGGCCGAGGGCTGATGGTCCAGCAACTCCTGTCGAACGCCGCGCGCGACGGCGCCCGCAGCGCCATCCTCGAAGGGGCGACCGTGGCCGACGTGGAGGCGTCGGTGCTTGAATACCTGGGTAGTTCATCCATTTCGGGCGCTTCGGTGACGGTAAGCCCGGCCCCCCTCACCCTGGCCCAGGGCGGCGACCCGGTAACCGTTGCGGTCAGTATCCCCTTCACGGCCGTAAGCTGGCTTCCTGCGCCCCGGTACTTCGACGGCGTGACGCTTTCCGCCACGGTGACCATGCGGCGCGAGGTGTTTACCTCGACCTGGGACGGCTCTGAGGAGGGAGGAGCGTGAACAATTTCGCGGTCAACGGCAGCTCCCGGCAACGCAAAGCGACCTCGACGATATTTGCCACTGTCGACCAAGCGGTTCCTTGTTGCTTTTCGATCTTCTCATTCTCACGCAAAGGACCTGGAAACTTATGAACTGTGCATTTCCTACTGCGCGAAGTCGCCGCGGAACGCATCGCCGCGGCGCCATGCTCGTTCTGGTTGCCTTCATGATGGTCGTCCTGTTCGGAACGGCCATTTTCGCGGTCGACCTCGGATGGATCGTCACCAATCGGACGCAGCTTCAGTCGGCGGCCGATGCCGCCGCGCTGGCCGGCGCCTCGACTCTCGTGGAGGACGCCACCTTGACCGGGGTGGAAGCCGAAACGCGGAAATACGCCGAACTCAACGCGCCCCATGCCTTCACCACCGTGACTTTCGGAACGTGGGAGCCGGCAACCAAGACCTTCACGCCCGGTACCTCCAACCCGACCGCCGTCCGGGTGCTCGTGGAACGCACGGAGGAACGCGACAACGCCATTCCCTCCTTCCTGGCCAAGGTGTTCGGGCATAGCCAGTTCGACGTCGGCGCCGAATCGATTGCCGTCGGGGCCGTTCCCCTGCTGTCCACCAGTACGGAAACCCTCTCGGTATACGTGACTTCTACCAAAGATCTGTCGAACGTCGTGCTGAACTTCGAAGACGGTACGCACCAGAAATTCGAGGGCCTCAGCGGCTACACCGGCACCTTCGCCGGAACGGGCGAAAACGCCGGCAAGGCGGTCGTCGGCGTGTGGATCAAGTCGGGAAGCTACCTGAGCGGCGACGGGCCCGGCTATGGCGAATACCTCGAAGACCCGGGCGACGGGACGACCGTGCATGGACAGTTCAACAACCGCGGCAGCAGCGCGCACGTAACGGCCACCTTCAACGCGGAAGGGGTCACGTTCACCGACTCCGGCTCGGCCGGCCCGGTGCGGCTCGTCCAGTAGAACATACCCTGGCGAATCGGTGCAGGGCGGTGGTCCCGGCCGCCGAGGTAAGCGCGGCCGGGACCATCTGCGAAAGGACCGCCGGAGCGGATTACAGTTCCTTCAACGCCGCAAGCACCCGGTCGTCGTGCCCGTCCACCTGGACGCTTTTCCAAACCTTCCGCACTTTCCCTTCGGCATCGATCAGGAACGTCGAACGCTGGATGCCCATCGACTTCTTGCCGAAACGCGTCTTCTCGCGCCAAGCTCCGTAGGCTTCCGCCACCTGGTGGTCCTCGTCGGCCAGGAGCGGGAAGTTCAGCTCGTACTTGTCCCGGAACTTCACGTGGCTGTCGACCGTGTCGGCACTGACCCCGAGCACGGCAGCGCCCAGCTTGGCCAGATCCTCCTTGCGGTCGCGGAAACTGCACGCCTCGGTGGTGCAGCCGGGAGTATCGTCGCGAGGGTAGAAGTACAACACGACGGGCTTGCCCCGCAGTTCGCTGAGCGAAATGTCGCCCCCGTCGCTGCTGGGGAGGTTGAAGTCGGGCGCTTCGGCCCCTGCCTCGATCCATTCGGCCATGGATGGCTCCTTTCGGGTGGAATTCGGTTTGCGGGCACTAAAGAATTATAGGCACGCAGGAAAGCCGCCCCGGCCGGAATGGGTATCGTCGATACGTACCGGCAGGGTCCCAACCACCGATTTAGGGGGACGCCTCGGTGCCGCATCTTCCCCCGGGGGCGATGTCTCCGACGCATACCTGCCGGCGAGCCGGACCGCGGGCCCGATGTTCGGGTCGCGTTGCCGGGGTGCCCCCTCCCTCGATCGCTGTCTGCGGGTACAATAAACGGTTTGCGTTCAATGTCGAGGCCTCCTCCAACTCGCCGGCCAAGAGAGCCGGCCGGAGTGGAACTCGAGCCGTTGAACAACGCACAACCCGGTTTCCCCAGGAGGATCGCCGCAACGTGGATCAAGGCAACGCTCGCCCGGAAACACCACCCGCCAACCGTCAACAGGGATCCCTGCACCGGGCCCTGACCGCCGCCCGTGTGGCCGAGGAAAACCGCGGCCGGGAGGTGGTGATTCTCGACATGCGGGAATTGACGCCCGTGTTCGACTATTTCGTCATTGCCAGCGGGACCAGCCGGCGGCAGTTGCACGCGATGAGCGAGGAGATCGACCACGCCCTGGAGGACGCACTGGGCGACCGCCGGATGGGCATCGAGGGTTACGAGGAAAGCCGCTGGATCCTCCTCGACTACGGCGATGTGGTCATCCACCTGTTCGAGCCGGAAACCCGCAGCTACTACGCGCTGGAGCAGCTTTGGGCCCAAGCGAAGCGGGTGCCGTGGGAGGCGTCGCCGCCGGCCGGCAGTGCGTAACGGCTGCCGCTCGGGCGTGGGAGTTCACGCTTTAGCGTGCCCGTTTCGAGCCGGTGCTCAGTTCGCACGCTGAAGCGTGAACTCCAACGGCAAGGCGCGTCCCTGCCCCTTCGTCTCCCGTCCTCACCAATTCATTCGCATGAGCATGCTACGCACCCTGAAGGAACGCTTTCGCCCCGTTCTTGCCGAGTTGGTCGGTACGGACGCGTTGGAGAAGACCCTCGATTTGATTCGCCCCGCGCAGGATGCCCGATTCGGCGACTACCAGGCGAACATGGCCATGCCGCTGGGCAAGCGGTTGGGCCGGCCGCCGCGCGACGTGGCCGCCGAAATCGTCGGCAAACTCCAGCTCGACGATCTGTGCGAAGCGCCTGCCGTGGCCGGGCCGGGCTTCATCAATCTCCGCCTGCGCGGCGACGTGCTCGCCGATCGGCTCCGGGCAGCCGCCGGCGACGAGCGGCTGGCCGTGCCCCCGGCATCCGACCCCCGAACCTACGTGGTCGACTTCTCCGCGCCGAACGTGGCCAAGCCCATGCACGTCGGGCATATCCGCTCGACGGTCATCGGCGACGCCCTGTGCCGCGTACTGCGGTTCCTGGGCCACCGGGTGGAAAGCGACAATCACCTGGGCGACTGGGGCACCCAGTTCGGCATGATCCTGTACGGCTACAAGCACTTCCTCGACGAGGCCGCCTACGCCGAAAACCCGGTGGCCGAGCTTTCCCGTCTGTACCGCCATGTGCGCGGCCTGATGGACGCCGACCCGAGCGTCGGCAAAGCTGTGCTGGCCGAAACGGCGAAGCTGCACGCCGGCGACTCCGAGAACCGCCGCCTGTGGCAGGAGTTTATGCCCGTGTGCCTCGCCGAAATCGACCGGATGTACGCCCGGCTCAGCGTCCAATTCGACCACACGCTGGGCGAAAGCTTTTACCAGGACCGGCTGGCCGATTTGGTCGACGAGTTGACCCACACCGGGCTGGCGCGCCGCAGCGAGGGCGCCTTGGCCGTGTTCGTCGAGGGGCACAAGACGCCCATGCTCGTGCAGAAGCAGGACGGCGCGTTCCTGTACGCCACGACCGACCTGGCCACAATCCGCTACCGAATGGAAACCTTCCATCCCGACGCCATCCTGTACGTGGTCGACCATCGGCAAAGCCTGCACTTCGAGCAGCTTTTCGCCGTCACCCGCAAGCTGGGCTACCGCGACGTCGAGCTTGCCCATGTGAGTTTCGGCACGGTGCTGGGCGACGACGGCCGTCCGTTCCGCACCCGCGAGGGCGATATCGTCGGTCTGGAAAGCCTGCTCGACGAGGCCGTGCGCCGGGCCGACGAGGTGGTGGCCGCCAACGATAACGCAAAGCCGAACGGGCCGGAGCTTTCCCCGGAAGCACGCCGCCGCATCGCCGAGACCGTCGGCATGGGCGCGCTGAAGTACGCCGACCTCGCCCAAAACCGCACCAGCGACTACGTGTTCAGCTTCGACAAGATGCTGGCGATGAACGGGAACACGGGCACGTACATGCAGTACGCCTACGCCCGGGTGCGCAGCATCTTCCGCAAGGGCGGCGTCGACCCGGTCTCGCTGGGCGACGGCAACGCGCCAATCCTGCTCGACACGCCGGAGGAGCGGGCCCTGGCCCTGCAACTGCTCCGACTGAGCGAGGCGCTCGACCTGGTGCTGGCCGACTATCGCCCCAACCAGCTCACCGGCTACCTGTTCGACCTGGCCGGCTGCTTCACGACCTTCTACGAGAAACACTCCGTCCTCAAAGCCGAGCCCGACGCCCTCCGCCAAAGCCGCCTCCGGCTGTGCGACCTCACAGCCCGCACCATCAAGCAGGGCCTCGCCCTGCTGGGCATCGACGTGGTCGAGCAAATGTAGCAAAACCGGTGGGATAAGCTTCCAGCTTGTCTTTTCTGTCGATAAGCTGGAGCTTCATGCCACGATTGACAAGCTGGAAGCCCACGGGGTGCAAGCTCGTCCCAAGGTTGTCGCCCTGCCGATCAGTACGCGCCGCGCACGTTCATCTTGAGCGTATAAACAGCCGGACCGGCGGTGATGAACAGCAGGTCGCGGTCCTTGCCGCCGAAAGTGACGTTGGCCGTCCACCGCTGCGGCACCTCGATGTGCTCGATGCGCTCACCCTCGGAGTTGTACACCAGCACGCCGTCGCCGGTCAGGTAGACATTGCCGTGCCGGTCCAGCGTCATGCCGTCGGAGCCCGGTTCGCAGAACAGCCGCTTGCCGGCCAGCGACCCGTCGGGCTGAATGTCGTAAGCGTACGTCTTCCGAGCCCGGATGTCGGCCACGTACAGTGTTTTGCCGTCCGGCGTACCGATGATGCCGTTCGGCTGCACCAGGTCGTCGACAACTCGCACCAGCCCCGACCCGTCGGCATTGATGCGATACACCCCCTCGGTCGGCTGTTCGGTCGGGCCGCGATCCCACCAGGGGCGCTTGTACATCGGGTCGGTGAAATAGATCCACCGCTTTTGCGGATGCACCCAGGCGTCGTTCGGGGCGTTCAGCAGGCCGCCGTCGTACCGCTGCGCCAGGACGGTCACCTTCTTGGTCTTCACGTCGATCCGCCAAAGCTCGTTCTTCTCGTCGGCGCAGGCAATGAGCGTGCCGTCCACGTCGAAGAACATGCCGTTGCTGCGGCCGGCCGGCTTCATAAACGTTTTCAACTCGCCGTCGGTGGTGTAAATGACAATCTGATCGTTGGGCTGGTCGGTGAAGTAAACGTTGCCCGCCGCGTCCGTCGCCGGTCCTTCGGTGAACTTGAAGTCGGAAGACACCTCGATCAGCTCGGCGCCGGGCGCAACGATACCATCCTCAACGTTCGCAGTTTGTGCCGCGAGACCCAATGCCGGAAAGCCGGCAGCCACGGCGAAGGCCGTTAGAAAGAGTTGCACACGAAAACTTGTCACCATCATGACGCAGTCTCCCATTGCGAGTGAACGGTTTTCGGCATTATACCTTGCAACCGCACCGGGTGCATCGGTGGGGAATCCGGGCTTCCCCTCGGGCCGGCACCGGAGACAATTCGACCTTCGGTATCGTCGCACTATGGAATCAGTGCATTTTGGCTGGGAAATGGACCTGTTCCCCAACCGTCCCTCGCCCAACGAAAACCGCCGGTTCCAGGCGAGCCTGGAACCGGCGGGATAATCGGGGAACTGCTTTGGGATCAAAGGAACCGGGCGGCGGAGGCACTTCGGGCGTTCCCCAGCCCCGAATCTCCGGTTACCCGCATCAATACATTTCGTCGGCGCCGTGGCCCGGGTGGGCGGGCGCATCTTCCTTCTTCGGCTTGTCGGCCACCAGGGCATCGCTCGTGAGCAGCAGGGTGGCCACGCTGGCCGCGTTCTGCAGGGCGGTGCGGGTGACCTTGGTCGGGTCGATGACACCGACCTTGACCAGGTCCTCGTATTCGCCCTTCGCCGCGTTGTACCCCATGTTGCCCTTCATTTCGCTCACCTTCTCGCACACGATCCCGCCGTCCTGGCCGGCGTTGGCGGCAATTTGGGTAAGCGGCGCGCGGGTTGCCCGCAATATGATCTTGTAGCCCACCTCTTCGTCGCCGCTGAGGCCGTCGGGCTTGACCGACGCGGCTGCGCGAACCAGCGCCACGCCGCCGCCGGGCAGGATGCCTTCCTCGACCGCGGCGCGGGTTGCGTGCAGGGCGTCCTCGACGCGGGCCTTACGCTCCTTCATTTCGCTCTCGGTCGCGGCGCCCACGTTGATCTTCGCCACGCCACCGGCCAGCTTCGCCAGGCGCTCTTCGAGCTTCTCGCGATCATAATCGCTCGTGGTGTTCTCGATCTCGCGGCGCAACTGCTCGATGCGTCCCTTGATTTCGCCGCTCTTGCCGGCGCCCTCAATGACCGTCGTGTTGTCCTTGTCGACCACGATTTTCTTCGCGCGGCCGAGGTCGGCAACGGTCACGTTTTCCAACTTCCTGCCGAGGCTCTCGAACAGGGCCGTGCCGCCGGTGAGGATGGCGATGTCTTCGAGCATGGCCTTGCGGCGGTCGCCGTAGCCGGGCGCCTTCACCGCGCACACCTTCAACGTGCCGCGCAGCCGGTTGATCACCAGCGTGGCCAGCGCCTCGCCGTCGATGTCTTCAGCCACGATCAGCAGCGGCTTGCTGGCGTTCACCACCGCCTCGAGAACCGGCACCAGTTCCTTCACGCTCGAAAGCTTCTTCTCGTGGATGAGCACATAGGCGTCCTCCAACACGCACTCCATGCGTTGCGGATCGGTGACAAAGTAGGGCGACAGGTAGCCGCGGTCGAACTGCATGCCCTCGACCCACTCGACCTCGGTGGCGAGGCTCTTGCCTTCGTCGACCGTGATGACGCCGTCCTTGCCGACCCGCTCCATGGCATCGGCCAGCAGGTTGCCGACCTCCTCGTCGTTGTTCGACGCGACGGAGCCGACCTGAGCCATTTCCTTCTTGTCTTTGACGGGAATGGACATCTTCTTCAGCTTGGCCGTAATATCTTCCACGGCGCGGTCCATGCCTCGCTTCAGTTGCACCGGATTGACGCCGGACACAACCGCCCGCAGGCCTTCGTTGAAGACGGCCTCGGCCAGGATGGTGGCCGTGGTGGTGCCGTCGCCGGCGACGTCGCTGGTTTTCGAGGCGACCTCGCGGACCATCCGCGCGCCCATGTTCTCGTACACGTCTTCGAGGTCAACTTCCTTGGCCACGGTCACGCCGTCTTTGGTCACGGTCGGCGAGCCGAAGCTCTTCTGCAGGATGACATTGCGCCCCCGCGGCCCGAGGGTGACTTTCACCGCTTGGGCCAACTTGGAAACGCCGCGGCGCAGGGCATCGCGGGCTTCCTGGTCGAATGCGATCATTTTTGCCATCTGTGTCTTTCTCCTTAGCTATGCTTGCGGCGAGTGCTACCCGCCATGGATGGTTCGTAACGCCCGTTACTCGATCACTGCCAGGATGTCGTCCTCGCGCATCAGCAGGAGTTCCCGGTCGTCGATCGTGAACTGCTCGCCGGCGTAGGAGCTAAACAGGACGCGGTCGCCCACCTTCACCTGGATTTCCGAACGCGAACCGTCGTCGAGCAATCGGCCGTCGCCCACGCTCACCACGGTGCCTCGTGCGGGTTTGTTCCGGGCGGCGTCGGGCAGGAGGATCCCGCCGGCGGTCACTTCCTCGGCCTCTTCCCGTTCGACGACCAGCCGGTCGCCCAGCGGCTGCAGCTTGACGCTCCCGGCGGATTTCTTTGCGGACTTTTTCTTTGCCATGTTTGTTTGAGCCTCCGAAAACTCATCGCGACTGGTATGTTTTGCCACAGGCCCCGACCCGATGCCGGAAAGGCCTCAAAAAACGCTCCTCGCTCCATCCGGGGCGTCGCACGGCGAGCCGCCTGCCAATGTTGCGTACGTTCGGCGCGTTGGAACGCTGTTGAAGCAATCGGCGCGCCAATGCGCGGCTGGTGCGCTAAACCCTTACCGGAAAAGCGGTTTTCGGCATTTTGCCTGCCCGCCGGGTTGAGGAAGCCGCCATTTCCCGCGTACCGGCGTCCGCCTGCCCGGAACAGAACTGCCATTTTGGCAGTGCCAACGCACAGCCAGGCTCGCCTGCCGGTAGTTCAGGCCCCTCCCCTGGGGTCGAACGATAAAGCCGGTGTCGGTTCGGTGCATTTCACGAGCCTGAGCCTGCTTGCAGGGCGGCGATTCCACGGTACGATGCGCAATGGAGCGCAGGGTCGTGCTACCATCGCCAACGACTCGGAGAGTCGTGCTACAGTAGGGCGACTCTCCGAGTCGCCATGGCTCTGCAAGAGCCCTGATCCTCGGACCCTAGAAGCCAACGACTCGTAGAGTCGTACCAGAGTCGCCAATGCCGGAGGAGCGAAGACCCCATGGTAAACCCAGCTTGGAGCATTCATCGCGGCGAGGGGCCGCTTGTGGCAACCGCCATCCACGACGGACACGAAGTGCGTGCCGAACTAACCCCCCTTTTGGCGATTTCCGGCTCCGCTAGACGCCGCGAAGAGGATCCCTACACCGCCCCCTGGACTGCACTGGCCCCCACCCGAATGGTCGTCCACCGCTCGCGCTTCGAGGTCGACCTGAACCGCCCGCGGGAACGGTCCGTGTATCTGCGGCCCGACGATGCTTGGGGGCTGCACGTTTGGCGAGAGACGCTGCCGCAGGCGGTTACGGAAGGCTCCTATCGGGTGTACGATTTATTCTACCAGGAGGTCGAGGCATTACTGGCGGGGCTGATCGAGCGCCACGGGCAGGTGGTAGTGTTCGATTTGCACTCGTACAACCATCGCCGTGACGGACCGCAGGCCCCGTTCGATGCCCCGGACGCCAACCCGACGGTCAACATCGGAACGAGCAACATGGACCTCGGCCGGTGGGGGCCTGTTGTGGAAGGTTTCGAGCGCGTCTTGCGGTCGGTTCGATACAGCGGCCAACCCCTCGACGTACGCCGCAATGTAAAGTTTCAAGGTGGGCATTTTGCCCAGTGGATTCACCGGACGTTCCCGGAATCGGCGTGCGCCTTGGCGGTCGAAGTCAAAAAAGTCTTCATGGACGAATGGACCGGGGAACTCGACCGAGAAGCGCACGCGGCAATGGGCCGCGCATTGACGGCGGCCGCGCGCGAAGCGATGCAGGCGTTACCAGGAGGGACGGCATAACCGTGGCAGTCAAGAAACGTGAATCCGCACGCGAGCGGATCACCAACGCATTCGTCGACGAGGTTTGCTCGCGGCTGGCTGCCAACCGCCGCATTCGGCGCACCCTGCCCGACGACGGCCGGCTACACATCGACCGGCAGTTGCCCTTCCTGTGCCTCTACCGCCGGCCAACGGATCGTCCCGACCCGGGCACTTCCGAATTGGTCGACAGCGAGGCGGCATTTCTGGTTGCGCCGGGCGACCGCCGCCATCGTAGCGGCATTGCGAAGCTGGTGCGGCGGATTGTCGCGCAAATGGCCGACGAGTTCGGAGCGTTCCTGCTGATCGAGGTTTGGGCCGCCGACGACGGCGAGCCGGCGCGCTTTCTGCCCGACGCCGCGCCGCCGGTGCCCATCCGGCTCGACACCCCACCGTCGGGTACGTCGCCGGTGCACGGCGTGCCGTCGAAGTGGCGGCCGGCGTTCGCCGTCGGCGCGCACGGTTCGGAAGTGCCGCACGGCACGGTCAATACGCTGGTGAAGGCGTTGGGACGCATCCAGGTGCATCGCCAGCGTGCCGAAGTGGAGGTCCGCTCGCACAGCAACGCGCGCCCCCCCGGCCTGCCGCCGCTGATGTCGGCGAAGGATGCCGCGAGGTTCGGATGCCGGATGCTCGGGCTGGAGGTCCGGCCCATCTACCGCGAGGCGGAAGCCGACGAGGTGTTCGCGCCCACGCTTCGCATTTTACGTCGCGGGCTCAGCCGGGCGCTGAAGCAGGCGTTCTTCACGTTCACTCGCACGTATACGCCGGCGAAGCCGCAACACCATTACGCGCTCGGGCGCCGCGCGATGGTCAAAGCCGTTTGGGAGGTCGATCGGAAACTGGCCGCCATTGCCGGCTCGTTCGACTTCCTGCTTCAGGTGACCCCGGTGAACGCGGAAGCGGCCTGGCGGGCCTTCCGCCGCGATCTGTTCCAGGTTCCACCACAATTCGTCTACCGCCCGCTCAGTTTCGATCCCGCTCTGCTCAAACGCCGCCTGTACCAGGTGCCCATCGAGCGGACCGAAGACCCCTCGCTGGCCGACCTGTTCTACCAGCGCCAGGACGAAATCGACCGCCAGATTACCATGCTGGCCGACGTGGGCACGCCGCGTTTCATCCTGGGCAGCCTCCAGGTGTACGGCCCGCCGTCGTCCCCGCTGCTGATGCTCGCCCACCAGTTGCTTTCGAGCATTCCGTCGCACAGTCGGGAGGATGGTGCGGGCAAGCAGGTGGCGGCCCACGCCTTCGCCGAGCAGGCCGCAGCCGAAATCGCTGAATACCAACAACAGTACCGCGCGTTTCGCGCCAAGGTCAGTGTTCGCGAGGACCTCTACTCGGGGCTGTTGGTCTCGCGCGACACCCTGTTGGTGGGCCGGCAGGTGCGCGTGCCGGCCCGCCGCGTCGACGCCCTCTTGCAGCATGAGGTCGGGACCCACCTGCTGACCTATTTCAACGGCCAATCGCAGCGGTTCGCGCAGTTGCATACGGGGTTGGCCGGGTACGAGGCCTTGCAGGAGGGGCTGGCGGTCCTGGCCGAGTACCTGGTAGGCGGGCTCAGCCGCGGCCGGATGCGGCTGCTGGCCGCCCGCGTGGTCGCCGCCCATCAACTGATCGAAGGCGCCTCGTTCGTCGACACGTTCCGCATGCTCTGCCGCACCTACGGTTTTGCGCAGCGGTTGGCGTATACTATCGCAATGCGAGTGTACCGGGGTGGTGGCCTGACCAAGGATGTGGTATATCTCCGCGGACTTGTGGAGGTGCTCGACTACCTGCGAGGCGGCGGCGAGTTGGAGCCGCTGCTGGTCGGCAAGATCGGCGTGGACCACGTGCCTTTGGTACGCGAGTTGCAACATCGCCAGGTGCTCCGGCCGGCGCCGCTACGGCCCCGTTACTTGGAGCGGCCCGCCGTGAAGCAACGCCTCGCCCGACTCCGCCACGGCCTGACTGTCACCGACCTGCTGGAGTAATACCGCCCCACAGTAGCACGACTCGCCGAGTCGTGAGTGATCGGATCGGCGACTCGGAGAGTCGCCCTACAGTAGCCCGACTCTCCGAGTCGGTGGTTTACAGTAGCACGACTCGCCGAGTCG
>CAYPWB010000025.1:0-1157 GCA_964414315.1 uncultured Planctomycetaceae bacterium | reverse complement strand
AATCGGATTCATTGTCAACGACATCCAAACCGAACAGACCGGCTACACCACCACGCGGCTCGCCATGACGGCCGTCAACCGCGGCCACGAAGCCTGGCTGATGGGCGTGGGCGATTTGGCGTTCGATATGGACGGATCGGTGCGTGCCCGGGCCAGGACCGTGCCAAAAAGCAACTACAAGTCGAACAAGACCTTTCTGGCCGAATTGCAGGGCGCGAAGGCCCGCGTCGAACGCATTACCGTCGACGACCTCGACGTGCTCATGCTCCGCAACGATCCGGCCGAGGACCGCATCAAGCGCCCCTGGGCCACGACCGCCGGCATCATGTTCGGCCGCGCGGCCCTGCGCCGCGGCGTGGTGGTGCTGAACGATCCCGACGGCCTGGCCAAGGCGATGACCAAAATGTACTTCCAACTGTTCCCCGAGGAAGTCCGCCCGAGAACGCTCATCACCCGCGACCGCAGCGAAATCCGCGCCCTCGCGCGCGAAATCGGCGATATCGTCATCAAGCCGCTGCAGGGCTCCGGCGGCGAGGGCGTGTTCCTCATCCGGCAGAACGATCTGGGCAACCTCAACCAGATGATCGACGCGGTCGCGCGCGACGGGTACGTCATCGCCCAAGAGTACCTGCCCGCGGCGGTCGAGGGCGATACCCGCATGTTCATGATGAACGGCCAGCCGCTGCGCTACAAAGGCCGCTACGCCGCCTTCCGCCGCCAGCGCACCGGCGACGACATCCGCAGCAACATTCACGCCGGCGGGCACAAGGCCCAGGCGGTCATCGACAGCCGCGCGCTGCAAATTGCCGAAATTGTCCGCCCCAAACTCGTCGAGGACGGCATGTTCCTCGTCGGGCTCGACATCGTAGGCGACAAACTCATGGAAATCAACGTGTTCACCCCCGGCGGGCTCGGCAGCGCGCAAACCTTCGAAAACGTCAACTTCACCCACGCCGTCCTCGCCGCCATGGAAGCCAAAGTCCAGTACATGGGCTACTACCGCCGCGACTTCAACAATGTCGATATGGCGACGTTGTAGCACGCTGGGGACTGTCCCGATTTTCGCGGCGGACAAGGCATTCGCCTGGACAAACGTTCCATTCGCCGCGAAAATGAGACTGTCCCCTTCGGCCGGCACTTGGAGGAAGACGGATATG
>CAYPWB010000024.1:0-29112 GCA_964414315.1 uncultured Planctomycetaceae bacterium | reverse complement strand
CCCGGGAAGAACTACGAATCACAGGCATTGTGTGAGCAAAACCTACCACCACCAGGGCAAACTGGTTGGAACCGAGAGATACGAGGACGTTCCGTACTGTCCGTCGGCACGCTCCATGATGACCGTTGCGCGATCACCGAACTTTACGATGATGGTATGATCTTGGCGGCAGATACTTGGGTGCTCGATCCTGCCTATCATCCCGAGAAGGAGTTGATCGTTCCGACAGACGCTACCGAGGCCACCATAATCGTGGCGGTGGCGCGGTACTTGGAGGCGCTTCGGTCAATCGAGGCAACATTGCCGTGGCATATCTGTGTGTCTTTACTTGACATCAAGGACTACTGGCTGCTTGTATCCAATTCCAAAACGAGCCGTAGACCATTCCCCGAAGCTGACATTGCTGCCGATCCCGTGGTTGTTCGCAGTGTCTCGGATGGCAATTTGGCGCCGGGCGTTGCACGCCTACTGCGACCCGCGATTGATTTCATTTGGCGGGAGTTTGGGCTGCAAGGCTCCTGCAACTATACGGACAGCGGTGACTACGTCCGTCGTTTGGTTCTCTGATAGGCCCACCCCGGCACTTGCGTGCTTGGCCCGGAAACGGTGACAGCCACCAAGAATAGCGTAACTGGGAAGCTTAGGATTTGATTTCACCCAACACGTTGCCAGCCGCTCGGGTTCAGGGCATGGTTACGCGATCCTCGATTCACAAACTACTTTGCTGCTTGGTTTTCGATTCTTTTCCGCGCATCCTCAAATTGTTCTTTTGTGATCTCGGCTGGACCCATCACTCCGGAATCGCGAACCGTTCGTTCCGTACCGTCGAGATAAACGATCTTCTCGACCCAGCGAGAGGTTGCAAAATAGTCCCCATCCTTTTCAAAGTAATCCTGTGAAATATCAGTTTTCATCTCTCGGATACCTTCCTCCAACCACGACAAAGTCAACCCATTACCCGTCCAACTTGCGGTAAACGACTTGCCGGCCATTTCCTCCAATGCAAAGGTTGACTCGATGAAACTGAGGATATGTTCTTCCGATACGTCGAATTGCCTGCTTAGCGTTTCGATGGAGTAGTGTGAAGCGAATTTCGCGACACCATCCTTGAGCCAGTGAGTACGCCACGAACCGTACCCCCAATCGAAGCTTCGAAGGCGAAGCATCTGGACTCGTAGCCATTGCATGAGCACGTCGTTTTCTTCGGTCATTGCCAACGTCCAATTGTCTTTGCGTGAAGCCTGCGGTTGTGTCGATTCAGTCGAAACTGGGTCGATGGGTAAACGGGACGGCAGTCTTTAGCCGCGTAGGACAGGCTGGGCCTGCTGCAAGAGGTAAGAATCAATTGAGGCAAGTGTAGAGGCCCGCCCGCCGGTTGTCCAGGGCGGACTGCGGTCCGGGAGCGGTCATCAGGCGAGGACCAAGTCGATTCCACGCACAGCACCCGCACTCACCCGCCGTCGAACAATTTTCGCTGCCCGCGGGAGGCGGGCTTGCGGGGACGGGTGGGGGTTTTGCGAGGGCGTTGTGCGCGTGGAATTCGGAAATGGGGAGCAGGGGGCCGGAGCACACGCGGTCGAGCAGGCGGGCTTGGTCGGGTTCGAGTTCGGCCAAGAGGCCGAGGACGCCCAGCAGGTCGATCAGGTCGGTGGTGTATTCGGCGGGCCAGTGGTCGGGCTGGACTTCGCCCAGTTTCGATGGAAGGCGGCGGTCGCCCATGATGGGCCGGGAACGGTCTTTCTGCCGGTAGCTGAACCATTGCCGCAGCACCTGCTTGCCCGACACTTCGTACTGCCACACGACCGGCGGCACGCGCTCGACGGGGCTGGTAAAGGCACGGGGGTTGGGGTGCAAGAAGTGTGCGCCGGTTTGCGTTCGCGGCAGGGCTACGGGGTGATGAGTATCAAGCCGCGGCCGCGGTCGAGGTGGAAGTCGACGGTCGTTGTGCGGTCGGGCGCGGCGGATCGGTAGGTGGCGTACCATGCGCCGACGGACGGCTGCCAGCGGCCCTGCCGTTGCAAACCGGCTTCCTCCGCCCAGCCGTCGTAGAACGCCTTCCACTCGTCGGGCGAGCCGGGGCCGACGAACACAATGGACCGGTCGCCGCCGGCCGCCTGCACGGCAAGCAATTGCCTGCAGCCGGGCGGTAGTGGCGGGGTCGGGGGCTTGGCGGTCGGCTCGCCCGCGCGCTCGCGGCGAGGCCGGCCGGTGGAAGCATCGTCCTGGAGCCGCCTCGGGCGGAACGTGTACAGGCTCCAGCGTGTCGGCGCAGCGGGAACGGCAATGCCCCAGACGGCAACGCTCGGCTCGGTGTCCTGGGCCGACGCACCGGCGCCCGGCTTGCCGGTGCGCGTGCCCACCACCATCGGAAAGCCGTCGCGCAACGCGTACAGCGAAACTCCGCCCGGCGCGCGGCCGTCGGGCTCCCCGCCCGCCAGGCGGGCGAGCAGCTCGCGTTCCTCGGAACCAGGCTGGGGCAGGAGCAGGACGTCCGTCTCGCCGGCCTCGGCTTGGCAGGCGGCCAGCAGGGCGGCGACGGCCGCTGCGGCATCGCCCTCGAACGTCTGCCGCGCGATCGACCACGGCCGATCGCCCACAATCACCTCGTGCGCTGCCCACGGATCACCGAGGCCCGGGACGGCGGCGGCCGGCGGCGGGGCACCGGCGGCCGCGTCGTCGCGCCACCAGCGGAGCACCTGCCTCCCGAAGCCGACGCCCGCCACCACGACCACGGCCGAAAGCAACACCCGGCTCGTATACCCCGACATCCGCCCGGCCAGCGCGGCGAAACCGCGGTGCGACGGCCGATCGGTTTCCGTGCCGGTGGTTTTCATCGCATCACCGCTCGCGGCTCAGTGGCTATCCGAACCCCCTCTCCCGACGGGAGAGGGAGCGTGAAGCTAACCCAATTCCCGGCACACGTCACAAATCCGCCGCACGGCCTCGTCGATTTGCTCCGGCGTGTTCGTGGCGCCGACGCTGAACCGGAGCGAACTGCGCACCAGGGCATTCGGCAGGCCCATGGCGCGGAGCGTGGGCGACAGCTCGGTCGAGCCGCTGCTGCACGCCGAGCCGACCGAGCAGGCAACGCCGGCCATGTCGAGGGCCATCAGGAGCGTCTGTCCATCGAAGCCGGGAAAGGCGATATTGCTGGTTTGCGGCAGGCGTTCGGCCGCGCGGCCGTGCACCACAAGGTCGGGCCGGGCGGCCAGCAGGCCCGTTTCGAGCCGATCGCGCAGTGCAGCGAGGCGCCGCAGGTGTTCGTCGGCCTCGCGTTGCCAAATTTGCAGCGCCGCAGCCATGCCCACCGCCAAGGCGATCGGCTCGGTCCCCGGCCGGAGCCCCGCCTGCTGGTGCCCGCCGAACAGGATTGGGGCACAGGCGACGTCGCCGCGCAGCAGCAGCGCGCCGATTCCCGGCGGCCCGCGGAACTTATGCGCCGCGATGCTCATGGCGTCGACGCCCAACCGGCGAAAGTCGATCGGCCGCTTGCCGGCCACCTGCACGGCGTCGGTATGCAGGGCCACGCCCGCCGCGCGGCACTCGGCGGCCATCGGCCCAACCGGCTGGAGCACGCCCGTCTCGTGGTTGCCGAGCATCACGCTTACCAGCCGGGTTTGCGGTCCAAGCAGGCCGGCGAGCTGTTCGCGGCGCACCACGCCGTTCGGGTCGACACTGAGCGTATCGAGCCGCCACTCACGTTCCAGCAGGTATTCGGCCGGGCCGATGACGCTGTGATGCTCCATCGCCGAGATGATCACCTGCCCGGCGTCGTCGCTTTCCGCCCGGCAAATGCCCAGAACGGCCGTATTGTTCGCCTCGGTCCCGCCGCTGGTCAGCACGAGCCGGTCGGGGTCGGGGTGGGAAAGATTCGCGCCGAGCAGTTCAGCGATCTGCTCTCGGGCTTCCTCGAGCACGTGCCGGGCGGCCTGGCCCGGCCGATGCCGGCTGGCCGGATTGGCATACCCGGCCGTGTAGCAGCGCGCCATCGCCTCGGCCACCTCGGGGTGGATGGGCGTCGTCGCATTATGGTCGAGATAAATCGTGTCCACAAACGCATTTTTACGCCCCGGCATCACTCGGGCAAGGGCCCGAAACTTCGGCGACTCCCGTTTCCTGGTGCAAACCATCTGGCCGAACCGCCGGTTTCTGGCCTACTGGGCGAACGGCACGGCGGAACGTGCCTGCTACTTTGCCGGGCTTGGCAGCCAGAAGCGGAAGGCCCCGAAATTCGCGGTAATTGCGATTGCATCGGCAAACCACCCTTCGTATGATGCGGCAGCTTGGCGCCCGCTGGGGCCCCTTTGCGCCCAAGCGAGGGAGTCCTGCGTTTCCCAAAATCAGGCGGAACGGTCGAAAGCAACCCCCTCAAACGCCGCAAATCCACCGGCCGGTAAGGGTGGGTTCCGGTGCGGCGTTTCCGCGGGAAGCTGCCCGGGCGTCGGGCGTAGTCAATCAGTTTGCGTTCTTATGGTGCCGGCGAAAGGAGTCGCCGTTGGCGGAACAATCCTCTGTGGCTGTTGTAATTCGTGCTGTGGTGATGCTCGGATGCCTCGTGGCCATTCCGTTGGTGGCTGTCTTCGGCAATGCGCTGCCCGAGGCTATCGACGGGGTGATGGGCACCTGGTGGACGCCTCGTACGGTGGCCGTGGAAGCCGAGACGGCAGAGGAAGCCCCGCTGTTCGAGCCGCTGCTGCGGAATGGGCCCCAATCTGTAGCGCCTGAGTGGCCGACGGCGGAGCAGCCCTCCGCAATCCCTTCCGAGCGGCAGGCGGCGCCGGCAGATGCGGTTGCATGCGACGCCGACGGCTGCCGTGTTCTGCCTGCGACCTACGAGGCGGCGGTCGGGCCGTCGGGGGGCCGGGGCGCCGCCCTGGTTTCCCCTTCTCAGGAACGCCCGCCGGCGACGGGCGAATTCCAGGCAATTTGCGACCGGTTGAAGGAACTCGGAGCAACCTACGTGCTCCTGGAATCGTGGGGCGACCGCCAGGAGCAGTTCCGTTTCTACTGCAAAATCGCCATCGCCGGCAACCCGAACTACACGTATCGCTTTGAAGCGACGAGCCCGGCCCCCCTCAGCGCCATGGCCGAAGTGCTCCAGCAGGTCGAGAATTGGCGCGCCGCGCGGTACGGGAATTGACCGACCGGTCTTGCCACAGGGGGCCCTCTCCGTTTAGGTTGACGTGCATGCGAACGCGCGGCAACAGGATCGATTTGGGAGAGCGGCTGGGCAGCGCGGCGGCGCGCCATCGGCTGCCGCGCCGCTGGCGGCCTTCGCGCAGGGGGGGGCGAGGGCCCTGGAAAGTCCCGGTTCGCGGCGCCGCTCCCGGCCAGGACCCCGAATCCGCCCTCGCACGCGATCCCGTGCTGGCGCGGCTGGAAGCCGTGCTGCTCCTGGCACGGGAGCCGTTGAGCACCCGGAAACTGGCCCAACTGGCCGACTTGGCGGACGGAACGAAAGCGCGTACACTAGTCCGCTCGCTGAACAGCCGATACGATAGCGAGGGATGTGCGTTTCGGGCGGAGGAGGTGGCCGGCGGCTTCCAGTTGCTCACTCGGCCTCAGTTCGCGCCCTGGCTGCGGCGGCTCGACAGCACGGCGACCGACGTGCGGCTGTCGGCCCCCGCCATGGAAACTTTGGCCGTGGTGGCCTACCGGCAACCGGTCCTGCGGGCCGACGTGGAGGCGGTGCGAGGAGTCCAATGCGGCGAAATGCTCCGCCAATTGATCGAACGCGACCTGGTTCGCGTGACCGGCCGCTCGAACGACTTGGGGAGGCCTTTGCTGTACGGCACAACACGTCGTTTCCTGCAGGTATTTGGACTCCGCCACCTCGACGAGTTGCCACCTCCCGCTGAGCCGGCGTCCCATTCGGCGGTCCGTGGCCACGAGGCCTCGGCCGACGACGATTGTTCCAACTCCAAAAGTATTTCGAAAACCGTTTCGGAGGAGAGTGCTGTGACAACCCTGACCCAATCCCGGCGCAATTCGATGTGGCACGACGAGGAGCAACCGCTCCAAGACGGTGAGTACCAAGAGAACCCGTTGGACGCAAGCATCGATGACGACGACGATTTTGAGGATGACCTCGACGAAGAGGACGAAGACGATGATT
The DNA here is from genome assembly GCA_964414315.1 of uncultured Planctomycetaceae bacterium. Lineage (GTDB taxonomy): Bacteria > Planctomycetota > Planctomycetia > Pirellulales > Thermoguttaceae > PWXP01. The sequence continues at coordinate 22,997 of CAYPWB010000024.1, read as the reverse complement.
GGGAGGACGAAGACGAGGACGAGGACGAGGACGAGGACGAAGATGAGGACGAAGATGAGGATGAAGACGAAGACATCGACGACGAGCCCTGGGAAGAAGTCGACGATGACGATGAGGAGGACGACGACGAAGACGAGGATTGGGACGACGACGATCTGGATGACGACGACTGGGACGACGACGACGATTGGGACGACGAGGAGGACTGACCCCGGCGCGACCGTTCCCTGGGGACGGTCCCCCTCACGTGCAGCCGGAGGGGGCAGCCTGCACCGCCGACGAGTGAACGGTGAAGAACCCGGCCTGTTCGCGCCGCGATGCCTCCGGAGCAGGGTCCTCGGCTGCGGCAGCCTATTCCGCGCCGGTTGCCCGCTCCACGGCCTGGAGCATCGCCGCCAAGGACGGCTCATCGGCCAGGCGGTGGTCGGAACCGATCTTGACCAGAGCGTCCGGCGGCAAACCGCTGGCTCGAACCAACTCCTCTGAGTCGGCGAATGGTACGGTTTCGTCGGAACGGGAATGCAGGATGATCGTGCCCGGGGGCACCGTCGCGGCCGTCCCCCAGGTTTTCCATGCGGGGCACAACAGCACCAGCGGCGTTTCGCCGACATCGATGTTCATCGCTACCGCGCCGCCCCGGGAGCTGCCCACGACCACGTCGGGCCGGTGCCGCCCATACACCGACTGGGCAATGCCTGCGGCCAGGTCGAACTCGTTGTCGGGCAAATGGGGGTTGCGCACCGTATGGCCTTGCCGCTTCAAGTACGTCGGCTTCACGCCGCCGGGAACCGATTGCCAACCGTGGAGAAATAGGATTGTCATACGCCCATTGTACCGACAAGTGGGACTGCGGGCCTATGCCCCCTTCGGGCGGCGGAACCAGGCTCGCCACAGCCTTGACGCCGGCCTCAAACCGGAATACCATGGCGCGGGTATGCGACGGCCGTGCCCTTGCAGCGTTGGAGTTCACGCTTCGGAGCGGGGAAGAAATGCCTTCCGGATTTGTGTCGTTCACACTTGAGCAACGGCAATGACTGAACTCACTCTCCCGCTTGTCGGGAGAGTCGGGCTCTCAGGCCCGGAGAGGGCCTTCCCGCCGAACAAAACGGTATCCACATACGAACTGCCCTCCCCGGCCGCTACCGCGCCCGACCCTCCCGCTGCGCGGGAGGGTGAAGGTGCTCAGTCCGGCAGCCATTTATTCCGCGATCCTTTGCACCACTTGGAAAGCTTCCGCCGTCCCCTCGCCAACCCCATGCCTGCCATGACCGTTCGCCTTCGCTTCCTTGTTTGCCTGCTTTACGGAACCCTGTTCGCTGCGCCGCTTTGGGCCGACAACTGGCCGCAGTGGCGGGGCCCGAACGCCGACGGCGTTTCGCCGGCTACGGGACTCCCGGTGGCGTGGAGCGAGAACCTGGGCGTCGTGTGGCGATGCCCGCTGCCCGGCTGGGGTAGCAGCACGCCGGCCATCTGGGACGACGCCCTGTTCGTCACCAGCCACGTCGACGACCGCGACCTGGTCCTGCTGCGCGTCGACAAAGCGACCGGCAAGGTCGTTTGGCAGCGCACCGTAGCGCAAGCCGAAACCCCGTCGTTCGAGGGCTGGGGCAAGAAGGGCGACCGCCGCCGCCGGCAGGAGTTCCATCGCGATCACAACCTGGCCTCGCCCTCGCCGGTAACCGACGGCGAGCTGGTCGTCGTCCACTTCGGCAGTGGCGACCTGGCCGCCTACGACTTCGACGGCCGGCAGCTTTGGAAGCGGAACATGCAGGACGACTACGGCCCGTACACGATCTGGTGGGGCCACGCGAACAGCCCTATCCTGCACGGCGACCTCGTCATCTCGGTGTGCATGCAGGATTCGTGCGCCGACCTGCCCGGCGAGCCGTCGAAAAGCTACGTCGTCGCGCACCACAAGCGCACCGGCGAGCAGGTGTGGTACACCGAGCGGATGACCGCCGCCACGGGCGAGCATTGCGATAGCTACGTCACGCCCGTGCTGTGGACCCGCGACGGCCGACCGGAGGTGATTGCGATGGGCGGCCAAGTGCTCGACGCCTACGACCCGCTGTCCGGTGAGCGGCTGTGGCGGCTGCCCGACCTGGTGGGCAACCGCGTGGTGCCCACCCCGGTAACCGGCCACGGCATGGTGTACGCCATCCAGGGCATGCGCGAGGCCCTGCTGGCCGTCCGGCCCGAGCGCGACGGCCGCCTCACGCGCGACGCCGTCGTGTGGCGCGAGGACCAGGGCACCTCCGACAGCCCGAGCCTGCTGCTGGCCGGCGAACTGCTGTTCATGGTGAACAACCAGGGCATCGTCCGCTGCTACGACGCGCTGGACGGCCGGCTGAAGTGGAAGGAACGCCTCCGGGGCGACTACCGCGCCTCGCCCATGCTGGCCGAGCGGCGCATCTACTTCCTGAACACCGACGGGCTGTGTACGGTCGTCGGCGCGACCGACCGCTTCGAGCGGCTTGCGGAGAACCAGCTCGACGACCGCACCTTCGCCTCCCCCGCCGCCGCCGACGGCCGTCTGTTCATTCGCGGCCACAAGAGCCTGTACTGCATCGGGCGGTAGGTTGCCGCCCGTTGGAGTTCACGCTTGAGCGTGCGCATCAGGCCAACGGCTTTGCCGCGAACAAACACACGCAAGAATAGCCCTTCACGGTAGCGTCCACGGTCACGATCGTCAGGTCGTGTTGCAGCGACTGAGTGAACAAGATGCGGTCGAAGGAGTCGCGATGCAACGGTGCCCAAGTGCATGACAAGGTTCCCGCGGCCGAAGTGCCGTTAGGCGCACAGGCATTCGACGAGCGCCTAGCGGTGCTCTGACCGCACGCGCTCGCCGCCAGACGTTCGCAACCGGATCAGCTTCCTCTCATCGATCAACACCTGCCGCAGCACGCCGTCGCCATCCACCCAGTAGTAAGCCGGGTGGTTGCCGCCGCCGGTCAGCCGAAACTTCGTGCAGTTCACACTTTCCTGGCCCGACTGGATTGCGTCCGAGCCCATACACTCGGCCACGAAGTCTTTCTTCAAGTTGAGTTCCTCCGACTCCAGCCAATAGGGAAAGGATATGCGACTGCCTTCCTGCCGGGGCAGAAGCGTGACGAGGCGAAAAAACGCTGAGAATGTGACGACGTTCTCCGGCAGTTCCATCGTCCGTTCCCGGCCATCGGAGCGGACAGTAGCCTCATCTCCCTCGATGGTAACAACAAACGTGCCGAATTCGTCGTCTCCTTCGCCCTCCGAGTCGATGCGAACAGGCGAGAGGAAATTGTCCTTCTTGCACCGGTGGGCCAAGTCCAACATAAGCCTCTCGCCCCTGAACTGGATCTCCACGCGGTCAGCCAGCAAGACGGCATCGTCAGCCACCTCCGTCTTGAGCATCAATTGTCCCATGATGGTTTTCCGCTCGCCGCCGGGGCGGGACGCCTCGTAGGTGTAGCTCTTCGTTCCCCACGCCTTGAGGCGACTCAAGTCGAGGTTGAGCGACCCGAGCGGCGTAGCTTCCTGGCCGCGGGCAGCAGCGGTGATAAACACCAGGGCGTAAAGGCACAGCATGGTTCGTCGCATGGGGGTTCCTTTCATTTGTACTTGTTGTCCACGTTCGCGCCGCTCGAGCACGAACTTGCAAAATGCCGCCATTTTGAGCTTCCTTCTGTTTGCGAGCTTTGGGAGATGCCTTTGTCATACCGTTTGCCGAACGGGAGCAGACCGACCCGAGAGAAACGCCATAACTGCCCCAGAGGACCAAGCCCGCAAGGGTCGCGCCGGATGTCGGCAATACGAAGCGCGGCTCCCAAATCATTATAACAACGTGCCGCAGCCCCACAAACGGGCGAAACAACCCGCATTGCGGAAGGAGAACAGGTTCCCGGGCGAGCCGCCTGCTATCAGGGGGGCTCCTGGTCGCGGGGCCGCGTGCCGGGTATGCTGGCGATGCGATCATTCAATTCATTCAATGCACCTCACGGAGGAGACCGGGCCGTGGCGATGGACGTCGATAAGCTGTTCAACAAAGATTGCATTTTCGGCATGCAGCGGCTGCCGGACGGCTGCGTCGATCTGGCGTTTGCCGACCCGCCGTTCAATATCGGCTACGAGTACGACAGCTACGACGACTCGCGCGAGGCCCGCGACTACCTCGACTGGAGCCGGCAGTGGATGGCCGAGGTGGCCCGCGTGCTCAAGCCCGACGGTACTTTCTGGCTGGCCATCGGCGATGAGTTCGCGGCCGAGCTGAAGGTGGCGGCCACGCACGAGCTGGGGCTGCATTGCCGCAATTGGGTGGTGTGGTATTACACGTTCGGCGTGAACTGCAAGAACAAGTTCACCCGCTCGCACGCGCATCTGTTCTATTTCGTGAAGCACCCGAAGAAGTTCACGTTCAACGCCGACGATCCGGCCATTCGAGTCCCCTCGGCGCGGCAGTTGGTGTACGGCGACCGGCGCGCGAACCCCAAGGGCCGGCTGCCCGACGACACCTGGATCCTCCGCCCGCAGGACCTGCCCGACGGCTTCCAACCCGACGACGACACCTGGTACTTCTCCCGCGTGTGCGGCACGTTCAAGGAGCGGGCCGGTTGGCACGGGTGCCAGATGCCCGAGCAGTTGCTGGGCCGGATCATCCGGGCCACGAGCCGGCCGGGCGAATTGGTGCTCGACCCGTTCGGCGGCAGCGGCACGACGCTGGCCGTGGCGAAGAAGCTCGAGCGGCATTACCTTGGGTTCGAGCTATCCGAGCAGTACTGCGGGCAAATCGAGGAGCGACTGGCGGGCATCAAGCCGGGCGACCCGCTCAACGGCCCCGCCGATCCCGCCCGCAGCGCGCCGGCCACCGCCAAAGGCGTCCGCCTGGAAGACCGGCAGAAGCGCAAACGCATCGTGCGCAAGCCGGGGGCCGTGGCTTGAGCATTTCGCAAGCTGGAAGCTTACGCCACGCCCCGTGGGATAAGCATCCTGCTTGTCGGAGCACCGAAAAGCTGCTTCGCAAGCTGGAAGCTTACGCCACGTTTGGAAAGATCCCACTGACCCAGGAGCCACCCAACCATGAAGTTCGCCATCTGCAACGAGACCTTCCAGGACTGGCCGCTGGAGCGGGCCTTCGCCTTCGCCGCCGAGTGCGGGTACACGGGCGTCGAGATCGCGCCGTTTACCATTTCGAACTACGTGACCGACATCCCCGCCGCTAGGCGCGAAGAAGTGCGTCGCCAGGCCGAGGCGGCCGGGCTGGAGGTGGTGGGTATCCACTGGCTGCTGGCCAAGACCGAGGGCTTCTACATGACCTCGCCGGAGAAGGACGTCCGCACGAAAACGGCCACATACTTCCGCGAGTTGGCCCGATTCTGCGCCGACCTGGGCGGCGGGGTGATGGTGTGCGGCTCGCCGCAGCAGCGAAACCTGCTGCCCGGCGTCTCGCACCAGCAGGCACTGGAATACGCCCGCGAGGTGTTCAGCGAAGTGGTACCCGCACTGGAGGAACACGACGTCGTGCTGGCGCTGGAGCCGCTGGCCCCCAAGGAAACCGACTTCATCCAGACGTCGGCGGCGGGCGTCGAGTTGATCGAGGCGGTCGGGTCGCCCCAGTTCCGCCTGCACCTGGACTGCAAGGCGATGGCGAGCGAATCGACGCCCATCCCCGAGTTGATCCGCCGGCACCATCGCCTCTTGGCCCACTTCCACGCGAACGACCCGAATCTTCAGGGGCCGGGCTTCGGCGACCTGGACTTCCGGCCCATCTTCGAGGCCCTCGGCGAAGTGGACTACCGCGGCTGGGTGTCGGTCGAGGTGTTCGACTACGATCCCGGGGTCGAGCGGCTGGTGCGCGACAGCATCGCCTACATGCAGGCATGCCTGGCGGCGGACCCCAGTTGAGACGCGGGTCCTTTTGGGTTACCATATTGAAGCACAGGGTGGCAGGGCCGCCAACCAATGCGAGCTTTCGCTCGAAGCCAAGGCCACGGCTGTGTGAAAAAGTTCACGATCTTGCATATTAGTGGTACAGATTGTCCTAATCTACAGTTCTCGGGAGGGGATGCTATGTCTCGAAGGAATTGCTTTTCCGCGTGCGTTACGGCCACGGTTCTTCTGACGATTTTCGCGGCCGGCTGCTCGCGCCGTCCGTCGCGTGTGCATCCGCCGTCGATCGACCCCGGCTCGGCGGGTCGGGACGCGATGAGTCAGTACGACCTCGACGGCGACGGGAAGGTGTCGGGGGCCGAACTGGACCAGGCCCCGTCGCTGAAGGCCGCACTGGAGCGGCTCGACACCGACGGCGACGGCGCCGTTTCAGCCAGCGAGATCGCCGCACGCGTCCGCGCGTGGCAGGAATCGAAGGTCGGACGCATGACGGCAGTAATTACCGTTCTGGCCGGGGGCCGTCCGCTCGAAGGCGCCACGGTCACGCTCGACCCCGAGGATTTCCTGGGTAGCAACATCCAGCCGGCCACCGGTACCACCGACGCCAGCGGGATGGTCATGCCCAGCATCGAAGTAAGCGGCGATGATCCGCCCGGCGTTGCCCCGGGCTTCTACCTGGTGCGGATCACCAAGGACGGCATGAACATCCCGCCGATGTACAACACCGAAACGGTCCTCGGGCTCGAACTTGCCCAGGACGTTGCCGAGCTGGACGAGGGCATTTCCTTCGACCTGCGGTGGTAATGCCCGCGTCGGACAAGCATCCCGTGGGACAAGCATCCTGCTTGTCGAGCACCAACAAACCAGTTCGCAAGCTGGAAGCTTACGCCACGGGGGGTGGCATCCTGCTTGTCAAGCTCGCCGGGCGCAATGCGCATATTCGTCGTAAACGGCGCGGGGGACAGGCCGTGCGCCTCGCTCTTGCAAACTCTCCGCTTTAGCCGCCGAATCGCTGAGGCCGATCAAGATACCAGGATGGTATGTGAAGCCGGCCCTCGGTCTTGGCGGAGGATGCGCGATGTGGCGAGCGATGTTTTTGGCGACGGGAATCTACCTGCTGCTGGCGGGTTTGCAGTGTCTGGGGGTCGAGTCGGCCACGCTGGTGTTCCGCGATCCGCCTCCGAAGGCGACGTCGTTCTTTGAGGAGCCGGCCCGGCAGGGTCCGAAAAAGACCTTCACCCCGCCCCCCTGGGCCCCTTGGAGCCTCATGTCGACCGGCGCCGTCGTGTGCCTCTATTCCTTCACCTTGCCGAAACGTATCCGCGGCGAGTGAACGCCGAACTATAGCGACACCGACTCGTCGCCGTTCAATTCGGGATCGATGCCCGCAAACCGGCCGGGCGGGCCGGCCAGCGGCTGCCGCTGGAGGCCCGGCACTTCCTTTCGGGAAAGCGACTCGCAGCTCTCGGCTTCCTCGGCCGACATACAACACGGATCGCCCTGCAGAATACGGCTGACGTTGCGGAACCGCCGGCCCACGTGCATGCCCTGGTGGTCGATGGTGAATTCGCGGATTTCCTTGTCGTGCGTCGAGCCGCGCATTTTGAGCACCGTGACGCCGCGGCGCATCTCACCGAAAATTTCCAGGTACCGCAGCAGGATGATTGAATCGGTCATCGTCGACACGTGGGCCTCGGTAATTGAGGTGCCGCCGAACAGTGCCGGCGTGGCCGCCGTGAAGAAGGTGGCGATTTCCAACTTTTTCAAGTAACAGCTCAGCCCGATGACGAACTCGCGGAACGTGCCGGGCGACGAAATTCGCTGCAGCGCCGAGAGGCTGTCGATCGTCACGCGGTTCGGGCGGTACTCGTCGATCATGGCCTTGATGCGAATGAGATGGTCGGCGAGGCTGGCCACTTCCGGATATTCACAGCTTACGCAGAGGCGTCCGGCTGCCTCAAGTTGCTCAAAATCGATGCCCCAGCCGGCGGCATTCCGGAACAGTTGATCGCGGCTTTCCTCGAAGGCGAACAGCAGCGAGCGGCCGTCTTCGTCGGAACTGCCCGCGGCGAAGTGCGTTGCCAGCAGCGTCTTTCCCGTACCGGTGGCCCCGGAGCAAAGGACGATAGAGTCCTGGTAGAATCCGCCGCCGCACATGGCGTCGAGTTGCCGGACCCCGGAGGTGATGCGAGCATCGCTGGAGCGTTGGTCGAGGCGGATGGCCGAAAGCGGCACGCCCACAATGCCTTCCCGGGTGCGAATGGTGAACGGCCACTCGCCTTTCTGATGTTCGGCGCCGCGGAACTTCAGGATCTCCATGGTGCGGCGGCGCTTCTCGTCTTGGAGCGTGTTGCGCAGGATGACGACATTGTCGGCCACGAACTCCTCGACGCCGAACCGGGCCACCTCGCCGTGCTCGTGCTCGCGTTCGGCCGTCATGACCGAGGTGACGCCCAATTGTTTGAGCACGCGCGAGATGCGGAACAGTTCGCTGCGCACGGTGGCCTGGTCGCTGAACTGGGAGAAGATAGCCCCGAGCGAATCGAGGGCTACCCGCTGGGCGTCGACGGTGCCGACGGCATGCTGCAAACGTGCGAGCAGCCCGCCGAGGTCGTACTGCCCCGCCTCCGAGCACATTTCGCCGGGGCGCGGCGAGGCATCGACGAACACCCACTTCTGCTCCTGCTCCCACTTGGCGATGGGCCATCCGAGCGTGCGCATATTCAGTCGGATGTCTTCGGGCGTCTCTTCGAAGGTAACGAAGACGCCGGGCTGGTCGAACTGCGCGATGCCCGCCGCCAGGAACTGCGCGGCGAAAACGGTCTTCGCGCTGCCCGCCGTACCCGCTACCAACGTCGTGCGGCCTCGCGGCAACCCGCCCTGGGCCACCAGGTCGAAGCCGGGAATGCCGGTCGGCAGTTTGTGAACGAGAACCTTTGTCGAGTCGTCTGCGGTTTCTGCGGTTTGCATCATGGAAATTCCTCCACCCGACCAGTCTTGAACTTCCTCCTGCAAGGCTTTCCAGTCGATCTCGAGGCCGACGAGCACCCGCTCACGATCGGAAAGATCGCCGATGATGTGGCGCATCGGCGGCGGCAATTGCTTGATGAGCGCCGGCGTGGCGAGAATCTGATTCGACTCGGCCGAGTCAGGGTGCTTGAGCACATCGACAACCGCCAATTCGTACCGGCCGGTGAACTGCTCCTCGCAAAGCCGTCGAAGGTTTTCGATGGCCGATTCCGAGCGTGGCGTGCGGCCGTTCACGTAAAGCGTTAGCGCGACCTTACCCATGCTTCCCCTCCCAGGCTGGACGTCCGCCAAGGGCGAAACCGCGTCGGCCCGCGCTCCGACCTGCCGCTCAGGAAGTATGGCGTGAATCCACCCGGTAGCCGGGCAGGCCACGGAGCGACGCAGCCGGAAAGTCCCAATGCCCGCAGCGAACGTCTTGGAGTCCGATTCCTAACTCGCTCTATTTTTTCCGTCGTGGCAACGGTCGTTGTTCGGCGCCGCGGCTGGTCGGGGCCAAGGGCGTAAAGGTCCCTTGCGGTATCCGCCGGGCGGGCCTGAGCGTTCGAACGCAAATCGTTGCAGAGGTTGCACTTGCGATCAAACGCCCGAGGAAGCCCCAGTGGCATGGCCATCCGCTCTGGGGCGGCATGCCGCTGAAGCACCGTTGCAGGACACTTCGTTGAGAACCGTTGCCGCGAGGCGGCAGCTTCTTGCACGGAAAACCTACGGCAGACGGTGGCCCATCTTATCGCGCTTGGCGGCCATGTAACGCTCGTTGTGCTCGTGGATGGGGCCGAGGATCGGCACCTGGTCGACCACTTCGAGGTCGAACCCGCCGTAGATGAAGGCGTCGGTCTTCTTCGGGTTGTTCGTCAGCAGGCGGACCTTCGACAGCCCGAGGTCCTTGAGAATCTGGATTCCCACACCGTAATCGCGCGAGTCGGCCTGGTGGCCCAGAGCGATGTTGGCCTCGACCGTGTCGAGCCCCTGATCCTGGAGGGCGTAAGCCTTGATTTTCTCGACCAGGCCGATGCCGCGCCCCTCCTGCGGCAGGTACACCAGCACGCCGGCGCCCTCGCGGCCGATCATCTCCATGGCCAGTTCGAGCTGGTCGCCGCAATCGCAACGGAGCGAATCGAGCAGGTCGCCGGTGAAGCAGGCCGAGTGCAGCCGCACGAGCGGCTCCGGCACGCGCGTCGGATCGCCTAAAACAATGGCCACCGGCTGCTGGCTTTCATAACGGACGCCGTAGGCCACGATGCGTCCGGGGCCGTGCCGGGTGGGCAGTTGCGCCTCGGCAAGCCGGTACACCAGCTTCTCGCTGCGGCGCCGAAAACGGATGAGGTCCTCAATGGTGATGATGGGCAGGTTGAAGCGCGCGGCGAGCCGGTACAGGTCGTCGCGCGAGGCCCGGTCGCCCTGCTCGTCGAGAATCTCAATCAGAATGCCCGCCGGCTGGAGCCCGGCCATGCGTGCCAAATCGACCGCGGCCTCGGTGTGGCCCGCCCGGCGCAGCACGCCGCCTTCCTTGGCGATGAGCGGATCGAGGTGGCCGGGGCGGACGAAGTCGGACGGTTTGCTTTGCGGGTTGAGAATCTCCTGGACCGTTTTGGCCCGCTCCTGGGCCGTGATGCCGGTGCGACAGGTGCGGTGGTCGACCGGAACGGTGAAAGCCGTCTGCAACGGGGCCGTGTTGTGCTCGACCATGGGCCGCAGTTCGAGCCGCTCCGCCATATCGGGCAGGATGGGCATGCAAAGCCGGCCGCGTCCCTGGGTGATCATGAAGTTGATCATCGCCGGAGTGGCCTTTTCGGCCGCCCCGATGAAGTCGCCCTCATTCTCGCGGTCCTCGGCGTCCATCACTACGACGACGCCCCCGGCCGCAATCGCGTCGATCGCCTGTTCAATACTCGAAAGCTGTGTCACCGAATCCCCCTAAAGTCCCCTCGGAAAGACGGAATGGCAATAGGCCGAAAGGGGCTATCTTGCGTGTGTCGCGGGGCTGTTTTGTTTGCTCCGCGCCGTCAAGCTTAGCAGAGCCCGACTATTCCCATTATAGTTGCCCGGCAATCGACTGCCAGGGGTGAGCGTTGATCGGCCGCAGTATTTCAGTATAATGCCGATTGATTCAATACGACTCCCCGCCGTGGGACAAGCTTTCAGCTTGTCGAAGCTTCACGTGTGCGGGTTGCTTCAAGGATTGACAAGCTGGAAGCTTGTCCCACGGGGAGCTTATTCCACGGGTGTGCCCAAAACCACTTGTAGAAACGCGATATGGACCCCATCTACCTCGACCACCACGCCACAACCCCGGTCGACCCGCGCGTGGTGGAGGCGATGTTGCCGTATTTTGCCGAGCGGTTCGCCAATGCGGGCAGCGCCACGCACGAGCCGGGGCGGCAGGCGCGGCGCGCGGTCGACCAGGCCCGACAGACCATCGCCCAGGCCATCGGGGCCGACGCACGCGAAATCGTCTTTACCAGCGGGGCCACCGAAAGCAATAATTTGGCGCTTCGCGGCGCCGCCGAGCGGTCGGCCGGCCGGGACCGGCATCTGATTAGCGTCGTCACCGAGCATCCTTCGGTGCTCGAACCGTTGGCCCGGCTGGAGCAGGCCGGCTGCGAAGTGACACGGCTGCCTGTGGTGCCGGCGCCTAGCCCGGAAGCGGGCCTGGTGCGCCCGGAGCGGTTGGCCGAGGCCCTGCGTCCCGACACGATCCTCGTGAGCGTCATGCTGGCGAACAACGAGATTGGCGCGGTCCAACCGGTGGCCGAGATCGGTCGCCTGTGCCGGGAGCGGGACGTTCTGCTGCACTGCGACGCCACCCAGGGCGTCGGCCGGATGCCGGTCGACGTCGACCGGCTTGGGGTCGACCTGATGAGTTTCACGGCCCACAAGTTGTATGGCCCGAAGGGCATCGGCGCGCTCTACGTTCGCCGGCGCGACCGGCGTGTAAGCTTGGAGCCTTTGCTGGTGGGCGGGGGGCAGGAAGGGGGCCTGCGAAGCGGCACGCTCAACGTACCGGGAATCGTCGGATTCGCCCGCGCCGTGCAACTGGCTGTCGAGGAAATGCCCGCCGAGGCCCCCCGGTTGCAGGCCCTGCGCGATCGGACGTTTGAACGACTTTGCCGGGAAGTGGGCGGCGTGGCGCTGAACGGCCCGGCACTCGACCGGCCGGAACTGCGGCTTGCGGTCAATCTGAACGTCGCGTTTTCCGGCCTCGACGCCGAGTCGCTGCTGGCCGGCGTGCGTGAGGTGGCCCTGAGCGCCGGCAGTGCTTGCGGTTCGAGTGAGCCGGAACCGAGCCACGTGCTGCGCGCGCTGGGCTTGCCTGACGCCGCCGTCCGCGGCAGCGTCCGCTTCGGCCTGGGCCGCTCGACCACCGAAGCGCAGCTCGATCGGGCCGTCGACCTCCTGGCCGCGGCCGCGAGCCGCCTGCGCAGTATGCTCCCGGTGACCGGCTAGCCCGAAGGGCCTCCGTGCGAGTGCAATGGCGATCTGCCTTGGGGGGGCTGGGCAGCGTGCGTCGGCGGTGGCACAATGGTCCGCTAAAAAGGGACGGGAATCGTCGGCTCTTCCGCTTCTGAGTGCAAAGCCCGGCCAGCTAGCAGGCACGCTCCGTCGCGCTGTCCGCCGTATTGGGCGGAACCCAGCCGTTCGGCCGAATGGTTTGCACCTGGAAACGGAAACGCCGGATCGTTAGTGGTCCGGTCGACCTGGGAACGGAGCGAGAGTGCTATGAGCGACAGTCGCAAGGTCATCGCGGAATTGAGGCAACGGCTGCATGAGGCCGAAGCCAAGACGGCGCGGCTGGCCGAGGCCGAGGCCCGCGAGGCGCACATCAAGCAAGTTCTGCTGGCTGTGCGGAACGTCAACCAGCTTATCGTAGCCGAAGACGACCCGTTCCGCTTGATCGAGCGCGCCTGCGAAAACCTGACCGAAACGTTGGGCTACCTGAACGCCTGGATTGCCCTGTTCGACGTCGGAGATGAACGCTCGGGTGGGGAGGGAGCCAAAAGGGTCGTCGCCACAGCCTCCTCGGGATTCGACGGCGGCTTCGAAGTGCTGGCCGAACAATTGACTCGTAACCAGTTTCCCGGCTGCACGCGGCGAGCGCTGCAAAGCACCGAGACAATCGTCGTCGAGGACCCAAGCACCCACTGCCGCGACTGCCCCGTGGCCGGCGAATACGGCGGGCGGGCCGGGCTGTGCCGGGCCCTCATCCAGGACGGCCGCACCTACGGCGTCTTGGCCGCCTCGGTGCCCCCCGCCTACGCCCACGACGACGAGGAGCAAAGCCTGTTCGAGGAGGTGGCGGGCGACCTGGCCTTCGCCCTGCACAAGATCGAAATGGCCCGCCGCCTGGCCGAAAGCGAACAACGCTACCGCGAGATATTCGAAGGCAGTCGTGACGGTTACGTGATGGTCGACGCCGCGGGCCACATTGTCGACGCCAACGGCGCCTACTGTGAAATGTTGGGCTATTCGCTCGACGAGCTGCGCGGCCTGCCAAGCTTCTATGCGATCACGCCCGAGCGGTGGCACGCCTGGGAAGCCTCAGTAATATGGCAGAAGCGGCTATTGCAGCAGGGCTATTCCGGCCTGTACGAGAAAGAATACCTCCGCAAGGACGGCACGGTCTTCCCGGTCGAGTTACGCGCCCATGCCGTCCGCGGGGCCGACGGCGCCCTCGACTACCTTTGGGCAAACGTGCGCGACATTACCGAGCGGAAGCAGGCGGAAGAAGAGTTGGCGCATTCCCATGACTTGATGCGTTACGTCATCGAACACGCCAACAGTGCCGTCGCCGTGCACGACCGCGACTTGCGATATGTTTACGTCAGCCAGCGCTATCTCGACGAATACGGCGTGAAGGAGCGGGATATCATCGGGAAGCACCACTATGATGTGTTTCCCGACTTGCCGCAGAAGTGGCGCGACGTACACCAACGGGCATTGGCGGGCGAGGTATTGCAAGCCGATCGGGATCCGTATCCGCACAAGGACGGCACCGTGGAGTGGACGCGGTGGGAGTGCCGGCCATGGTACGACGCCCATGGGGCAATCGGTGGAATCATCGTCTATACGGAGGTCATTACCGAGCGGTTGCGGGCCGAGGAGAAGCTGCGCGCAAGCGAGGAATTCCAGCGGGCCATCATCGCGGCGTCGCCCCTGGCCATTATCACGCTGGACCCCGAAGGCCGGGTGCGAAGCTGGAACGACGCCGCCGAGCGCATCTTCGGCTGGACACGGGAAGAGGCTGTCGGACAGATGCTTCCCTACGTGGCCGACGAGCAGATGGACACGTTTGCGGCGTTGCGCAAGCAGATGCTCGACGGGAAGACGTTCTCGCAGCTCGAACTGACCCGGCAACGCAAGGACGGGTCGCCGATTGACGTCCGTATTGCGACCGCCCCCATCCGCGACCGAGAAGGGCGGGCAACCGCCGTCGTGGCGGTCCTGGAGGATATTACCGAGCAGAAGCGGGCGGAGGCCGCCCAGGCGGAGCAGAAGGCCCTGCTTGAAGCCATCTATCGCAACGCACCGCTGGTGCTCATGGTGGTCGACCGCGAACGCCGCGTGCGGCAGGTGAACGGGTTCGCGTCGCAATTCGTCGGCCGGTCGACTGAGGAAATGCTCGGCCTGCGCGGCGGCGAGGCCCTGCGCTGCGTGTACGCGCTCGACCACGAGGACGGCTGCGGATTCGGCGAGATGTGTCAGCAGTGCATTATCCGCAACACGGTGCTTGCCACCCTGGAGCACGGTACGACGCACTTGCAGGTCGAGGCATCCTATTCCTTCCTGCTGGACGGCGAAACCCACGACTCGACCCTCCTGCTTTCCACAACCCCCATCGACGTCCGGGGCGAACACATGGCGCTGGTGACCATGCAGGATATTTCAGAGCGGAAGCGGAACGAGGTCGAGCTGGCCCTGTCGAAAATGGAGTTGGAACGCGCCAACCGGGAGCTTCAACATAGCATTGCGCGGGCGGAGCAATTGGCGGTCGCGGCGGAGGCCGCCACGGTAGCGAAAAGCGAGTTCCTGGCCAACATGAGCCACGAAATCCGCACGCCCATGACGGCCATTCTCGGCTTTGCGAAGCTCGCCCAGGACGGCTGCCCCGCCCAGTGCGAATTCGGCCAGGGCACCAATCGGGAGTGCCTTGCCACGATCACGCGCAACGGCGAGCACCTGCTGCAACTGCTTAACGACATTCTCGACCTTTCGAAGGTCGAGGCGGGCAGGTTGGCGGTGGAGCGAATCGACGTATCGCCGCTGAAGCTGACCGTGGAAGTGGCATCGCTCATTCGTGTTCGCAGCGACGCGAAAGGGCTCGAACTGCGGGTTGAGTTCGACGGGCTCATCCCGGAAACCATTCGCACCGATCCCACTCGCCTGCGCCAAATCCTACTGAATCTGCTGGGCAACGCCATTAAGTTCACCGAACAGGGTTGCGTGTCGCTGCTGGTTCGCATGGCGGCGGCCTCGGCCGAAGGTCCCGCCCTGGCCTTCGACGTTGTCGACACGGGCGTCGGCATGACGGCGGCGGAGACCGCCGTGCTGTTCCAGCCGTTCTCGCAGGCCGATACGTCCACCACGCGGCGGTTTGGCGGCACGGGGCTCGGGCTGGCGGTGAGCAAACGGCTGGCCGAAGCGCTGGGCGGCGATATTCAACTCGTCGAAACCCGACCGGGCGCCGGCAGCCGATTCCGTCTGAGTGTCGCCACCGGTCCGCTCGACGGGATCGTCATGCTCGACGTTCACGGCCGCGCAGCGCAGCAGCAGCCGCAGGGCACGCCGGCAACCCCGCAGACGGTGAACCTGCAAGCCGCCCACATCCTGCTGGCCGAAGACGGCGTGGACAACCAGCGGCTCATCGTCCACTTGCTGAATAAGGCCGGCGCCGACGTGGTGCTGGTGGAAGACGGCAAACTCGCTGCCGAATCGGCGCTGGCGGCGCGCGACGCCGGCAAGCCGTTCGACGTCGTGCTGATGGACATGCAAATGCCCGTGATGGACGGCTACGAGGCGACAGCCCTTCTGCGCCGCGAGGGATACGAAGGTCCCATCATCGCGCTGACGGCGCACGCCATGGAAGGCGATCGACAGAAGTGCCTCAACGCCGGGTGCGACGACTACCTGTCGAAACCCATGAACCGCACGGTATTGCTCGAAACCGTCGCACGACACGCGAACGCCGGGGGCCGGTCGCCCAAAACAGGATAATCGGCCGGAGAAAATCGAGAAGACGCCTTTGCCGCACACTCGGGTTGACAGGCGCGAGCAATCCGCTATGATAACCGAATCGGCTGAACGGAAACGGCCTCATCAACAGCCATGGCGGGTGTCCTTATCACCAAACAGCCACTCGAGAGGAATACCGGACGTGATTGTTATTCCACGCAAGAAGGGTGAGAGCATCGTCATCGGCAACAACATCATTGTGACCATCGTCGACATTCAGGGCGACGAAGTCCGTATCAGCATTGAGCATCCTCGGGAGGTGACCGTCGAGCGGCGCGAGGTCCTCCAGTCGCTTGCATTCGCCTCACAACCGCACTGAGTGCCCCGGCCCGCAATCGTTCCCCCCAACCACAAGGCAGCGATGCTGCCTGCGGGCGATCGGCCTCTGATCCCCCGGCGGGATGGTCGTGATGCGTGCGCCGTGGCGCAAGCTTCCAGTTTGCGGGGAAGGTCTACCGGCAAGCTGAGAACTTCTGACAAGCAGGATGCTTGTCCCGCGGGTTTACTGCTATACGCCGATGCGCGGGCAGAGGTCGCTGAGCGGGCATTCGTCGCACTTGGGCTTGCGCGCGGTGCAGATACGCCGACCATGATGCACCAGCTCGTGGCCCAGGTCGATCCACCGCGACTTGGGAAACAGGGCCATCAAATCGCGTTCAATCTTCTCCGGGTCTTTGTGCTCCGTGAGGCCGAGGCGGCGGCTGACGCGCGTTATGTGCGTGTCGACCACCACCCCCACCGCTATGCCGAACGCCGTGCCCAGCACCACATTGGCCGACTTCCGCCCGATGCCGGGCAAGGCGACCAGGGCCTCCATCGTGTCGGGCACCTGGCCGTCGTGCCGTTCGAGCATCGTCTGACAGCAAGCGCGAATGCTTTTTGCCTTGTTGCGGAAGAAGCCCGTCGTGCGAATGGCCTCCTCCAACTCCTCCTGTGGGACCCGGGCGAAGTCGGCGGCCGTTCGGTAGGCCTGAAAGAGGCCGGGCGTGACCATGTTCACGCGCACATCGGTACATTGCGCCGAGAGGATCGTGGCCACCAGCAGTTCGAGCGGCCGGCGGAAGTCCAGCGAGCAGGTGGCGTCGGGGTAGTGCTTCTTGAGTCGGCGGGCGATGGTTGCCGCGTAACGACGCACCTGTGACGCGTTAGGCTTCGGCTTGGCTTTCGGCAAAGTGTTACCTGTGTGGTTGGGTTTCGGGCCGGGCTGCTCCCCGGTTGTTGTAGCCGCTGGGAAGCCAAGGGCTCGCGAAGGAATAAATGGCCGATTTAGGCGCGGCGAGGACAAAGCTGCGAAGGGAGGCGAAGCGGCATGAACCACGGTCCCGTTTTCCGCCTCCGGACCCCACCTTACACGGCCGAGCGCGATGGGGGAAGATGGGTCCATGAACCACAACCCCCTGCTTGAGCGTTTTCTCCGGTATGTTCGCATCGATACCCAGGCCCGCGACGGCGCCGAAGAATACCCCAGTTCGCCCGGTCAACTCGAATTGGGCCGGCTGCTGGTCGATGAGCTGCACGGCCTAGGCATTGCCGACGCGTGCCAGGACCGGCACGGAATTGTCATGGCCACGATTCCCCCCACGGTCGACCGGCCCGTGCCCACGGTGGCCCTGTGCGCCCACCTCGACACGTCGCCGGAAACGTCGGGCGCCGGGGTCAAGCCGCAGGTGATCGAGCGTTACCCGGGCGGCGACATCGCCCTGCCGGGCAACCCGGAGCAGGTAATCCGGACGGCCGACAATCCGGAGCTGAAGGCGCTCATCGGCACCACGCTCGTCACCAGTGACGGCACGACCCTGCTGGGCGCCGACGACAAGTCGGGCATTGCCGTGATCATGGAGGCAGCGGCCCATTGGGCCGAGCATCCGGAGCTTGAGCACGGGCCGGTGCGTCTGGTGTTCACCTGCGACGAGGAGATTGGGCACGGCACCGACAAGCTCGACTTGAACGCCATCGGCGCGGCGGCGTGCTACACGCTCGACGGGCAGGGGGCCGATACGATCGACGTGGAGACCTTCTCGGCCGACGCCGTCGTGGTGCGCATCGGCGGGGTGAACATCCATCCGTCGATCGCCAAAGGCCGCATGACCAACGCCGTGCGCGCCGCAGCCGACTTCCTCGCCCGGCTGCCCCGCGACCGTCTCGCCCCGGAAGCGACCGACGGGCGAGATGGGTTCATCCACCCGTACGAGTTGCACGGCGGGGTGGGTGAAGTGACGGTGCGGGTGCTGCTGCGCGACTTCGACACGATTCAACTGGCCGACTATGCCGCTTTGCTCCGCCGCGCGGCGGACGAAACCATGCAGGCGTTCCCCGACGCCCGCCTCGACGTGGCCGTGAAGGAGCAGTACCGAAACTTGGCCGAGGGGCTGCGGCGCGAGCCGCGGGCGGTCGAGTTTGCCGAGGAGGCGTTGCAGCGGCTGGGACGCGCGCCTCGGCAGACGATCGTGCGCGGCGGCACCGACGGATCGCTGCTGACCACCCGCGGGCTGCCCACTCCGAACCTGGCCACCGGCCAGCATTGCCCGCACTCGCCCCTGGAATGGGCCAGCCTCGCCCAGATGGCTGGGGCCGCCGAGTGGCTCATTGCGCTGCTCGCCCGATGGGCTGAGTAAACCAGGCAGCTTAGGGAAGATTCGTCGTGGGGGTCGGGGCAGTTTGTGTTATGCCTGGAGGCTGGAAAACCGACATAATCCTCAGGGTGAGCTTGCGCCGAACCGGGCGTAGCCGGCCGCCGTTGGAGTTCACGCTTCAGCGTGCGCACCGAGCGTTTGCGTCGCCCCGCACGCTTAAGCGTGAACTCCAACATCAGGGGCATTTCGCCGTGCCGCGGCTATCGATCGTCGTTCCCTTTCTGGGAAACCGGAAGCTTCTGGAAGATACACTCGTATCGGTGCTGGAGAACCGTCCGGAGGCGTGCCAGGTGGTCGTCGTGTTGAACGAGGGATACGACGACCCGTACGACTTGCACGGCGAGGTGTCGTTCGTGGCGTCGCGGCCCGACGCCGGCCTGCTGGGCGGCATTCGCCGCGGCTTGCGTGCGTGCGAGGCGCCGGTGTTGCATGTGCTGGCCTGCGGCATGTCGGTTGCGCCGGGCTGGGCCGAGGCCGCCCTGCCACACTTCGACGACCCGACAGTGGGCGCGGTGGCGCCGCTGGTGCTCGACGGCGCCCGGCCCGACCGCGTCGTCTCCGCCGGCTTGGCGTACGACCGGGAAGGGCGCGTGCGCTGCCTGGCGGCAGGCCGGCCCGTCGCTCGCGTGCAACTGCGGCAGGCGCCGTGCGGGCCCGATGCCCGGGCTGCGTTCTACCGCCGCTCGGCACTGGAGTCCGTTGACCCATGGCAACGCGGGCGAGGGCTGAGCCTTTCGGGAATCGAGCTAGCGCTCGCCCTGCGGCACCAGGGATACCGCTGCGCCATGGAGCCCGCCTGCCGCACCGTCGCGCAGCCGGGGCTCGGCACGCGGCCGGGGGCGTTCCGTATAGGCGTCGAGGAGGCGTGCGTCTTCTGGCGATGGGCCGCCCGCGAGGGATGGAGCGGCTCGGTGGCCGGCCACGCCGCGCTGCTGGTTAGCGAGTGCCTTAGCGGACTTGTTTGGCCGCCGCGCGCCCTACGCGCGGCCGGACGGATCGCCGGAGGATTGCAGGCCGCCTTTTCTCGCGGGCAGCCGACCCTCCCGGCTCCGCACACCGTGGTGCCCGAACCGCACTTCCGCCGCACCGCAGCGCCGCCTCAACCGCTTAGCGCCACGGCCTCGCGCGGCTCGTCGGCCTCGAACCTGTCCGACGGCTGTTCCAGCGGCCCCGCAGCGCCGCGGCGTGCGCCGGGATAGAACAGTTCGACGGCGGCCAGGAATTGCCGCAGGTCGGTCGGATGCTGCACTTGGGCCGCCTCGGCGTGCAGCTTCTCGCGCAACTCGTATACCTGGTGTCGGCCCATCGGCCAGCGCACGATCATCACGTCGTTGATTTCGTTGAGAAGCTGGTACACGCGGGCGCGTGTGAGGCCCATCGCCCGGGCCGCCTGCCGCACGCTGGTAATCGGGCCCGACATGCCCAATCGGTTCTCGGCCAACGCGGCGATCTGCTGGTTCACATCGATCCGGACCTGGGCCAGCAGTGGTTCGATGAAATGCTCGGCCAGTTCCTCCTCGCCGGGCATGCCCGGCGTTTGCAGCGCCTGGCCCACCCACTGCTCCACCTGGTCGATCCGGCGGGGCACGATGCGCACAACCAGGTGATCCTGCACGCCCATTCCGGCCACCAGAGTATGCACGCTGTGGAACACTTCCAGAATGGCGCGAACTCGCTTCTCGCCGTGCGTCCGCAGGCTGCGCATCTCGGCCAGGGTCCGGTCGGTGTAGGCGCTTAGCGGCGTGCTCCAAATGACGCGGGTCATGTGGCGCAGGCTGGGGGCGAACCGCCCCAACGGCTCCTCGCCCAATCCGTGCTTCACCACGCTCGCGCGCCACTGCGACCACACCACCTCCGACACCGACGTCGGATCGAAACCGTGGCCGTTTCCTTCGACCGCCTTCGAGCCGTTGGCCAGGGCCGAAATCTCTTGCGCCAGATGTTCCTCGGTAGGGATTTCCGACGGGTCGGTGTTGGCGGCGCGTGCGAGCAGCATGACGTAGGAACACATCTTCTTCTGCCCGATGCCCGGCGTGGCGGCAAGCTCGTTGAAGGGCGTTTCCAGCAGGTCTTGTAGTTTCCGTCCCAGGAAGGCCAGCGGCAGCCGGCGGTCGGTCGGCAGTGCCCAGTAGGCCAACGGCTTCTGCAGGTGCTCGGCGTAGTCGTCGCCTTGCAGGATCTTGCGGAGGCTTTCCAAACGCCCAACAACCTGAACCTCTTCCAGTGCAGACGGCTTCACGGAATTCATTGCTCTCTCCTAGAATTCGGGCTCACAGCATCGGAGGGCGATTCCGTTCCCCCCGTGCCTCTCTGGTTTTGCAGTCCCCGCAGCAACGGCAGGCTCGCGCCATCCGGACCGGGCCGTTCGGGGAACTTTCTGTTCGTTTCTGTTCCGTTGGTCGATGCTGTGAAGCATCGGGGTTTTGGTATTCAGGTGGGAACCAAAGCACTCAGGGCGGGAACGCTCCCCACCGGATTGCCCGGCATGTTGCAGCCGGCGCCCGGGGGGGAGTGTTTCAGGCGTTGGTGCGTGTCGGGTATCGGGGGCGATGGCGCTCCCTCGGGCCCGGCAACGACGAACACCACCTGCTATTCTGGCCAACCGGCCCTCCATTGGTCAAGAGGCTCAAGATCTTTTTAGGAAAAAATTGTCATGTACCTTCCGGGTGCGGGTTTCGCTCGACGCGGGGGCCCCTGCGCTCGCAATCGACCACTACTTCGCAGCCTGCCGACCACATTTATTCCGTGGTACGCAACTGCTACGCGCTTCGTTCCGATTGTTCACAAAACGGCCCGAAAACTAGCTATTTCGAGTAGCATCTACCCCTGCGGCGGAGCGCCTTCATCTCCATCGGCATCGTCTTTGACGCACGCCCCCCCCCAATTCGGCCGGAACTTATGCCCGCACTGGTTGCACGCCGCACGGCGTCCGAGATACTCGGCCGGAACCGCGCTCTCCTTGCCGCAACCGGCGCACGTTACCCGAAACTGCCACGGCCGGCCGAGCAGACTTGCCCAGTGGTCGGGCGTGCAATCGGGCACGACGATGTCATCGGGCTCGAAGGTGGTGAGCAGTTCGCGGGTCAGGGAGGCTGCGTCGGCGACGCGGTTGTCCAGCCGGCGGATGGCCTTCTCGAACACGTTGCGTACCAGCCGGCCGTTGCCGAAGTGCTCGTCGCGCCGCTGGTGCAGCCAGAGGAGGCCCAGCAGAAGCCGCACCTGCACCGGCCCAGGCGCCCCATAGTGGTTCTCATCGCACATCCACTGGAAGATTCGGCCCAACTCCGACGGCGTGTAATCGTCGAAGGTGTCATGGTTCCTCATCCCGCCACGAAGTTCACCAGCCTCCCGGATACGACGATGGCCTTGCGCACAGCGTTTCGGCAATTCCGAATCACGGGTACCGTTCAACTTCCGCTACGATTTCTTCCAGCAAAGAGTTCCTGATGTGCAGTGATGATGCCTCGGGCAGCGACCGGAGCAGCTTTGAAACCTCCTCCTTCGATTTCTGCCCCCGACGGATGGCCCTGAGCAGGATGCCGATGGTTCCGTGAACGGGCATCAGCAACTGACGAGATGCAAGCCGGGCAGCCGTATCGTCCGTCAAGAACAGGTCGGCCCCGACCTCCCGTGCCAAACGCAGGGCATCCAATTCGGCACTGTGCAAAGCGAACAGTCGACCCAGACTTATCAGGTCTGCGGGCATCTGACTCGCCGGAGCCGACTGTTCCAACTTTGGGCCAAGTGCGCTCAGCGCCGTCGGGCGATGTCGGGACACTTCGCGCCACACCGAGTTCGGCAGCAACACTCGAGAAAAATCCGACAGCAGCCCAACGCAGCGGAGTTCATCCAAATGAATCAGCGGTCCGGCGTCGCATACGACGACAATGCGGGGGGACGGATCATTCGCGGCCATACAACCCCCATTGCACGTCTTCACGCACCAAGGCGTCCGCCAAGTCTGCCGAGTGCGATTCGAGATACCGCCGGAGAGCGTCGGCCACCAGTTGGTTTAGATCGGTGGCCCAGCCTGCACGGATGTATTCCCGCGCCTCCTCAAGCAGTTTCTCCGGAACCTCAGCTTGAATGGATGTGTTCATGGCGAACTCTGGAACAGGGCTGTGAATGGGGCCAATACCTTGCACTCTACTCGCTTCTTAGACCGTCGACAAGCTTGTGCTTCGCAAGCCCTAAGGGCCCACGAATCAATAACTGACCGATTTGGGCGGGCTGCGGCTACGGCTG